>NZ_JBAUJR010000164.1:0-38327 GCF_049683935.1 Mycobacterium sp. | reverse complement strand
ACGCAGGCATCTTCGGCATGCCCACTCCCACAGCTGAAATCGATGAGGAGGCGTTGCTGGAATCGCTGCGCACCAACGTCGTCGCACCGTTCTTACTGACTGGCCTTCTGGCGCCGCCGATGGTGCGCCGCGGCGGCGGAGTCATCGTGAACATCGGTTCGATCAACGGCTTCAATGGGGCTGACGGTTCCGCGCTGTACAGCGCTACCAAGGCGGCCAACCACTCGCTGACCAAGTCGTGGGCCGCCGAGTATGGGCCCCACGGTGTGCGGGTCAACGCCGTCGCGCCGGGCCCCATCGCCACGGAGCGCAATGCCGAGTACGCCGACTACTTGGCACCGGTGCTCGCGCGCATCCCTTCTCGGCGGATGAGCACACCTGAAGAAGTGGCCGCGGCCGTGGTCTTCTTGGCCGGCGAGGGCGCCGCGAATATCCACGGCGCCATTCTGTCGGTTGATGGGGGTTGGGCGGCGGTCTGACAACGATCCGCGGCCCGAGGAAATGCAGTAGTTAGTGAGACAAACGTCTCGGCGTAGACATGAGACAAGCGCATGTCGCAGAGGCGCTGACGTGCCATCCGCGATGAGAACCCACGCGTCTGATCTGCTGCGGCATAGAGCACTCACCAATCAGACAGTATTGCAACACTGTTCGAGAACACCGATCTCGGTGGCCTGCTGCACTGTCCGGTGAGGACGACAGGTATTGCTGGTGCTGACTTCTGGTAATTTTGACTATGCCCCTGGGGCACACAGTGAGATGGCCACGTGAACATTCGGCCGGTGATCCCTCGATCCGTTGCCGGCATGGGACCGCAACGCCTCCTATTTCGACGCGCCGCATCTGCTGCGCCGTTCCGGCCAGTTGCCAGGAACGACTTGGAAGGAAGTGATGAACATTCCCACTTCAGGTGACCGTGCGATGAGAAGCCACCCCATGGCCGCCGACCTGCTGCGTGGTCTGGCCGAGCTGGAGCCGACAGACCGGGGGTGGCTGCCCCATCGGCTGCCGGCCCGAGCCCGAGCGCAGTGCAGCGACCCGCAACTCGCGGCCGTGGAGGCGCAGCCCTCCGGCGTGCGAGTGGCGTTCCGCACTCGCGCCACCGCGGTGGAACTCGATCTGCTGCGGACACGGACGATTTTGGTAGGGGTGCCCGAGCGCCCCGACGGCATGGTCGACCTGCGCGTCGACGGGCACCTCACGCAACAGGTGGCGACCACCGGTGGCGACGTGGTGCGAGTCGACCCCGCCACGGGACACACCGAGATTCAGCGCGGATCCGTTGGCACCGTGCGGTTCACCGGACTGAGCGCACAGGACAAGGACGTCGAGATCTGGCTGCCGCACTACGAGCGCATCGAGATCGTCGCCCTGCGTACCGACGACGCGATCAATCGCGTGCCAGACTCCGGGCGGCGGGTGTGGCTGCATTACGGCAGCTCCATCAGCCAGGGCTCCAACGCAGCGAGCCCCAGCACGACGTGGCCGGCGTTGGCCGCCGCGCTCGGTGGGGTGGAGCTGATCAACCTCGGCCTGGCGGGCAGTGCGATGCTCGACCCGTTCGTCGCTCGCACGATGCGAGACACACCCGCAGACGTGCTCAGCGTCAAGATCGGCATCAATCTCGTCAATGGTGACGTGATGCGGGTGCGGGCGTTCGGGCCTGCGGTTCACGGGTTCCTGGACACGGTGCGCGACGGACACCCCGACAGCCCGTTGCTCGTCGTGGGACCGCTCTACTGCCCCATTCATGAAAACACCCCTGGGCCAGGTGCTTTCGACGTAGCGGCCCTCGCCGCCGGGCAGATCCGGTTCATCGCCACCGGTGACCCCGCAGACTCGGGGCGCGGCAAACTGACACTGTCGGTGATCCGCGAGCAGCTCGCCGAGATTATGGCCGCACGGGCGGTCGACGACCCGCACCTGTACTACCTCGACGGCCGGGATCTCTACGGCGCCGACGATTCCGCTGAACACCCGCTGCCCGACAATCTGCATCCTGACGCCGCGACGCACCAGATCATCGGCCGGCGCTTCGCCCGCTTGGCATTCTCAGACCTTCTCCGCCTCGATGAGGTCGTGCGGCACGACTGAGAACTTGCGCCCAGTGGGTCGCAGGCCGGCGTCGGTGAGCAGCGCGGACAGTTCGGCCAACGAGCGCAGACGTCCACCGTCGCGTTGGGTCAGCGTGTGTAGGTCGAGCAGCGGGGAGAACGGATTCGGGCGATTGAGCGGCTGGAGATATTCGACCACCACGAGCCTGCTGCCACTGGGCATGCTCGCCGACACCGCGGCGAGGATCTTTGCGCAGCGTTCGTCATCCCAGTCGTGCAGCACATCCTTGAGCACGTACACGTCGGCGGTCGCGTTGATGGTGCGGAAGATGTCGCCCTCGACACGATCGATGCGGTCGGCGACATCGCGGTCGGCGAGGAGTTGTTCGGCTTCGGCGATCATTCCCGCACTGTCCACCAGCACCCCACGCAGGTTCGCGCCTGACTCGGCCACAATCACCGACAGCAGCGTGCCGATCCCACCGGCCACGTCGCACACCACCGCACCGTCTGGCCACGGGTAGGCCCGCGCAATGGCGCGGGCACTGATCTCGGTGGCCTGGCGCATGGTCGAGGCGAAGACGCGCTGCTCGTCCGGGTGCGCGGCGAACCACTCCCACACCGACACCCCGTGCACGAGCTCGAACGCGCTCCGGCCGCTGCGCACGCTGGCGGCCAACCCTCCCCAGGCGTCGACGGTCGACCGCATCCCTTTGTAGCGCATCCACGCCCGAAGCGACGCAGGATGGTCGCTGCGCAGCACCGCCCCCATGCGGGTCAGCTTGACCGCACCGGTCCGGCGGTCCATCGTGCACAGGTCGCACGCGACGGCGCCCCGCAGCAGACGGTGGGTGGTCTCTTCATCACACTCGATCCGGGCGGCGATCTGCGGCGCAGTCATCGGCCCCTCGGCGAGCACATCGGCAATCCCGAGTTCGGCGATGGCTGCGGCGACCTGGACACCGCCGACGCCCTCGCCGAGGTCCAGCATCGCGATCTGAGGTGGCACCAGCTTGTCTGCGAACTGCTTGAGTCTGCGTCGCAGGGCGAGCGTAGCCAGCACCACGGGGAGAGGCGTCGACGGCATCCGTGCAGGCTAACCCCTCACGGCACGTTGCGGCCACGTCTTGCGACGGTTCGACGACGACGTGTAACGCCACGCTGTCCCCACGGCACTCATGTATCGGAAGCTCTTTGACCTTTCGACGTAGAGGAAGCCAATGTCATTGCAACTGTGCAGCTCCCGCGTCAACGCAGGCTACGGTGTGGCTGCATGAGCACCCAGACCAAGACAACCTTCCGCGGAAGCAACGGCGACTTGGCGGGCAAGCTGGAATTGCCGACCGGAACTCCGAGGGCCTTCGCGCTGTTCGCACACTGCTTCACCTGCGGTAAGGACAATGTTGCGGCAGGGCGGATCTCGCGCGCGCTTGCCAAGCAGGGAATCGCGGTGTTGAGGTTCGACTTCACCGGCTTGGGGGAGTCCGAGGGCGATTTCGCCTCGACGAGCTTCAGCTCCAACGTCGAGGACCTCGTGCGCGCCGCGGACCACCTCCGCAGCCAGTACTCTGCACCGGCCGTTCTGATCGGACATTCATTGGGCGGAGCGGCAGTCCTGGCCGCCGCCCGGCAGATACCCGAGGTTCGCGCGGTCGCCACCATCGGTGCACCCGCTGACCCCTCCCACGTGACGGGGGTACTGGGCGACGCCCTGTCCGCCGTCCAAGCGGGTGAGGCCACAGTCTCGATCGGGGGTCGGCCGTTTCGGGTGCGCCGTCATTTCCTCGACGACATCGCGACTCAACCGCAGCGCGAACGCATTTCGACACTCGATGCGGCGCTGCTCGTCCTGCATTCTCCAGTCGACCAAGTGGTGTCGGTCGACAACGCGCGAACCATCTTCGACACCGCACGACATCCGAAGTCGTTCATCAGCCTCGACGGTGCCGACCACCTACTCAGCAACCGGGCTGACGCCGAGTTCGCGGCTGATGTCCTTGCCGCTTGGTCGGGCCGGTACGCCGATACCCCTACGGATATCTCCGACGCCACCGACACCGACACCGACACCGCCGACGGTCTAGTACGGGTCGCCGAAAGCGGCACAGGCAGACTCAGCCAGCAGATCAGTGCAGGCAGTCATCGACTGTCGGCAGACGAGCCCCATCCTGTCGGGGATGACACGGGGCCCAACCCGTATGACCTGCTCCTCGCCGCGCTCGGCGCGTGTACGTCGATGACGGTGCGGATGTACGCCGACCGGAAGCAGATTCCGCTCGAACGTGTTGTCGTCGACTCACGCCACTTCCGAATCCACGCCGACGACTGTGCCGAGTGTGAGACCGCCACCGGGATGGTCGATCGGATCGAACGCGACATCACTCTGATCGGTCCCCTCGACGCCGACCAACGTGCCGCGTTGCTCGGCATCGCCGACCGGTGCCCGGTGCACCGCACCCTTCGTTCCGAAGTGGTGATCCACACCGTTGAAACACGAACCGACGACGACAGAGGCTGATATGACACAACCCACCGAATTCGACGTGATCATCATCGGCGGTGGCCCGGGCGGCGCCTCAGCAGCGGGCTATCTCATCGCCGAAGGGTTGACCGTCGCGCTGGTCGAGGAACGCTTGATCGGCGGCGAATGCCACTACTGGGCGTGCAATCCGACCAAGACTCTCCTGCGGCCGATCGAGGTACTGGCACTGGCGAAAGCCGTTCCCGGCGTGCGCGAAGCCGTGGGCCGGGCCCAGCTCGACGTTGCCGCAGTCTTCGCCAAGCGTGACGCGATCGTCGACCATCTCAACGACGACGCCGTCACGGCGGCCCTGCAGCAGCAAGGGCTCGCCGTGTTCCACGCCCACGGCCGGCTATCCGGCGAACGTGAGGTCACCGTGACTCGCCCTGATGGAAGTGAGGAGTTGATCAGCGCGCGACATGCGGTAGTGCTGGCGACCGGCACCCGCCCCGCGATCCCCGACGTACCGGGACTTGCCGACGCGCGACCCTGGACCAATAGGGATCTGGCCACCATGACTCGCGTGCCGCCGCGCGCGCTGATCGTCGGTGGCGGCGTCGTCGGCGTCGAGTTCGCCACGATCTTGGCGGGCCTCGGTTCCGCGGTCACCCTGCTGGTGCGAGGTCACGCTCTGCTGCGCAATTCGGAGGCCGTGGCCGGCGAGATGGTCACCGAATCGTTGCGCCGCAATGGAGTAGACATTCGGTTCGGTGCCCAGCTGTCGGCGGTGACCCGATCCGAGCCGGATGGTGCCGTCACGGCCACCGTGGACGACGAGGACATCGAAGTCGATGAAATCGTCGTCGCTGCCGGCCGGGTGGTCAATACCGATGCCCTCGGCCTGGATGCCGTCGGGCTCCCCGTCGGCGACTTCGTTGCGGTCGACGACCACTTGCAAGCAGTAGGGGTCGACGGCAGCTGGCTGTACGCAATGGGCGATACCACCGGGCGGGCGCTGCTGTCACACCTGTCGCAGTATCACGCGGTGGTCGTCGCCGACGTGATCGCTGCGTGCGCACGGGGACACCAACTCGGCCCCGACGAACTCATCGCACGAGACCCACACAATCTCCCACAAGTCGTCTACACCGATCCGCAAGTCGTCGAAGTGGGCCGCACCGAAAGCCAAGCACGCGCAGACGGATTCACGGTCACGACAACCACCGCGCGCTATCCGGAAGCGGTGCCCGATCTGGCGATCTTCCGCGACGGCTTCGACGCCTGGGCGAAGCTGGTCATCGACGCTGACACGGACGCCCTCCTCGGCGCGACGTTCGTCGGACCTGAGTTCGCCGAACTCGCTCAGGCTGCGACACTCGCCGTGGTCGCCAAGGTGCCTATCGACATGCTGCGCCACGTCGTGGCGCCTCACCCGTCGATCAACCAGATATGGAATCCTCTTGTTGCGCGGCGACGGGGTGCGTAGTCGGATTACGTTACGGGACAGCCGAATCGGCCACGCCGAAGTCCGAGAGCGTTTCCCGTGCCAGGCGCGCGAGCTCCCTGGTGGCGGGGGACAAGACTGCGGACTCCTTCTGGATCAGGGCGACGGTGTCGTAGAGCGGCTCGTCGAACGACAGATACCTGATGCCGGGTGGCGCGATCGGGGACTCTGCGACAGCCCGAGACACGAAGGTCTCGCCCGCCCCGGCCACCACCACAACCCCGGACTGCGCACGGAGAGGGCACTCAACTGGCCGCGTTGAATCGGGAGGGGACTAGCGAGTCACTGTCCGCGACAACATCGGACCTCAGGTTGCGCTGTTCGCTCCCGCAGGAAACAGATTAGCCATCCGCATGCGTTGATAAGCTCGAGGTGGGCCTCGTTGAGCAGGGTTCAAGCGTTCGAGGGCGAATCTAGAATAAGTTGCGCTTCGCGCGATGCCAGCCGGTCCAGTGTTGCATGGTAGAAGTTACGTATGTCGTCAACTGTTGGTTCGCTCGAACGCGGCTTGAGAATCCTGGATCTGCTGTTCGAGGTTTCCGCCGATCCGGTTCGTCGGGAGAAGGGGCTGTCCGTCCAGCAGGCGGCTTCCGAACTCGACATTCACAAGAGCAGTGCCTCGCGTCTGATGCAAACCCTTGCCGCCGCTGGGTACGCAGTGCCTGTCAGTGAAACCCGGCGCGGCTTCCGTCTCGGCCCGGCCGTGCTCGCGTACTCGGGAATCCAGGAGGTTCATCAGCGCTTCGCTGAAGCGGCACGCCCGCACCTGGTTCGACTGGTCGAGGAGACCGGCGAATGCGCTCACGCGGCGGTGTCCACGGGTGCTGCGGCGCTGGTCATCGATGATGTGGAAACGACGCGACCACTACGCGTGGTCGCCGGCAAGGGCCGCAGGGTCCCGCTTCACTGCACCTCGGCAGGCAAATGCCTCCTGGCTGTGGGGCTCGCCGCTGTTCCAGCCGATCTACCTCCTCGCACAACCAGGACGATCACCAGCGCCAAGGTCCTGGCGGCGCATGTGGAGGACATAGCCTCCCGTGGCTACGCCATCGACGACGAGGAGAACGACATGGGCGTGAGGTGCATCTCGGCTCCGGTGTACGACGGCCCCGACGGCGCACCGGTCGGCGTCATCGGCATCGACGGACCGGCGACACGGCTCACTCCGGAATCGCTGAAGGACCTGGCTGCACATGTCGTCGCCGTGGCCGCCGACATCACCGCGGCGCTCGGCGGCAGATCCGCGGTGACCGGAACCGCCGGTTAGGAGGCCGTTCGGAATCGGGTCGCGAGGCGGTGATCGAGTTCGGCCACATCTCAGTTCGGACGCTGTCTTGTCGTCACACCGCCGACGGAACCTTTTTGCTGCGGCTACATCGGGTCGACCGGCAGCCAACGTGATGTGCGTGCCGATTGTTCGCACCGCTCGGCGACGATCATGGCCCTGAGGCATTCGTCTGCAGTGCAACCCGTGAAGGCGCCGCCACCGCGTACGTGGTCGACGAAGGCAGCGGTCTCGGCGGTGAAGGCGTCGGCGAAGCGGTCCATGAAATTGTCGGGGTAGGCCGTAGGCCCTGGCCCACCGTGCCAGTCGAGCCGATGGATCGGCGTGCGTGTACCGAGACCCGCCGCAACGGATTCGTCGGCGCCCAGGACTTCGCAGCGGACATCCTGGCCATGTGGATTCGAGCGGGTGGCATTCAACACAGCTGTCACGCCCCCACGGAGATTGAGCACCGCGGTGACGACGTCGAAGTCGTCGAGTTCAGTGAAGATCGGGCTGGTGCGAACCGTGGCCGAGGCGTACACGGAATCGACAACTGAGCCCGCCAGCCAGTGGACGATGTCGACGTCGTGTACCAACAGGTCGAGGAAGATACCCCCGCTGGTGGCGAGAAATTCGGGCGCCGACGGGCGATGGTCGAACGAGGTGGTGCGGATGAGGTGGAGCGGACCGACCTTGCCGCCGTCGATCCGCTCGCGGATACCGCGGTACCCGAAGTCGAACCGGCGCTGGAATCCGACGTACAGCGGCACCCCTGCCGCATTGGCGGCTGCGGCAAGGACCGCGGCATCGGCGGACCGAGCCGCGAGCGGCTTCTCGCACAACACCGGAACTCCGAGTGCCAATGAGACTTTCAGATCTTCGAGATGGTTGTCGGTGGCGCTGGTAATAAAGGTACCGGCGTACCGGTGTTCGTTCAGCTCTGCGATGGCGACCGGCTGCATACCCAGTTGGGACGCCATCTCCCGAACGCGGTCCATTCGTCTGCCGGTGATGTGCACGTCCATGTCGGGTGCTGCGGCGCGTGCCGCTTCGGCACGGACGTGTGCCATGCGGCCGGTGCCCATCACGAGGAGCTTCTCTGTCATCGGATGTCGACCTTTCTCCGCGGTTGCGGTGTCTCGACAGCAGCGGCCAGGCCGCGTCGATCGGCTTCTCGGGTAGGCGTCACGCTGACGAAGTCTCGATCAGCGTTAGCGTCCCGATTCCTTCTGGGCCCGTACCAACGCCGTTCGCAGGTAGGCGATGCTGGCTCGGGCGTCGGCCAACGGGCCCTCGCCGACCGGGTCCTCGGTCAGGACGCGGTCCTGCTCGAGAACCAGCCATCCCGAGTAGCTTCGCGCTGCCAGCTCATCGAGCAAGCCCTCGATGTCGATGTCACCGCGCCCCAGCGGGGTGTACATGCCGTCGCGGACGGCGTCGCTGTACCGCGTCTCCCCACTGCTCACCTGCGCGGCCAGCGCGGCCGTGACGTCCTTGAGTTGAACGTGCGCGATCCGATCACCATGCGTCCGAAGCAATTCGAGCGGATCGGTGCCGCCGATGAGCAGGTGGCCCGTGTCGAGGCAGAGCGGCACTGAACACGACCCCAGTAATTGGTAGACCTCCTCGCGCCGTTCGATCACCGTGCCCATGTGAGGATGCAACACGGCGCGAACATCCGAGTCCTGCGCAACCTTCTCGACGTGCTCGAGGTTGGCGACCAATCGGTCCCATTGCTCACGATCGAGAGTGGATCGGCCGTCGTACCCGTCGCGCCCCGTCGCCGCCCCGATCACGAGCACATCTGCGCCACAAGCCCGCAATCGCTGGATGAAAGGCTTCGCCTGCGCTACGGCGTCGACTGTCGCGTCATGCAACACGATCGGCGCGAATGCCCCCACCGGGCTCAGATCGTGCTCGGCGAGCAGTGTCCGCAGGGCCGGACCGCTTTCGGGTAAAAAACCGGGCGGCCCGAGTTCCGTCGCTCGTATGCCGAGTCGTTCCATCTCGTGCAGGACACGGGCGCCCGGCATTTGATAGCCCCACCCGGGGACCTCGCAGAGGCCCCAGGATACGGGTGCAGCAGCGATTCTCACGCAGCTACCTCGCTTACGCGTACGGGTCGGTGCTCTTTGAGGGAGGTGGTCGCCGCTTCGGCGATACGCCCGGCCGCGACTGCGTCCTGCACCGTGCAGGGCGAGGAAGCGTCGCCGGCAACGACGTCGAGGAACGCCTCGAACTCAGCGCGATAGGCCGCCTCGAAGCGCACCATGAACATCCGATGCGGGTCCCGGCCAATATCGCCGCCGCCCTGCTCGGTTGACCGCACCGGCGAACGGTCATCCCACCCCGCGACAAGGGTGCCGCGGGACCCGTGCACCTCCAGTCGGCAGTCGTACCCACCGCCGTTGTAGCGTGCGTTGGAGATCACCGCAATGGTCCCGTCCTCGAGTAGAAGGGTGGCGGCAGCCGTATCGACATCGCCGGCTTCGGCGAAGAACGCATCGCCTCTGTTGGCGCCAACGGCGTACACCTCCACGACCTCCCGACCGCTGATCCAGCGCACGACGTCGAAGTCGTGTACGCCGCAGTCGGGGAAGATCCCCGCCGAAGACGCGATGAAGGGGGCGGGGGGAGGCTCTGGGTCCAGCGTTGTCGATCGAATCGTGTGCAGCCAGCCCACGTCACCGTCACGCACCGCTTGCCAGATCGCCCGGTAGGCCGGGTCGAAGCGCCGCTGGTGACCCATCTGGATGGGAACGTCGCGAACACCGACCGCCCTGAGCAACTCCGCACTCTCCGCGGTCGTCGGTGCGACCGGCTTCTCGCAGAAGACAGGCACCCCTGCGTCGACGCCGGCAGCGATGAGCTCCGGATGCGAGGCCGTGCCAGCGGCGATCACCAACCCGTCGATACCTGAGGTGATCATCGCCAGTGGGTCGGCGACTGCTTCCGCGTCGAGTTTCCTCGCCGCCACTTCTGCAACCTCGGGTACGGCGTCGGCGAGGACCAGTGACCCCACGCGCGGTAGATCGTTGAGCGTCTCGGCGTGGAACCGTCCGATTCGGCCCAAGCCGATGACACCTATTCTGAACTGAGACATGGCTTTTGATACTTTCAGTTGAGCTTCGGGGTTCTGGGCGACAGCGTTCCGCCGGTCGGTACAGGGTTGCCGCATCATCCCCGCACTCCCAACACACGCATTGCCGTCATCCCCTTTCCCCGGAGCCAGTCCGTGTCGGCTGCGGTTTAGCGGCCCGGCGCGCTCCTCGTGTGACAACCACCGATACGCGAGACATACTGTAGGCACTCGCAGATGCCTATAACAAGCCTATTCGGCTTTTGTTGATGCGTGACTCGCAACCGATTCACTGGCCGTCCGACGGCGCGGTAGCGACCGGCGGCCAACCGTGTTCGCGCAGATGGGCCCGCTATCGGCGGGTCGCCAGTCTCCGCGCCCAATCGAGGCGAAACCCCGCAACGCTTTCGGGGAGCACGAGGGGCAGAGACAAACTGTCACATATAACGCAACATTGACGGAGTAATAGTTGCGTGTTAGACAAGGACGGGGTGAGGCAACGGTCACAGTGGCCGTCACACCCGCCGCCGCGGCCCGCCGGCTGTCGGGGGGACACATTGCAGAGAGGTGCCCACCATGTCGACGATTCGACTGACCGCCGGGCAGGCGTTGATCCGGTACTTGATGAACCAACACGTCGAACACGACGGTGAGGTTCATCCGTTCTTCCCCGGCATCTGGGGAATCTTCGGGCACGGCAACATCGGCGGTGTAGCGCAGGCAATCCAGCAGTATGAGGACGACTTTCCCTACCACCTGGCCCGCAACGAGCAGGCCATGGTGCACACGGCCATCGCCTTCGCCAAGATGAAAAACCGCACCCAGACCTACGCCTGCCTGTCGTCGATCGGACCCGGGGCGGCCAACATGGTGACAGGCGCGGCGGCGGCCACAATCAACCGCATCCCGGTTCTGCTCATCGCCGGGGACACCTTCGCCGAACGCGTCCAGGCCCCGGTGCTGCAGGAACTCGAGAACGAACACTCACCCGAGACGTCGACCAACGACGCGTTCCGGCCGGTGGTGCGGTTCTGGGATCGCATCAGTCGACCCGAGCAACTCATCACCACGCTGCCCGAGGCGATGCGGGTGCTCACCTCGCCCGCGGACACCGGAGCCGTGTTCATCGCGATGCCGCAGGACGTCGGAACGTTCGCGTACGACTATCCCGCCACAATGTTCGCACCGCGGGTGTGGCACCTCGCCCGCAACCGCGCTGATCTCGGTGCCCTGCGTCGTGCCGCCGACCTCATTCGTGCCGCCGAGCGGCCCATCATGATCTGCGGCGGCGGTGCCCGCTACAGCCGCGCTGAGAGTGCCATAGCCGCCGTGGCCGAGGTGACGGGGATCCCGGTCGCCATGACGCACGCGGGCAAGGGCGCACTGACCGACGACCACCCGATGAGCCTGGGCGGCGCCGGCGTCGCCGGGTCCAAGGGTGCCAACGAGATGGCCGAAGCCGCCGACCTCGTCATCGGCGTGGGCACCCGCTTCACCGACTTCGCCACCGCGTCCAAGACCGCGTTCCAGAACCCCGACGTTCGGTTCGTCAACGTCAACGTCTTCGAAATGGACGCCCACAAGCACTCTGGTGTCGCCGTCACTGGCGATGCGAGAGCGACTCTGGAGGAGCTGCTTCCGATGCTGGCGGGCTACCGCACCAAGCAGGCCTACGTCGATGAGGTCGCCGCGCATCGAAAGTGGTGGGACGACGAACTCGAACGGCTCTACGACAGAGTGGCCGGCGAACTGCCCACGCAGTCCTCGCTCATCGGGGCGGTGGTCCGTTCTGCCGAACCCACGGATGTGGTGGTCAACTCTGCCGGATCACTGCCCGGAGATCTGCTCAAGCTCTGGAAGTCGCGCGACTCGCTGAGTTACCAGGTGGAGTACGGCTACTCGGTGATGGGCTACGAGATCCCCGGCGGTATCGGTGCCAAGATGGCCGATCCATCCCGCGAGGTGTTCGTGATGGCCGGCGACGCAACCTTTCTGATGATGAACTCCGATCTGGCGACCGCCGTTCAGGAAGGTGTCAAGATCACCCTCATCCTGATCGACAATCACGGATTCTCCAGCGTCGGCAACGTCTCCGAACAGGTGGGTTGCGAAGGGTTCGGTTGCCACTACCGATACCGCGGCGAGGACGGCAAGTACTCGGGTGAGATCTTCCACCACGACCTCGACAAGATCTGCGAGGGCCTGGGCGCCAGAACCTTGAAGGTCTCCACACTGGAGCAGTTCGAGAAGGCCCTCGCCGACGCGCGCGGCGGCACCGAGACCACCGCCATCGTCGTCGAAACCGACTGGCACGAACGGGTCGGTGGGTACGCCACCTGCTGGTGGGACATGGCGACCGCTGAGGTCTCCGAGATGCCGGCCGTCAAGAACGCCCGCGAGACCTACGTGCGGGAGAAGAAGGCGCAGCGCTGGCTCAGCGTGCTGGGCACCGACCGGGCCCCGCATGCAAAGCGCTGACCACGAGGTCGAGGATCTCGGTCCTCAGTTGCTGACCGTCGGACGCATCAACCTCGATCTTTACGTCGACACCTGGGGTACGGAGATGGCCGATGCCACCGGCTTCCGCGCGTCGGTGGGCGGCAGCCCCACCAACATCGCCATCGTCGCTCGACGGCTCGGTGTCTCCTCGGCGCTGCTGTCGGCCACCGGCGACGACTACGCCGCGGGTCTGTTGATGAAACAGCTGTCCGACTTCGGCGTCGATACCCGCTGGGTGTACCGGCTGGACGAGGGGGCCACGTCTCTGGCGTTGCTGGCGACCCTCACCGCCGACCTCGGGCAACGACAGTTCTACCGCCACCATCCCGCTGATGCCTATCTCGGCGAGGAAGTCCTCGACACGCTGCCGTGGGACTCGTTGCGTGCGATCGTGATCTCCGGCGATGCGATGGCCGCCGGCACTACACCGGCGACAATCGCGACCCTCACCAACCGCGCCGCCCAGCGATTCGTTCCGGTCTGGTGGGACCTGGACTTGCGGCCTAGCAGCTGGCCCACCTCCGCCGCGTACGCCGATGCCGTCGCACCGGCGCTCCAGGGCGCTACCGGTGTGATCGGCACGGTCGAGGAGTACGCCACGCTCTACCAGCAGGATCCGCTGGACCGCGCCGCCGTCGAAGCGGCGTTGCGGCGCAACGGCTTTCCAGAAGCGATCCTCAAACTGGGGGCGCAGGGCGCACTGTGGATCAACGAACACTCCGATGTCGAGGCCGCTGCGGCGAGCACCACACCGCTGTGCACGGTGGGCGGCGGGGACGCCACCGCGGGAGCGATGATCGCCGGCCGACTCGCGGGCCTGTCCCGCGGTCACGCTCTGGAACTTGCCATGCGCGTCGCCGCACACACCGTGGAGCAACCGTACTGCTCGACCGGCTTCCCCTCCGCCGCTGACGTCGGCTTCACCTTTCCGTCGTCCACGAACGCGGTGATGCGATGAACACCGTGGTCGCCGAACTGAGCCGGGAAACGGCCGGCTGGAAGTACCTCGACGTACAGGTGCGTCACCTGAAGTCCGGCCAGACCCACACGCTCAACAGCCCCGACCGCGAAAGTGCGATAGTCCTCGTCGATGGCGCCGTCGAGCTGACCACGGACACCCTGGACGTCAGGGTTTCCCGCGACAGCGTCTTTTCCGCAGCGGTCGATGTGCTCTACGCCCCGCCGTCGACCACAGTCACGGTGCGCGCGCACAAGGATTCCGAGTTTGCGGTCGGCTCTGCCCCAGCGAGCGGTCGCTACCCGGCCCGGCTGATCTCGACCGCGGAGATGTCCAGCGTCCTGCGCGGTGGCGGCCCGGCGTGCCGGCAGGTTGTCTCCGATTTGGCCGACCCGCTTCCGGCCGAAAGCCTGATCGTCTACGAGGCCTGGGTTCCGCGCGGTGGATGGGCGGGGTGGCCACCGCACCGGCACGATGGCTACGAGGGCTCGCCCTATCTCGAGGAGACCTACTACTACCGGTTCGACCGCGACAACGGATTCGGCTACCACCGCAACGTCACTCCCGAAAAGGGCCTCGACGAATCCACACCGATCCGCGACCGGTCGCTGGTCGCTGTCCCCAGTGGATACCACATGTGCGCCGCCGGGCCGGCCGCCAACATGTGGATCCTGAACTTTCTGGCCGGCACCCGCGACGACCGCAAGCTACTACCGCATTTCGATCCCGCCGAGACATGGATCAACGACGACTGGAGCGCTGGACTCCTGCAGCTGCCCGCAGTTCGCACGCAGCACCCCCCGCGTCGTTAGCTGCTGAAAGACCACTATCTCCAGCCACGATCCCGCGCCGTGACAGCGCTTCCCGGAACCTCTTCGGGGCGGCGTGACCCGCCTCACGATCAACTCCCGAAAGAGGCTTGCGCCACAGCTTGGTATCTTGGTATCTTGGTATACCAATTACCGGAGCGAGAGGCCATTCAGTGTCCATTGGAGAAGCACGACGAGCAGATGCGGGCGAAACCATGAGGGGGAATGGGTCGACGCCACTGAGCAACGAGACTCGTCAGGCCCTCGAACGCGTGAGCACGGCGACCATCACGACGCAACTGTTGGAACGCGGACTTCGCAACGCCTTCCTGGAAGGGCTGACCGTCTCGAACCCCGCCCGGCAGCGGATGATCGGCGAAGCCTTCACGATGCGAGCCATTCCCGCGAGGGAAGACATCGACATTCCGGCCATCTTCAAAGACCGCGAACATCCGCAGCGCAAGGGGGTCGAGTCGGTGGGAAATGGCCAGGTCCTGGTGATTGACTCGAGAGGCAAGAAGCGAGCGGCCTCCCTGGGGCACATCCTCGCGGTTCGACTGCGTGCCAGGGGTGCCAGCGGAATCGTGACCGACGGATCATTTCGAGACATGAGCGGATTCGAAGACCTTGACCTGCCGACCTTCTCCGCGGGAGCATCGCCCACCACCAACCTCGCCGAGCACCACGTCGTCGACACCCAGATCCCGATTGCCTGTGCCGAAGTCGCGATCTATCCCGGCGACATCATGGTGGGTGATCGTGACGGAGTCGTTTGCATCCCTAGGCATCTGGCCGATTCGGTGGCGCGCGATGCCCTCGAACAGGAGATGCTCGAGGAGTTCATTCTCACCAGGATCGAGGGTGGGAGACCGTTGTTCGGCACCTACCCTCCGGACAAAGAAACTCTGTCGGCCTATGATGAATCACGTCGCACGCGATGACGTGCTTACTGCCCACGGCGTTCTTTCTGAGCGACGCGGTTGATCGACGCGGCGATGTGCTCCCGCATCAGGGCAGAGGCGACACCCGTGCCACCGCTGCGCGCCGCTTCGTAAATCGCTTCGTGCTCGGCCGACTCGGTGTCTTCGCTCGGCCAATGTTCCCACAGCACGCCCACCACCGCGAGTGCCGTGAGATCCTGCAGGCGGTCGAGTGCTTGGACGATGAAGTTGTTCTCGCTGTCGGCGTACATTCCGCGATGAAATCGACGGTTGGCCAGCGCCCTGGCAACTCGATCTCCCACCGCGGCATGTTCGCGGGCTTCGGCAAGAGCCTTACCGGCCTCGTCGAACTGCGTGTCCGACCGCGCGGCGTCGAGAACCGCCCAGGGCTCAAGCAGCACTCGCTCCTCGTAGACGTGGCGAATGTCGGTGAAGCTCAGGCTTCGAACGGCAATGCTGCGGCCCTTCACCGCCAGCAGGCCGGAGCGTTTGAGCACGATCAGCGCCTCGCGGGTGGGTGTCTTCGAGACCCCCAACTGTTCGGCGATCTTGCGCTCCACCAAGACCTGGCCGGGTTTCAGCTGCCTCGAAAAGATCGCCAACTTCAGCGCTTCGACGATCATCCCGGTTCGCGTCGGTATCTCACCCAGTTCGGGAAGCGGCGATGGAAACGCGGGTTCCGGCATCACGGCCATGGCGGTCAGCATAGGTCACCGAGCGAACCTCTTCGCAACTCACCAGCACCGAGCCAGCACCAAGCCAGCTCGAATCCATGTTCAGCGCCGAACCCAGGAGGATCACGATGACAACGACTTCGCCCAGCACACGAACGGTCAAAGTGCCGCTCCGAGCGTCGATGGCACTGGCCGCGGGAACGACACTTCTTCTGAGTGCCTGCGTCAGCGGCGGGGACTCTTCGGGTGACAACGGATCGAGCACGCTACGTGTTGTAGTGCCGATTGAACCGACCTCCCTGGAAGCATGCGAAGCGACACTCGCCTCGACAGGTGTCGTGGTGCGCTCAAATGTGACAGAGCCGCTGATCGAGCGGGATCCGACCACAGGCGAGTTGGCTCCGAAACTGGCGACCAAGTGGGAGTCCACCGGCGACACCGAATGGACGCTGACGCTGCGCGACGACGTGCAGTTCCAGGACGGCACCCCGTTCAACGCCGAGGCAGCCGCGTTCGCGATCGAGCGCGCTGTCAACTCCAACCTCGGCTGTGACGTGGAAGGTCAGATCTTCGGTGACCCGAATCTGGGGGTCCAGGTCGTCGACGACACCACGTTGACGATCACCACCGACGGACCTGATCCGGTTCTTCCACTGCGACTTTCGTTCATCGAGGTCGGTGCGCCCACGGATGCCGAGAACAAGGTTCGGACCCCCATTGGTACCGGGCCCTACGCCATCGAGAACTGGGATGCAGGCCAGCGAATCACGCTGTCGCGCAACGGCAACTATTGGGGCGACTCACCCTCCTACGACACGGTGGAATATCAGTGGCGGTCGGAACCGACGGTGAGAGCCGCAATGGTCGCCGGCGGTGAAGCAGACATTGCGACCGGTCTCAGCCAGGACGACGGCGCGGGCGACCTGGGTGTGACATATCCCAACAATGAGACGGTGGCACTGCGATTCAGCGGCAACATCGCGCCGCTCGATGACATCCGGGTGCGTCGCGCCATCAACTTCGCGATCGACAAGGCTGCGATCACCGACTCCCTCTATACGGATGCGGCCGAACCCGCCTCGCAGATCGTTCCACCCGGAGTCGTCGGCTACAACGATGGCCTGGAACCGTGGCCCTTCGACCTTGATCAGGCCAAGAAGCTGGTGGCAGAGGCCAAGGCTGACGGAGTCCCGACCGACAGTCCGATCACCATCGTCGCCCGCGCAGATCAGTTCCCGAAGATTTCCCTGCTGACCGAGGTCCTTCGGGAGCAGATCGAACGGGCAGGGCTCAACGTTCAGGTGAAGATCGTCGAGACGTCCGTCGGGTTGCAGTATCAGGTCCGACCGTTCATCGAGGATGAGGGCGCCATCGCGATGCTCATCCAGCACGGCAATCAGGCCGGGGATGCCTCTTTCAGCGTCGATTCGTATATGGCATCGAACGGTCAGATGAGCATGTTCGGTACCGGCGAGTTCGATGCAATCCTCGCCGAGGCTTCGACCAAGACCGCAGACGAGCGTCAGCAGGCCTACGCCGATGCGTTCGCCTATGAGCGGGAAGAACTGGTTCAGTTCGCCTACATCGCTCGGATGACCGGTGAAATGAGCGTGGCCAAAGACATAGCCTACGAACCCAATTCCGCATCGGGTGACGAACTACGGCTAGCAGACGTCAGCTCCGCGGAATGATGACGCGGCCGATACAGGGAAAATCATGCTCGTATACCTGAGAAAGAGAATCCTCTCCAGCGCACTGCCGTTACTCATCGTCGTGCTGGGTGTGTTTGCCATGGCGCGATTGACGGGCAATCCGACGAGCCTCTACCTGCCATTGAACGCCACTGATCAGATGCGTGCCGAGTTCAGTGCCCGCAACGGATTCGACGATCCGCTGCTGACTCAGATGATCGACTACTTCAGGGGTGTCCTGCGGCTCGATTTCGGGGAGTCGCTGCGAACCGGGCAGTCCGCAGCCGAGATGGCGCTGCGGGCCTTCCCGAACACGCTGCAGTTGGCCGCGGTCACGATGATCCTGGCCGCCATCCTGGCCGTCGTCGTCGGCTGCTGGGCAGCGTTGCAGCCCAACGGAATCGCGGACCGCGTTGCCAGCCTGACCTCGATGGCTGCTGCCAGCATCCCCGACTTCTGGCTGGCGATCATGGGCATCCTGGTGTTCGCCATCTCGTTCGGCTGGTTGCCGACCTCGGGTGTCGACGGAATCGGATCGTGGGTACTTCCGATCGGCGTGCTGCTCATGAGGCCCTTCGGGGTGCTGGTGCAGGTAGTGCGCGGGGCCATGGTCAGCGCCTTGTCCGAGCCGTACATCACCCTTGCGAGGAGCAAAGGGGCGAGCGACTTCAGAGTCGTGACCCGACACGCCCTGCGCAACGCAGCGGCGCCGGCGTTGACCGTCGCCGGCGATCTGGCGGTCGGACTCGTCAACGGCGCAGTCGTCGTGGAGTTCATCTTTGGTTGGCCGGGCATCGGCAAGCTGATGATCGACTCCATCCTGCAGCGCGATTTCGCCGTCCTCCAAGCGGCAGTGCTGCTCACCGCAGTCGCCATCTTCACCCTCAACGTCTTGATCGACCTCGGCTACGCACTGCTGGATCCCCGGGTTCGGCCCGCGGCGATGGCCTAGAACGGAGGCACGTTCACTCATGACCGAAACTGTTATCGATCCACCCGTCACCGACCCTGGTGACACCCGTGACGTCGATCGAATGAGCCTGCCGCGGCTGCTGCTCAAAGACACGTTCGCCACCCTTGCCGCGCTGGTGTTGCTCTCGGTCGCTCTGGTGGCCTTGGTGGGGCCGACTCTGATGGGCGACTTGGCCACCGCACAAAACCTTTCGGCGGCCAATCGGCCGCCGTTCAGCCCGGACGCCGGCTGGGAGTTCATTCTGGGCAGCGATCCGTTGGGGCGCAGCATGCTGGCTCGGCTGGTATTGGCAACTCAGACAACCCTGCTGGTCGCCATCCCGGCGGTACTCATCTCCCTTGTCGTCGGCTCCTTGTGGGGTGTGTGGGCGGGCTATCACCGAGGGTGGCGCGAGACGGCGTCCATGAGGTTCGCCGACGTGGTCATGAGCTTCCCGTCCCTGCTGTTGGCAGTGGTGGTGCTCTACGTGTTCTCGCCCAGTGTCGCGAACATCGTCCTGATTCTCGCCATCACCCGGATACCGATCTACTTGCGCACGGCTCGCGCCGAGTCTGCCGAACTGCGCAGCCGAACGTTTGTCGACGCGGCGCGAACCTTCGGTGCCGGGCCGAACGCGATCATCCGGCGCCATGTCATCCCCGTGGTATTGCCCACGATGATCACGCTGGCGACGCTGGAGTTCTGCTACGTGATGTTGGCTGAGTCGGCCTTGAGCTTCCTGGGCATCGGAATTCAGCCTCCCGACGTCAGCTGGGGACTTATGGTGTCGCAGGGCCGGCAGTATCTCCAGACGGCGTGGTGGTTGTCGTTCTTCCCGGGGCTCTGCATCATCGTCACCACGGTCTCGGCCAACATTCTCGCGGCGTGGTTGCGCATCGCCACTGACCCCGGCCAAAGGTGGAGGTTGACGCTGCCGCGTACCCGCCGCACCGCGGTCCCCGCTACGAACGGACAGCAGAAGTGAAACTTGCTACCAGACAACATGAGTCGACCCGCGCGGAGACCGACGCGCTGGTGCTCGATGTCGCGGCGCTCAGCGTCGATCTCAGAACCCCGACCGGCAATGTGCGCGCAGTGGACGACGTCAGCTTTCAAGCTTTCGCGGGTCAGACGTTGGCCCTGTTGGGGGAGTCCGGCTGCGGCAAATCGATGACGGCGAAGGCCATTTCCGGTCTCCTCCCGCCGATCGCCGACGTAGCCGGGGGAGAGGCGTACTTGAACGGCGTCGAACTGATGGGGTTGAGTCCACGTCAGCGCCGGAAGGTGGCCGGGCCCGAGTTGGGAATCGTGTTCCAGGATGCGCTGACGGCGTTGAACCCCGTTTATCCGATAGGCACCCAGTTGGGCGAGGCTTTCAGAATCCACCGGGGACTCTCCGCCAAAGCTGCCAAGGCCGAGGCCGTCGAGTTGATGGCCCGAGTCGGCATCCCCGAGCCCGGAAACCGGGTGAACGACTACCCGCACCAGTTCTCCGGCGGCATGCGGCAACGCATTCTGATCGCCATGGCAGTCGCCCTCAACCCACGAGTGCTGATCGCCGACGAACCGACGACGGCCCTTGATGTCACCATCCAGGCACAGATCATGGACCTGCTCCGAAGTCTGCGGACGGAAGGGCAGATGGCCGTTGTGCTGATCACTCACGACTTGGCTCTCGTTGCCGAAGAAGCGGACACCGTCGCAGTCATGTACGGCGGCAAGGTGGTCGAAACAGGCCGAGTCGTCGACGTCCTGGGTGATCCGCGGCACCCCTACACGAAGGGCCTGCTGGAGTCCGTTCCCGTCGATGTGCCTCGTGGAAGTGACTTGAAGTCGATCCCGGGTAGTCCGCCCAGGCTGCATGAACTTCCGTCCGGATGCGTATACCAGTCCCGCTGCCCTCTCGTACAAGACATCTGTCGGGTCACCAGGCCTGAGTTGGAGATGGCGGACGGCGGACGTTCGGCGGCGTGCCACTTTTCGAAGGAGCTTGACCATGGATGAGCCGATCTTGGAAGTTCGCGGGGTGTGCAAGACTTTCCGCGTCGCCGGAACCGCACGGGGCACCGGCAGGTTACGCGCCTTGGACGGCATCGACTTGACGCTCGGCCGGCGTGAGACGGTGGCTCTGGTCGGTGAATCAGGCTGTGGCAAGTCAACTTTGGCGCGGACACTCCTACTGCTCGAACGGCCTGACGAGGGCACCATACGTTTTCACGGCATCGATCCGTTCACGCTCAAGGGCAAGGAGTTGTTGGCGTGGCGGCGCCGGGTGCAGATGGTGTTCCAGGACCCGTACGCCTCGTTGAACTCCCACATGACGGCGGGTGAGATCATTTCCGAACCGTGGGCGACGCACCGAGACCTCCTCAAATCGGCGGCGGAACGCAGGGATCGCTTGACTGAACTCCTCGACCTGGTCGGCCTCAGCGCGCGCGATGCATCGAAGTCGCCGGGGGAATTCTCCGGCGGTCAAAGGCAGCGCATCGGCATCGCACGGGCGCTGGCGCTCAATCCCGACGTCATGGTGCTGGACGAGCCTGTGTCTGCACTCGATCTCTCCGTGCAGGCCCAGGTGCTGAACTTGCTCAACGACTTACAGCAGCGGCTTGGCGTGTCCTATTTCTTCGTCTCACACGATCTTTCCGTTGTGCGTCACGTGGCAGATCGGGTCGCCGTGATGTATCTGGGTCGGATTGTGGAGACCGGGTCAACTGCGGACGTCTTCGACCGGCCACGCCATCCCTACACAGCTGCCTTGATGTCCGCCTCCCCTCGTTTGGACACCTCCGGCGAGCCGGGCCGCAGGATCATTCTCGAGGGGGAACTTCCTTCACCGTTGAATCCTCCGTCCGGCTGCCGATTTCGTACCCGATGCTGGCGCGCCGAGGAGCGATGCTCGAACGTTGAGCCGACGAGCGAGTCCACCGAGGACGACGCCCGGCATGTGTTCGAGTGTCATTTCCCGCTGGAGGTGACAACCAGCAATCGAGCGAGCCGCGCGCTGAGCACGTGAACTGGATCGAGCTGACCATTCTTGGGGTGGCGATCTTCGCCGGAGCGTGCCTCCAGGCGTCGATCGGGTTCGGTATGGGAATGCTGGTAGCGCCGGTGCTGGCCGTCGCCGCGTTGATGCTGCCGGCAGTACTCGCCGGCGCCTTCGTCTCGCTGCGCTGACGGCATCAGCCTCGGGTGTCGTGCTGCTCATCATCGTTCAACTGGCCTCGCTGACTGGCGGGCCAACGTGAAGTCCCTCGATTGGAATGGAGTCAAACATGACGGTGACAGAAACGACCGCTGCCGACCTCGACGCGTTGATGGCATCATCCGCTCACGCCGCAGAAGTGTGGGCGATCGCCGATGGGGCGACGCGCGCAGTGGCGCTCGACGCGATCGCTGACGCCATAGATGCAGCCGGCGACGAGCTCGTGCCCATCGCGCAGGAGGAGACACACCTCGCGGAAGCGCGGTTGAGGGGGGAACTGAAGCGAACCACATTCCAATTGCGGCTCTTCGCTCGAACCGTTGCCGAGGGTGCCCACCTGGATGCGCGTATCGACCGGGCCGATTCAGACTGGCCCATGGGTGCACCGCGGCCGGACTTGCGCCGCGTCCTCTTGCCGTTGGGCCCCGTGGTGATCTTCGCGGCCGGGAATTTCCCGTTTGCGTTCAGCGTCGCCGGCGGTGACACCGCCTCGGTACTGGCAGCCGGGTGTTCGGTGATCATGAAGGCCCACCCCGGTCACCCCCGGCTCTCGGCAGCCACGGGCCAGGTCGTCGATTCGGCGCTGGCGTCGGTTGGGGCGCCGGCAGGAGTCTTCTCGATGGTGTTTGGGTTCGACGCGGGCCGAGACGCCCTGATGGACCCGCGGGTGAAAGCCGGCGCCTTCACGGGGTCGATTCGCGGGGGGCGGGCGTTGTTCGATCTGGCTAATTCGCGACCGGACCCGATTCCCTTCTATGCCGAGATGGGTAGTGTGAACCCGGTTTTCGTGACTCGAGCCGCCGCAGCGGCCCGTGGTCAGGCCATCGCTGAGAGCTTTGTCCAAAGCGTCACCGGCAGTGCTGGTCAGCTATGTACCAAGCCGGGGCTGTTGTTCGTCCCTGCGGACTCCACGATTGTCGAGCACCTACGCGGTCTCGACATTCCGGCGGCCACCCCGATGCTCGATGACAGGGTCGGCGCCGGATACCTGAAAGCACTCGAACAGCTGGAATCCCGTCCAGGTGTCGATCGGATTGCCGGGGAGACGGGCCAACCCGCCGGCGAGCCAGTATCAGCACTGCTCACCACAACAGCGGAAAACCTACTCCAGGACTTCGACATCTTGACGTCGGAGTGCTTTGGTCCGAGCGCACTGGTGGTCACCTACCGCGAGCAGTCGGACTTGGAGGCGGTGGCTGCCCGGCTGGAGGGACAGCTCACCGCAGCAATCCACGGCGAGGCCGGCGATGATGTACGCACACTTCTTCGAATCCTGAGTGGTCGAGCTGGACGACTGCTGTGGAATCAGTGGCCAACGGGGGTTTCGGTCACCTATGCGCAGCAGCATGGCGGCCCATATCCGGCGACGACCGCACCGGGAAGTACGTCGGTGGGCACAGCCGCTCTCGAACGATTTCTCCGTCCCGTCGCCTATCAGGGCTTTCCGCAGGAGATGCTCCCCGCGGCGTTGCGTGACGACAACCCGCTGAACGTGCCTCAACGGATCGATCTGGGGGCAGCGCACTCCGGCACCTGAATGGCACGCTTGAGGATCTTTCCGGTGGGACCCTTTGGGAGAAAGTCGGTCTCGATGATGATGCGCGGGTACTTGTAGGGTGCGAGGTGTTGCTTGCACCAGCGCTGAAGCTCGGGCGCGTCGAATGGGTGGCCCGGCCTCACAGCCAGGACTGCCACGATCTCTTCGCCCAGCGTCGCGTGCGGGGCTCCGACGACTGCTGCTTCGAGCACTGAGGGGTGTTTGTAGAGAACCTCCTCGACTTCGCGGGGATAGACGTTGTACCCATTGCGGATGATGAGGTCCTTCTTGCGGTCGACGACGAAGAAGTATCCGTCGGTGTCGACGTAGCCGAGGTCGCCGGTCTTGAACCACCTCCCATCGAGTTCGAACGCCGCCTTGGTTTCCTCGGGCTTGTTGAAGTAGCCCGACATCACATTGTGTCCGCGGACTTGAATCTCACCGATCTCGCCGGTGGACAACTCGATGCTGTTTTCGGCGATCCGCATTTCCGTTCCCCAGACAGGTGTGCCGATCGACCCGACCTTTGTCGGCCGATCCGGGTGGTTGAACGATGCCGCAGGCGAGGTCTCGGACAGCCCGTAGCCCTCGAGGACCCTGCATCCGAATCGGTCTCGGAGTTGGCAGAGCATCTCGACCGGCGCAGCAGCACCCCCGCTGAGGCAGATCCGAAGGGTGGCCAACGCGTCGGGGAGGCCGCTCGCGGCCTGCAGGATCGCGATGTACATAGTCGGCACGCCCAGCATGATGGTTACCTGGTGGTCGGCAATCAGTTCCAGTGCGGTGTCGGGGGTGAACCGTTCCAGCAGGCACAAGCATGCACCCGCAGCGAATGCGCCGCCCATCCCCAGGGTCTGCCCGAAACTGTGGAACAGCGGAAGCGCGCCGAAAACGACGTCGTCTGCGGTGATGCCGAGGCATGTGGTGCTGAACACGGCGACATTGCAAGTCAGATTGGCGTGCGTGAGGACTGCCCCTTTCGGCTGACCGGTCGTGCCGCTGGTGTAGAGCAGAACTGCGGGATCACCGGCACTAGTCGGTTCGAGTTCGTCAGAGTTTCTGGTCTGACCCGGCATCGACCGTAGCGCTGCGGCGAGATCCGTCGCGGGGATGGTGACGTCCGCGGTGCGGTCCCGGATCGTCCACCGCACTCCGACTCCCGCCGATGCGGCTGCTGCTGCTGCTTCCTGGAGCGCAGTTTCGGAGTGGATGAACGCCTTGGCGCCCGAGTCCATCAGGTGATGATCGATCTCACGTTCCCGCAGCAGCGGATTCATCGGAACCACGACACATCCTGCGCGTATAGCGCCCCAGAACGCGATGATGAACAGGGGGCAGTTGCCGGCCATCAGCGCAACGCGGTCGCCGCGCACCAATCCGCGGGACCTGAGCACCTGCGCCATCTGGCGGACCGAGCGATCGAGTTCGCGGTAGGTGATGGTGGCTGTCTCGAATTTGATGGCCGGCCGATCCGGGTGTCGGGCGCTCGCCCAGTTGACAAGCGATGCGTAGTTCGTCACGAGCCTTCTTTCACAACGGATGGGTGGACAACCATCCTTCCGATATCGCAGGCGTCGGGCGTCCCCATAGAAAGGCCATAGGCGTACCCAGTTCGGGATACTTCCCGGTTCTGACGTTGCGGAAATATCGGAGATGCGCGCATGCTGCGTGCAGCATTGATGGTGAGGGAGATCACATGCCGATCGCATTTGCATCGACGCGGGCGCAGCCACCGGCGGTCGATGTGAGCGCCGACAACGGCGCCCGGTTGGTCGCCGCCCGGTTGGCTGAAACGTTGGAAAGCGCGCGCACCGTCGTCGATGTTCCCCGGTGGGTGCCTTCAGCCACAGGCGAGCTGCTCAACGAGGGGGGCGAGTACGTGGACGCGGTGATCGCGGAGTTGCGTTCGCGGATGCGCGCGGCCGACATCGGTGCGCCGCAGATGGCAGGGATCTGCGAGATCGCGTTGACGCTGCAGCAGCTCAGGGCCCAGCAACAACAGTTGCTTGTCGACGAGAGAATCCGAGCGGCCACTGCGATGCGGCGGCGGATGGTGATGTTCACCGGTCACCGCGACGCTGCGAGCGTATTGAAGTCGGCCGCAGAGCAGGCGTGCAAAGCGTCGGGAATGGACCGCGCAATGGTGTTCAGGCTGGATGACGGCCACCTGCTCGCGATGTCAACGCATTTCGTCGGCCGCGACGAATGGGCGGCCGAATGCCAGGCACGCGCCGAACACATACCCATCCACATGGTGCCTGGCGTGCTGGAAACTGAAATCGTTCGGCGTCGGTTACCCGCGTTGGTCTCCGATCCGTTGCAGGATCCGCAGGCGTATCAGCCGATCGTCGGGATGATTCGCACCCCCGGCTATGTGGCGTCACCCATTCTGGTCAATGGCCAGATCGCGGCGACGTTGCATCTGGACGTCTACGACAGCGCGCGCAACATGGACACCTTCGACAGAGATATCGCGGCGGACCTGGCCGCGTCGATCGGCCACGCCCTGGAGCGGACGGTAACCCTGCAACAGCTCATGAGGCAGCGTGAGATCCTCGACGACCTCGCCCGGCAGACCGAAGCGCACATCCGCGTCCTCTCAGGAACCGGGGGACTACCGCGGCGCCTATTCGCTGAGCTCTCTGCTCGCCCCGAACCGCGGTTTGGGGCGTCGGTATCGACCGATCCGGCGACGCATTCAACGCGACTCGTGCGCAGTTTGACACGCCGTGAGGCTGAAGTGCTGCAGTTGATGAGTACCGGTGCGACGAACGCCGACATCGCGTCGAGCCTCGTCGTGGCCGAGGGCACGATCAAGACACACGTGAAGCGGATCCTGCGCAAGCTCAATGCCGGCAACCGCGGACAGGCGGTCGCGCACTACACCAACTCGGTGCACAGCGTGGACCAATACCGGCAATAGGGATCCTCGTTCCGAGAGAACGACGAAGGTGTCCTCCAACCACTGATCGACGCGGGTGGTGTGCCCGCTGGCAGACAGTCGCAGCCTCTGAGGAGGGTGGTCAGAGCGGCAGCAGGCTGGAGAAGCTGCCGTCACAATAGACAAGTGGGTTGCCGAACGCACCCAGACGGATGTCATTGATGAGGCCGATCAGCACGTAGTGAGTACCGGCCTCGACGACGCGGTCGAGCTCGCAGTCGAAGGACACCAGACTGTCGGCCAGAGCAGGTGGCCCGCTGTCGAGTTGCAGCCAAACGCCTTCGGTGAACTTGTCGGTACCCCGAGCGCCGTCCATGCCGGCGAATCGTCGGGCTAGGCTGTGATGTTCCTCGCGCAGCAGGTTCAGACCGAAGCGGCCCGTGGATGTGATCGCTTCGCCAACCACCAGGTTTCTATTGACGCAGCAGAGCACGCTGGGCGGATCGGGAGTCAGCGAGGTAACCGCGGTTGCCGTGATCCCAAGCGGGCCTTGCTTACCCATTGTCGAGATGATACTGACGCCAGCGGCAAGGCGCCGCATCCCAGATCGGAACTCGTGGTACTCGATCGGCGGTCTGAGCTTTCCGTTCATGCTGCCGATCTCCAGAGGCTCAGACCCGCGGTGTGCGGGTAGGCCATGGCCGCCCGCACATTGGTGCTCAGCAGCAGATCCGCCAGCGGCGCGATCTTGTTCGTCTCCAGCCACCACAGAAAGTTGTGTCGCCGCCAGGGCCGCAAGGCACGCCGTACCGCCACGTCGGGGTCATGGCCACGAAGGATGGCTTCGGCGCCGACGACGCCTCCGATCGCCGAAGACACCATTCCGTCGGCGTAGTAGCACGGCGCGCCGCCGGAGTACATCCGCTTGAGATCCAGCGTGCCCGACGTGGAGTGCGGTACCTGGCCCCACGGAGACGCGGGAACCAAAGCGCTTGCGAGCGTGTCAGATTCATCGTCGATCGCCAGCCCCATCACCTCTGCGACACCGCGAAGTTGTGCAATCATCACGTTCAGTTCGCGGTCCTTGTCGAAACCCGAGTCGGCGTCGACGACCCGGGCGAAGATTCCGTACCAGGTCGAACGGGGAGACAGCGGATCACTGAACGGGGTGAAGTAGCCGACATCCAGGATGCCCTCTCGTCGGACGACCGGAGCGAACGTCGTGCGCGGCTGGAGAGGACCGGCTGAAGCCGATGCCGTGGTGACCATCGGTGCCTGGACGGCCAGGACGAACTGGCGGGGTTTCATGGACCCACCGCTTAGCAGGCCGGGCTTGGTGGTCGCATTGACCAGTAGGGGTCGGGAACCGGTTGCGTAGCTTCGCAGGTGCTCGGCAGACTCGACCATCTCGTCGACATACGTGATCGGGTGCTTTGCGAGGAGCTCGCGCAACCCGGCTACCAGCCGACTGTTGCGGATCCCGTACACGAGCGGCTCGCTAATGCCCCTATTGCCGCCCTGCCAGGGCCCCTTGGTCCTGAACGTCCATGTGTCTCCGCGGGATGTCGCCATCGCCGCGGTCTGACGGTAGGCGACGGGACCGGCGTCGCTGGTCCCGGCAGTCGCACGGAGGAGCTCGCCGTGATCGGTTCCGATGGCTGAACAAAGGAAGTCGGCTGCCAAGCCACGCAGACTCACACCGTTGACGAGCCGACGGGATTCGACGACCGGTGGTGCCACCAACGTCACCCTGCCTTCGAAGCCGGGATGTTTGACCAGCTGTGCCGCGAAGGCCTGGGCGCCGATGCCGTTGCCGGCGATGACAGCGGAATCGTACTTCGGCGGAGAGGAGTTCGGTAGCCGCCGATCGATGAACTGCTGCACAGACCGATCGCGGCGACGGTTCAGGGCATCCATACTTTCATCAACGAGCGACATCATTGACCTCCTGGAACGACGAATTCCCTTGGTGGGCATCCATGATTTGCCAGATGTGCTGTGCGGCACATCCGATAGTTTGATGCTGCCGCCGTTGGGCGGTGGGGTCAATCCGTTGGGGGGCAAGTTATCCCGAAATGGATACGGAAGTACGCGCCGGGGCGTACGACACCGGGATGCTGCGTCCGCATCGCGCGTCTGGTGGGTCTGGTGGGTCTGCAGTATCCCCAAAGAGGCATTTCCGTACGTCCGGCGGAGCATGTCGCGGGCTGGATGGTTCCAATTCTGAGTAGTAGCCCTAACCTCGGGCACTGGGCCTGCCTCCACACGCTGGCCGCGCAATGGTACTCACTTCTGAATAGAGGACGACGACATGTCAGCAACCAACTCACCACATTGCCACGGCGAAGCGAAATGGTCGTCGTTCTCCGTGCTGATCGACGACGGCGTCGCAGAGGTCTGCATCGATACGGGTACGACGGGAAACCTTCTGGGAATAGACTTCTGGCGAGAGTTACCGGTGCTGTTCCGCCAGCTCGATTCAGACCCGCGCGTGAACGCCGTGCTGGTCAGCGCAGCCGGCCAACACTTCTCCTACGGCATCGACCTCAACGTGATGACCGAGTTGTTCGGCGAGGTGTTCTCCGAAGGTGGGATGGCCGCTGCGCGCACAGATTTTCTCTGCGCGATCCGAGAGGTCCAGGCCGCCGTCTCGGCAGTGGCGCAATGTTGCAAGCCGGTCATCGTCGAATCGCACGGGTGGTGCATCGGTGCTGCCGTCGACTTCATCGCCGCGGCCGACATTCGATACGCGAGCAGCGACGCTCGTTTCAGCGTTCGCGAGATCAAAGTCGGCATTGTCGCTGATCTCGGTTCACTGCAACGTCTTCCGACAATAATCGGTGACGCCCATCTGCGTGAGCTTGCCTTCACCGGCGACGATATCGATGCCGGTCGAGCCTGTCGTATCGGGCTGGTCAATGACGTGCTGAGCGATCGGTCGGCCGCCCTCGAACATGCCCGCGCCACCGCGCGACGAATTGCGCGCAACGCGCCCCTGCCGGTGCAGGGCGTCAAGCAGATCCTCGAGGGGGCGCGCCGTCCCGTCGTTGAGGAGGGCCTGCGGCACGTCGCCACCTGGAATTCAGCGTTTCTTCCGTCGGCCGACCTCAACGAAGCCATCTCCGCTGTCCTGGAGAAGCGGCAGCCGCACTTCATGGGCCAGTGATGGTGGTCCGGGACCCGCGAGCTCAGGCCCGGGCCTCCTTCCGAAACTAGACGCCCGGCGCCGGCGTTGGGCGAGGTACGGCATCGTTGCATCGGCCGAACGGACCGCTGACACTGTCCGCTGGAACCTCGCCTGAACGCCACCAAACTAGCTGGCGCCTATCACGGAACCCGGGCCCGACCACTCACCTGTGACAGTGTCATCGCGGCCTTCGCAAGCCGCATCGCGGGGTACACAAATTACGGCTTCTTGTACAACACAAGAAGGTCGTCGACTCTGACGTCGAACTTTCACGACCGCACGTCGTAGCTGATCCGCATTTCCTTGATGCCGTTGATCAGGTTGGAGTGCAGGCGCCGCGGTGGTGCTTCCAACGCGATGTTCTCGACGCTCGCGAGCAACTCGGTGAACACGAGTCTCAGCGAAAGCCGGGCGAGGTTGGCCCCAAGACAGAAGTGCTCCCCGATCCCGAAGGACTGTTGAGGGTTCGGGTCCCGGTCGATGAGAAAGGTGTGGGGGTCGGCGAAGACGTCGGGGTCGCGGTTGGAGGCCGGGTACCACATCAACACCTTGTCGCCCGCAGCGATCGTCTTGCCGCCCAATTCGACGTCGGTGGTCGCGGTGCGTCGGAAGTGGTGGATCGGCGGCGCCCAGCGCAGTATCTCCTCGACCGCCCCCGGCATCAGTTCGGGATCGGCGACCAGGCGATCGAGCGCGTCGGGGTGCTCGAGCAGCGTGAGTAAACCGTGCGACGTCGCGGTGCGAGTCGTTTCGTTGCCCGCCACGATCAGGAACATGAAGAACAGCGTGAACTCCATATCGGTGAGCTTTCGGCCGTCGACCTCGGCGGCGAGCAGGTCGCTGGTCAGACTGCCCGAAGGGTTGGCCCGCTCGCGGGCGGCCAGCTCGCTGGCGTAACCGTAGATCTCTATCGAGGCCTCCATCGAGGTTTCGGGGGTCGGCGCGACTTCGGGGTCCTGGTCGTCGATGAGCGAATGGCTGAGCTCGTAGAGCCGATGGCGGTCCTTTTCGGGGACGCCCATGAGTTCGCTGATCGACCACATCGGGATGCGGGCGGCGACGTCGCTGACGAACTCACACCGGTTGGCATGGCGCAGTTCGCCGATCACCCGCCCGGTCTCTTCTCGCAGCGACGTCGCGAGCTGGCTGATCCTTCTCGGGGTGAACGCCTTCGACACGATCGCACGGAAGCTGCGATGGTCCGGGGGATCCATCCCGATGATGATCATCCGTACCTGGTCGAGCCCGCCCTCCCCGGCCGGATCCAGGCGCAGCGGCCCGCCGACGTAGCTGGAGAACTCGCCCGGCGACGTCGACACCCGGTGGACGTCGGCGTGGCGGGTCAGTGCCCAGAACCCCGGACCGTCCTTCTCCGGATGCCAGTGCACCGGATCCTCGGAACGCAGGCGGTCGAGCCAGTCGTGCGGCGCCGCGTTCGCCCACACCGACGCGTCGGTGAGGGCGATGTCATCCAGCGTCGTGGTCTGCAGGTTCATCATTTCGTGCCGATCTTCGTGGACTCAACCAGTCGGCCGAACTTGCCGAGCATCCGGCGGACCATGAAGCCCATGATCGGATCCGTCGCAGCCGATACGAAACGGGGCTGTCGAGCGTTCTTCATCGCCATGGTCCAGTCGACCCGGCATCTCCCGGCGCCGAGGTCGGTGACGCGGTAATCCTCGGCGAAGGCCTCGATTCCCTTCGTGGACGCCTCGTCGAATCGGAACGCCATGCGGACGCCGTGTTCGTAGGCGATGAACTCCTCGTAGCCGATGAGGCCGCCGCGCATGCGCACCGTGCGCGTCGACCCGACCTCGATCGGGAATTCGGACGTCCATTCGACTGCGGTGATCGGCCACGCCCAACGTGTCCAGGCGTCGGCGTCGAGAAACGCGTCGAATACCTGATCGGGTGACGCGGCGATCTCCACGCTCGCGCAGTATCGGGTAGATGCTTCTTCAAAGAATTCGACACCCACTTTCTCGCATTTGTATCTCATGGCTGACTCCTCACAGGGGTAGTGGTGATGACCGGGACGACAAACTGCTCGATCATGCGGCGCTCCTTTTCTGGGTCCGAACCGGGCATGGCCAGCAGCATCACGATCGAACGCAACATCCACTCAGCCCGCCGCTCAAGCTCGTCTTGATCGATCTGCGCCCCGTCGTGCTGGCCGATCAGTGCCACAGACATGGAGTGGAGCAGCGTCGAACTCTGGCTGACGGCGAGCGGGACGGCCATGTTCTCGGGTTCGAACCAGACCGCCAATAACGGATCGGCCCGGACGTGCGCGATGCCGGAGACCATGCGTCCCACAAGTGTGTCGGGCACGCCCGTCGCATAGTCGGCCGTCAGTTGATTGGCGATCCGCAGCGTCGCGCGGTGCACGTATGCATGATGCAGCGACTCCTGATCGGGGAAGTACCGGTACAGCGTGGCGCGCGAGCAGCCGGCCACCCTGGCGACGTCGACCATCGTGGCGCGCGCGACGCCGAAGGTAGCGAATGCCCTGCCGGCGGCGTCGAGTAGCTCGTCGACGGCGTGGTCGAGGTCGACATGGCGCCGCCACTCGTTATTAGACACATCCGCTAGTGTGTCCCATTGTGCCGTCCGATTCAACAGACCCTGCCGTGAACGCGTCGAACCCCGGTGCTGCCGTCCTCATCGACAAACCCCGGCCGCACACCACAGTGATCACGCTGAACCGGCCGGAACGCATGAACTCGATGGCGTTTCACCTGATGGTGCCTTTGCACGAGGCGTTCGAGAGAGTTGCCGCGGACAACGACACGACCTGCGTGATCTTGACCGGCCGCGGGCGGGGCTTCTGCTCTGGCGCGGATACCGGTGACGACGGCGGGTCGCCGCCCAACATCGACGGACTGAGTCTTTCGCGGATCGCCAGCAGGGCGATGTCGTTGCTCGCCGACCTCGTTCCGGCGATGCAACGCATGCCGCAACCCGTGATCTGTGCCATAAACGGTGCGGCGATCGGCGGCGGTATGTGCCTGACACTCGGAGCCGATGTGAGGCTCGCGGGCGAGTCGGCGTATTTCCGTGCCGCAGGCATCAACAACGGGCTGACCGCCACCGAACTCGGACTCAGTTTCCTGTTGCCGCGGGCTATCGGGTCATCGCGTGCCTTCGAGATGATGTTGTCGGGCCGTGATGTCACTGCGCACGAGGCCGCCGCGATCGGCTTGGTGTCGCGCGTGGTGCCCGACGACGAACTGCTGACCGAAGCGCTCGATCTCGCGGATCAGATCAACGGTTGGAGCACGCAGGGAACGGCGCTGACCAAGCGGACCATGTGGGCAGGTCTCGAGATGGGCACCCTGCGCGGCGCGATCGAAATGGAGACCAACACACAGCTGTTCATCCGTCTGACGACGAAGAACTTTGAAGAAGCAGTGCGGGCGCGGAAAGAGGGTCGCCGCCCGGACTTCAAGGACTGACTTCGTATGAACCGCCTCCGGGCAGAACTCGCGGCGCGGGTGGCTTCCGGGTAATTCTGGAGGCGGTGATGTCGGCTACTGATCTACCAGGGCATTAGATCTTTCCACCGGGGAACATCGTCTCGACGGCCTGGGTGATGTTCTCGCGTGCGCTCGCTGCGTCGGTGGGGTCCAGGGAGCCGATCGCCATCACGTAGCGGCGGTCGGGTCCGATGGCGCCGGTGGACACGTGTAGCTGGTTGCCGCCGTTCCAGCAGCAGAACCAGCCCTGTTTGACGGCAACCGGCTCGCCATAGAGACCTTCAGGGATGCCGAACCGCTGCGGGTATCCGTCGTTTCCCGTCGGTGTGGACTGTGCGAGGTTGCTGATGATGATGTTGGCCTGTTCGGCCGGCAGCCCTCCGGTGCCGTTCAACAGCTTGTCGTAGTAACTCACGAGATCGCTTGCGGTGCTGGTTGTCACGTCCCAGTGTCCGTTGTACGGCGCGGTGGTTCCGGGCAACCCGTACCGCGCTTTGACGCGGGCGATGACGGCGTTCTGGCCGCTGCGATCCCAGAAGCTCTGGGCCGCGCTGTCGTCGGAGGAGCGCAGCATGCTGTCCAGTGCCCTGCGGTCGGCAGGGGACAGTTCCGTTTCCCCCTGCGACTCCCGCAGCAGCAGGTCGTCGGCGATGAACAGCTTCACCACCGACGCGATCGGGAAGGATGAGTTGGTGCCGCCGGAGACGAGCTGTCCGGTGTCACGGTCCAGCACAGCGGTCTCGATGTCGGCCCCCGAGGAGGCTGCGTCAGCAGTGGCTTGGCGGACCCGGGCATCGAGTCCGTCGAACGACGGAGCCGGTTGGGCGGGCGGCGGGGCTTCGGGCAGCGCAGGCAGTGAAGCCGGCGGGGCCTGGGGCAGTGACTGCGGAGTGTTCTCCGCAACCGGCGGCGCACCATGCACCTGGGCACATCCAGTGGCGAGCATTGCCACACAGACGATCGCCAGGCCCGTCATCGCCCGATCCGGTAGCCGCCGGCGCATAGTTCTCCCTCGAGTAAATTCCTGAACCAGGGGAGCGGGGGTCGAAGCTGCGCCCACCGGTCACCCCAGCCTAGTTGACCGATCCTGGCAGGCACCTGGCTGAGCTCGAGACGACTGACTCACGCGGTACGCGCGCTCCATTCCGACGTCCGCTCCGGGCTCGCCCCGGCGAGCGCAGTACGGGTGTTCTCCGCGTTCAGGTCCTTGCCGTACACCGGCGTGCCGGGCTGCTGGCGCCACGATTCGGAGATCGGGCCGGCATCAACAGGATCGAACCCGAGTTGGTCGACGATGTCGTGGACGAGTTCACGGCCGGGCCCATCCTCACCCGCGATCGGCAGGGCGATACGGTCGGCTGCGCCACTGGGCTTTCCGCCTTCGAGCAGCTGCTTCCACCAGATCCCGTTGAACACCTTGTACACCGGCGCGCCGATCAACTCGGCGACCCATGCACTCTCGACCTGACCGTCTTCGATGGCGGTGATCTCGCCGTCACGCTGCTGGGGGTAGTAGTTGTTGGTCTCGATCACCGGCGCACCCAGCTTGCGGGCATCGACGATTCCGGCGGCGAGGTCGGGGACGTTCTTCTGCGGGATACTCACGACGACGAGGTCGGCGTCGGCCGCTGCATCCTTGGCCCACGTTGCCGTTGCGCCGGTTTCGGCAGCGAGGTCGGCCAGAGTTTCAGGGGAGCGCGAGTTCGACACCGTCACCTCGTGTCCGAGTTCCCGCAACCTGCGTGCCAGCGTGCCGCCGATGAGTCCTGCCCCGATGATGCCGATCTTCATGTATCGCCTCCGTGCGTTGGGTTCACCCTCCGTCGGGCAACGTCCGGCCGGTAGGCACTATTCCGAGTGGGCAGTCCACCGCTGAGTTCGGTGGCCCGGTAGCCCGGGCAGACCGCGTTCTCCTTGATGCTGTCGTCCCGTAATTCGTTGGCGTACAACACGGTCAACGCGTTCGCGGTCGGATCACAGGGCGGGGGTGGTGGGCTGCAGCACGGCAACGGCGACCGACTCGGCGCGCAGGTGCTCGAACTCCTGATAGTCCGGATCGTTGACCATGTCGACGAAGTTCTGCCGACTCGGGTAGCTGATCAGCGCGACCATGTCCCAGTCGCCTCCTTCAGCGGCGACGAGCGATGGATGCCCGGCGCCGCCGTAGACGACTGACACGCCGTAGCGATCCTTGACGCCGGAACTGGTGAAGCGCTCGATGTATTGCATGTATCTGGCAGCGCCGTCAGGCACGAAGCGCAGCAGATTCAACATCACCACGGGGCTATTCGGGTCAGCGGCGACAAAGTTCTCGAGATCGGATGCATCGAGGACGGACATGCGAGGACTCTCCTTCGTAGTTACTTGCTAGACGACACGCAACTTACCTGAGGGCTCCGACACGTTGATGGGGGAGAATGACCGACATGACTGACGCGCAGGTGGGACGGCGCACGCAGGCCGAACGCCGCGCCGAGACGCGGCAGCGAGTGCTCGGTGCCGCGGTGTCGCTGGTCGCGGCCCACGGGTCGCGCGCGGTGTCGCTGGCTGCCGTCGGTGATGCCGCCGGCTACAGCCGCGGCATCGTCAACCATCACTTCGGCAGTAGGGCGCGGCTGCTCGAAGAACTCATCAAGCACACGCAGCAGTTCGACATTCCGACCGATGCTGCGACCGGGTTGGGCCGGTTGACCCAGTTCGTCGAGTCGTATCTGAGCGGGATACACGCACGGTCGCCACGCTCGGAAGCGTTCTTGAAGCTGTGGACCGAGTCAGCGGGAGCGGAGCCGGCGCTCGCACCGTTGTTCGCCGAGCGCGACGCACGGTTTCGGGAAGTACTCGAGCAGTACGTCCGCGACGGAGTGAGTGACGGCTCGATCCGGCCTGAGGCAAGCCCGGCCGTCGCTGCTGTGGCGATCATCGGATTGCTCCGGGGCACCGCGATGATGGCGCTCTCGACGGCCCGCGACGTGTCGGTGGCCGACCTCTCCGCGGAGGTTGCGCGAGGCGTCGGACGCAGTTTGGCGGCGGAGACGCAACCTCAGCTGCCGTAAAGACCCAGGATCCGGGCTGTCGTCGTGGCCACGTCGCCGCTCAACGCCGCGATGGGGGGTCCGCCGCGCTGGTGGATCACGTTGGCGAGGATGACGACGTAGGTGTTCGATCCCGGGTCCATCCACAGCGTCACGCCGGTGAAGCCGGTGTGGCCGAAGCTGCCGATGGGAAAGATCGTGCCGCGTGGTCGGGAGTGGGCCGTATCGATATCCCACCCGAATCCGCGGAGGTCCTGTCCCGCGAGCGCCGGATAGTTCGGAGCGACTGCTTCTCGGGAGGCATTGTTGGCGGCCTCGAGCTGTCCCGCGGTGTGCCCCGGCTGTTGCGGGCTGGTCATCACTTCCAGGGTGGCTTGCGTCAATGGAAAGGGGCTCGGCCGCCCGGCGAGACGATCAAGGAGCGCCTGCGCGTAGCGGCCGACGTCATCTGCAGTCGAGAACACCCCGGCACTGCCGGTCACCCCACCCATGCGGCGAGCTGTGGGGTCATGCACGGTGCCGCGGAGCAGGTGCCCGAAGTCGGGGTTGAGACCCGGGGTGTCGCCGTCGTGCGCCGTCGGTGCGATGCGTGGCAGGAGTGCGGTGCTCCACGTACCCTCCGGACATTGACCCGGCCAGGGCGCGTTCTGTCCAAGGGTGATCGCGGTGCCTCGAATCTGGTGCGGACCGCAGGCTTTGGCCGCCGGAAGGTAGCGGGTGTCTGACATGCCCAGCGGGGCGAAGACGTTCGCCGGTACGTAAGTACCCAAGGGGTCGCCGGTGATCTTCTCGATGATCGCGCCGACCAGGATGAAGTTGATATCGGAGTAGTGGAAAGCCGTTCCGGGATCGAACACCACCCATGCCCCGAGCGCCCGGCGGATGCCCTCGGCCTCATCGGCTGAGTCCAGCCCCCAGGGACCGTCCAGGCTCAGATCTCCCGCAATGCCCGACGTATGTGTCAGCAACATCCGCAGTGTCACCTGCGCCCGTCGCGGGTCGTTCGTGGGGTTGAAATCCGGCAGGTACTGCTGCACAGGGTCGTCGATCCGAACCAGGCCCTTCTCGGAGAGCTGGAGAAAGGCCGGCGTCGTCGCGACACTCTTGGTCAACGAGGCCAGGTCGAAGATCGTGTCCTCGGTCATCGGCTCAGCGGGTGTCGGAACCCCGTTGAGTCCCGGTTCGCCGGCGAGTTTGCGCGACCCGAACGCCTCCCGGAAGACGACCTTGCCGGCGTGCCCGATCTGGACCACCGCGCCGGGCATCCGTTGCGCCGCAATCGCATCAACGACCAGGCGGGATACAGGGGCAAAATCGGCCGCCGTATTCACCTCGGGAACAGGAGCCACCCCGGGAACGGACGTCGCCTGAACGGTGGTGGTTGATGTAGTGGTGCGTGCCGGCGGCTGCGTGGTGTGCCCGCACGAAGTGGCCGCGATCAGCGCGAGTACGACGGCTCCACTGGCGCATACTCGGGCGACGCGCGACTTTGACACCGTCACCAGGTCAACGGTAGCCGGGCACTCTGCGAGACGTCCAGGTCAGATCGCGGTTCCGCCACCGTCGACGTGCAGGACCGCTCCGGTGATGAAACTCGCTCGCGGTGAGGCCAAGAACAGCACGGCGTGCGCAATCTCTTCGGGCTCGGCCACCCGGCCCAAAGGTAAAGCACGGCCGAGTTCTTCGTTGGTGTCACCCCATTCGGCGATCACGCCTGCAGTTCTTGTCGGCCCCGGCGCGACCGCGTTGACGCGGACTTGTCGACCACCGAACTCAGCGGCCCAGGTGCGGGTCAGCGACTCGAGTGCCGCCTTCGACGAACTGTAGACGGAGGCGGCGGGCACCCCTTTGGCGGCCACCATCGACGTGATGTTGACGATGCTGCCGCGCTGTCGCTCGAGCATGCCTCGGGCCAGTTCAGCGGTCAGGAAGTAGGACCCGCGCACGTTGGTGTCGAAGGTGCGCGCGAAGGAACCGAGATCCTGGTCGACGGTCAGCGCACCGGGAAAGCCGGCCGCGTTGTTGACGAGCACATCGATGTCTCCTGCTTGTCGAACCAGAGCCCCCAGCGAGTCGAGATCGGCGATATCGGCCTGGATGAAGCGGATTCGTTCGTGAGT
>NZ_JBAUJR010000163.1:0-2409 GCF_049683935.1 Mycobacterium sp. | reverse complement strand
GACCATGCCCGTCGCGGTGCACACCACGCTGTCCGCCGCGGGATGGACGGTCGCCGCCGACCACGGCGACCTCCAGGGAGTCGATGCGCTGATCACGGTCGGACTGCCGATGACACCGGCCGACATGTGTGCGATCAGCGTGGCCGTCGACGGTTGCATCCTGACGGTGCTGAGCAGAGCGTTCGACGACGCCGTTGCGTTGGATGTCGCGGCGGCGCTCACCGGGATGGACGCCGTCGATGCCGTCTGGTGCCTGAGCGCCGCCGGTCACGTGGAGTTGGTGGTGTTCGGCGCGCACCTTCGTGGCGGGCCGCTGACCCACCAGCTCACCGACCGCGGCTCCCGCTGGGCCGGCGAGATCACCACGGCCCCCCGCTACCGGATGACGGTGCTGCCGACGTCACCCGCCAAGCCGGCGATCACCCGCGTGCCGGACGACGCACCTGGGGCCGCGCTGTACGGGCACCGGTGGTTGATGTCGGCCGCGGCGCTCGGCGATTTCCTGTCAGCGCTGCCCGCCCCGATGCAGTTGGGGAAGGTCGAATTCGCCGACGGCACCTGGCGCACCGGGTTCGGTTGTGACGCTGCAGCGGCCACCGGACCGGACATCAGCGCCTACGGCAGCTGGCCTGCCGCCGTCGACGCCGGCGCTGTTGCCGGGCACCGCCCGGATTAGCTTCCCTGCTGCGATTCGCGCCGGGCGAGCTCGGCCAGCATCCTGTTGTAGGCAGCGAGATCGGCGTCGTCGTCACGGTCGGCGGCGCGGTCGAGTCGCTTCGCGGTCCGCTGGTCGGTGCGACGCCACTGGACGAACAATGCGATCAGCACCACCACCAGCGGGACTTCGCCTGCGGCCCAAGCAATCCCGCCCCCGAGTCGCTGATCGCCGAGCAGATCGGTGTGCCAGTCCAGTTGCAGCGATCGGTAGAAATCCCCGCCGATCACCGATTTGGTGCCCATCAGGACGACACCGAAGAACGCGTGCAACGGCAGCGACGCGAACACCATCGCCAGCTTGCCGATATGCGGTATCGGCCGCGGCGTCGGGTCGACGCCGATGACGACCCAGTAGAACAGGTAGCCACTGAGCAGGAAGTGCAGATTCATCGCCAGGTGGGCACCATGGCTGTCGACGGCGGCGTCGAAGATCCCGCCGAAGTACAGGCCGTAGAACCCGACGATGAACAACGCGGTCGCGACGAACGGGTTGGTCAGTACCTGCGATACCCGCGAATGCAGCGCGGCGAGCACCCACTCGCGCGGGCCGGGCGGCTCGCCACGACCGGCCGTGGGTAGTGCCCGCAGCGCCAGCGTCACCGGCGCGCCCAGCACCAGCAGGATCGGCACCAGCATCGACAGCAGCATGTGGGCGATCATGTGCATGCTGAACATCGCAGGCATGTACCGGCCGAGCCCCGACGACGTCGTGACCAACAGCAGCAGGCATCCGAGCACCCACGCCACCACCCTGCCGGTGGGCCAGGCATCGCCGCGGCGTCTGAGCCGCCGCACACCGGCCAGGTACACGATCGCGAGCACGATGGCCGCGGTGCCGAACAGCAGGTCGAAGCGCCAGTCGAACAGGATCCGGCCGACGGTGGGTGGCCCGGCCAGGTCGTAGCCGATCTCGACCGCGGGAATCGACGGGTTCAGATTTCGTGGTGGCGGCGGCGGTGTCCGGCCCAGAGCGACCGCCGCCCCGAAGGTCAGGCCGAAGATGACCGCTTCGACCAGTGCCAGGCGGATCAGTGGGCCGCGCGCCTCGCCGTCGCCGCGCAGCGCAGCCACCCCCTTACCGCGCTGCTGCCACCCGAGAAAGCCGAGCGCACACAACGCCGTGGCCTTCGCGACGAGCAGCCAGCCGTAGCTGGTGTGCAGCAGGTCTTCCGGGCGGACCCGCACGAGCGCGTTGATCACCCCACTGAGGGCCATCGCCACAAAACACCACAGGGCGATCACCGAGAATCGCCGCGCTGCCAGGTACGCGTGCTCGCCGCCGCGCAGCGCGTGGACCAGCAGTGCCAGTAGTCCGCCGGCCCACAGCGCACCGGCCACCAGGTGGATCAGCAGGCTGTTGGTGGCGAGATCGTGGGATCCGCCCGACGACGAGTGCCCGGTCAACGCCAGCGGCAGCAGTGTCACCAGCGACGCGGCGAACAACGCCGGCGTCCACGACCATCGCAGCACCGGGGCGCTGACCACGGCCACGGCGAAGGCGAACAATGCGGTCCAGCGCCACGCGCTCGCCACGTCGATCAGGCCGGCCACCGACCAGATGTCGGCCGGGCTCAACTGCGTCGACAACGGCTGGCCGCTGACATCCGACACCGTCAGCGGCACCATCAGCGCAGCGCAGACGGCCCACAGCCCGGAGGCTGCCATCCCGGTGCGCAGCGCGCGGTAGCCGGC
>NZ_JBAUJR010000162.1:0-7122 GCF_049683935.1 Mycobacterium sp. | reverse complement strand
GGCCGGCGTCGGCAGCCATCGCGGCGCGCGGACCGGTCGCAGGGCACGATCGGCGGTGTAGGACGACGCGATGTGCATGTGTTCGGCGATCACGTCGGCCTGCTCGTTGAGATCGACGCCGAGCACCGAACGTCCCAGCGACTGCATGGTGATCCGCCGGCATTCCAGGTCCAGGTCGACGTCGCCGCCGCGACACCAGGTGTCGACGAATGCCTGAGCGGCTCGGGACATGTGTCCGCCGAACAATCGGACGTTCTGGCGGGTGAACACGGGTTGCAGCGCCCGCTTGCGCGGCCGCCACGGCTCGTTGGGCAGCACGAACAGGCTGTCCCCGGCCATGTCCCGGACTTCCTCGTGCACGATGCACCGTTCGGCGAAGGTGTCGTTGCGGCCGAGCACGTCGCGGATGGCCTCCGCCGAGAACACCGCGACCAGCGGCGGGAACAGTCGTTTCGGACCGAGTTGCACCCGGGTGACCGGGCCTCCGGCATCGCGGATCAGTTCCTGACCGGTGTCGAGTGTCCGGACCAGCTTGACCAGGCGTCGATAGGGCAGGGGATTTCTGGGGGCCAACGGCAGCAGCGTGACGTCGGTCGTACTCGCTGTCATGATGCGTGCCAGCCCAGCACCTCACCGCGCCCCTCGGTCATCATCGTCCCGGGCATGACGCGCAGTCGATAGGGCGACAGCCGGAGGACGGCGAACTCCTCGGAGGTCGGGCCGTCCCGCCACATCGGGATGATGCGGGGGTCGTAGCCGACCGGTTCGGGCCCGGTCGCGAACTTCTGCCACACCGCGGCACGGGTCTCGTCGTCGGTGTACCACTCGACCAGGCAGTCGGCGCTGCACGTGTCCTGCGTGGTGGTCCAGTAGCTCACCGAGACATCCGGGTGCACCGCGAGGTGGGCGCGTTTGAGTGGTGTCGGCACCGTCGCGATCCACCCGAGCAGGTCGGTTCCGTCCCATTCCCAGATCGGGTGCAGGATGCGTGAGCGTGGTTTGCTGTCGGCGTCGACGGTGGCCACCGACGCCCACACGATCGAATGCGCCATGCGCACGAAGGCCGGGGCGATCTGATCGAGTGGGGTCACAAGATCAGAGCCTAGGTGTCGGCGACCGCCCGCGAGCAGCGTCTCACCCCTCGAGTTTTTCGCGGAACTCCTCGGTGTTGCGGTATTCGACGTTGCCCTCGTCGGCGGACGTCTCGATCTTGCCTTTGTCCTTGTCGTCGACCCAGTCGGTGACCGACGTGCCGGACACGGTGCCGTTGCTACCGGGCAGGGTGGTGGTCTCGAGTTCCTCGTTGTAGGACTTCGCCATCTCCTTGGCCTGCGCTTTGTGCTCGTCGGTGATCTCGGGTTTCTCGGTCAGTTGCTGACTGCTGGTCTCTTCGTTCTGGTCCATGGGTGTCGGGCTGCCCGAAAGTGTGATCTGCGAAACACTCGGCCCGTCAGGCCGGTACCGTCCGCAGCGCCGCCGGCAGGCTCGGCAGGAAGTGGCGGCGTGCGAATTCTCGGATGTCGTCGGCGCTGTCCAGCGGCTGCGCGCTGGGCAGCAGCAACACCATGGCGGCGTACCGGAGAATGCAGTCCGCGAGTTCGTCGACGGCGGCGGCGCCGATTCGCTCGGCGAAGCCGGGCGGGAAGATGATCCGCAGGGCGTCGGCCATGCGGTCGATCGCCGCCCGGTGATATCGGCCCGCGAGCTCGAGAACCAGACCGGGCTCGTCGGTGATCATCTGGTGCAGCACCCGGTGCCTGCGGAACTTCAGGATCGACAGCGTGAACGCTTCGACGTAGTAATTCGACTGCGGGCCGGACTGTTTGAGCTCGCCGGCGATGTCGGCGAAGAGGCTGACATTCTCTCGCTCGATCACCGCACCGACGAGCTCGTCCTTGTTCGCGAAGCGCCGGTAGATCGTCGTCCGGCTGACGCCCGCACGGCGGGCCACGTCGTCGAGGGCGACCCGCCGGAAACCGTGTCGCTCGAACTCGACGACGGCGGCGTCGAGGATCTGTTGGGTGGCCGGCCCGGAGTCAGGTGCGGGCATAACCCTTGACCGCATGACCGCTGTAGCGCACCCGCATCGGCAACCGATCCCAGATCCAGTTCACCGGGCGCGATCGGCACAGCGCGGCGAATCGCTGGTAGCGCCGCTCCTGCTTGTCGGTCCACGGCAGCTGCAGCAGGTCCCGGGCGCGCGGCGGCAGGCCGCCGGTGGTCAGGAACGCCGCGAGCGGGTTGAAGACGGGCGCGACAAGCCGCCACACCAGCGGATGGACCGCTTTGGGTCGCGGGAAGCCCTTGGTGACGTAGCCGACGCCGTACTTGGCGGTGGGGTGCGCGACGACGACACGGTCCATCATGCGATCCCAGTACTGCTCGAAGTCGGCGTAGGTCGCCGGCATCGGGCGGTCGCTGACGCCGTAGCGCCGGTACCACGTCTTGGACTCCAGGTAGATCTGCTCGCGGTCCGCAGGCGTCAACCGGGTGACGAACGTGCCGGCGAAGTAGAAGACCTGCTCGACGAAGGTGGCGTGCGCCCAGAAGTAGGTGTCGGGATCCAGGGCGTGGTAGCGACCGACCTCCTCGCCATCCGGGCCCGGGAGGATGCCCTTGACGTGGTGGTGGAAGTCGCGGACCGCAACGCCGGCGTTGTTGTCCTCGGAGCCGTAGACGGTGTTGAAGATCGGCGGGATGGTGCGCCGCAGCCGCTCGGCGGTGTCGGCGAAGAACGTGGAGTGGTCGTAGACGCCCTGACCGAGCTCGGCCAGCATGTTCTGCAACACCGCGGGCCGCGGACCGATCAGGTACATCCGGTTGTCGCCGAAGTAGCGCCAGATCAGTGATTGCGGCCCCAGCGGCAGCGCGTCGGGGTGCGTGCCGTCGAGGTGTTCGTCCTTGTCCGCCAACTCCGTCATGGGAAACAGTGTTACAGATTTTGCACTTTGTACCAAGCGCCGTGTGGCGAGGGTTACAGCGGCCGGTGCCGCGGGAGTGAACTCAGGGCTGTGGATCAGCCTGCGGGAGCAGCCCGGAACGCTATTCCGCGGCGGTGGCGCGGCGCAGACGGGTCACGCCCAGCACCGTGAGCACCCCGGCCGCGGTCGCGAGCAGCAGCGACAGCGTCATCATGGGTGGGTAGTAGACCAGCGACGTGGTCGACGGCTCACCCTCGGTCACGGGTGCGACGGTCACCGGGGAACTGGCGGCCACCCAACTCAGCACGCAGCCCACCGCGGCGCATCCGGCCAGCACCAACAAGACCACTGCACGGCGCGACCTCACGGGGTCGACTCCGGCGGGATGCGCTCCTCGACCAGGTTTGTCAGCTCGGCCCGCAGCCGTTCGTGCTTGCGCGCCCAGGCCTGCGCGGTGCGGTCGTTGGTCAACCGCACGCCGATACCGGTGCGGCCCCGCGGGACCCCGGTGAGCTCGCCGAGCGCCCGCGCGTACTGCCACTTCGGCGTCTCCCTACCGGCGGCCTCCGGATAGATCCGGACGATGTCTTCGGTACGGATCGTCTCGGCGCCCTGCCGCAACGTGTCGACGGTCAGCTCGACCGAGGTGTGAATCCTCGCGGCCTTGACCTGGATCGCCAGGAAGCCGGAGACGAGCACGAAGAAGATGCCCGGCACCACCAGCTGAATCCCGTACCCGGCCGAGAGCTGGATCATCGCCATCGCGATCCCCGCTGCGGGGCCGGCCAGCAGCCACAGCCAGCTGGCGCCCGGTTCGGAGAAGATCACCTCCGGCGTCGTCACCGGGCGCTCGACAGGCTCGGTCACAGGTGGCCTTCCGATTCGAACCACGTGCGCACCGCCGGCATCGTGAGCAGGGCCGACCCGACGAGGACGGGAAGCAGGGACAGCAGCACCACCGGCTGTGCGACTCCGAAACCCAGCGCCAGCACCACGACCACCACGAACGTCGCGAACACCAGCCCGAGCAACGCGAGTCGGAACCGACTGTCCCCTCGGCGGGTGCGACCTGCGAGGAACGCGAGGGCAACTCCGGCCACTGCGGAACCGACCCCGCTCGCGCGATACAGGGTCAGATAGTTCTGCACCTGGTCATCGGAAAAAGTGCTGGGCAGAACGGCGCGGGCGGTGTCGTAGTCTGCGGCCCCGGCCATCAACCCGCCGACGATCATGATGACCGCGCCGACGATGAAGCACCAGAACGCGATATCGACCAGACGCGGCCGCCGTGACGGCGCGGCTTGTGGGTCGGTCATGGTCGGGCCAGCCTAGCGAATCAACGGGTGAAGAATTCGTGGGCGTCCTTGCGGTGCAGCAGGAACACGCCACCGGCGATGGCAACGGAGCCGACGATCACCGCGACGGCGTAGCCGACCGCCGCGGCCGCGTGACGTTCGGCGGTGAACAGGCCGGAGGCCGAGAACACCAGCGCCGCGATCGCGCCACCGGTCAGCAGCGTGCGCACCCAGCGGTAGCCCTGCCTCATCAGCACCAGGAACGTGGCGACGACGATCACGACGACCACCAGGAACACGATGGAGATGGCCAGCATCGGGCCCGTCGGTCGCAGCGGGCTGGTGAACAGGTCGATGACGTAACCGACAGTCATCAACGGAAGTGCCGCCACCCACAACCAGAATCCGGTGTCGACGTCAGGTGGCCGGGCGGGAGGCGACCCGGGCGGGCCTGCCGCGTCGGGCTCTGTCACGACAGCCAGCCGGCCGCATCAACCGCCCAGTAGGTGAGCACGATGTCGGCGCCGGCACGCCGGATCCCGATCAGCGTCTCCAACGCCACAGTGCGCAGATCGATCCAGCCGTTGGCCGCCGCCGCGCTGATCATCGAGTACTCGCCGGAAACCTGGTATGCGGCAACCGGAACGGGCGAGATGTCGGCCGCGGCGCGCACCACGTCCAGGTAGGACATCGCCGGCTTCACCATCACGATGTCGGCGCCCTCGTCGATGTCGAGCTGCACTTCGTGCAACGCCTCGCGCGCGTTGCCGGCATCCTGCTGATAGGTGCGACGGTCGCCGCTCAGACTGGAGCCCACCGCCTCCCGGAATGGACCGTAGAAACCCGACGCGAACTTCGCGGCGTAAGCCAGGATCGCGATGTCGGAATGACCGGCGGTGTCGAGACCGTCGCGGATCGCGGCCACCTGACCGTCCATCATGCCGCTGGGCCCGACCACGTGCGCACCCGAATTCGCCTGTGCCACAGCAAGGTCGACATAACGTCGGTTGGTGGCATCGTTGTCGACACGACCGCGGTCGTCCAGCACCCCACAGTGACCGTGGTCGGTGAACTCGTCGAGGCAGGTGTCGGCCATCAGCACGGTGGCGTCGCCGAGATCGCCGGACAGATCCCGCAGCGCGACGTTGAGGATGCCGTCGGGATCCGTGCCGGCCGTACCGACGGGATCCTTGTGCTCGTCACTGGGCACCCCGAACAGCATCAGCCCACCGACGCCGGCCCGCACCGCATCCGCGGCAGCGCGGCGTAGCGAGTCCCGGGTGTGCTGCACGACACCCGGCATGGAAGAGATCGGGCGTGGTTCGGCGATGCCGTCGGCGACGAACATCGGCAGCACCAGATGCCTTGGCTCCAAAGAAGTCTGCGCGACCAACCGACGCATGGCCGGGGTGGACCGAAGCCTTCGCGGCCGGTGGCTCGGATAAGGCATGTAAAGCCGTTCCTCCAGGACTACCGGCGTCGACTCTTCTTCCGCGGTGGCGGCAGCGCACCCTCGGCCCGCAACCGGGCGGCATGCTCGGCCAGCGCCTCCACCAGCGGACCGACAGCAGCCACCTCCGGCTGAACGTCGACGCGAAGGCCGAATTCGGCTGCGGTCTCAGCGGTCTTGGGCCCGATACAGGCGACGATCGTGCGGGCGTGCGGCTTGCCCGCGATCCCGACGAGGTTGCGCACCGTCGAGCTCGACGTGAAGCACACCGCGTCGAAGCCGCCGGTCTTGATCATCTCGCGGGTGTGCGCCGGGGGCGGAGCAGCGCGGACCGTGCGGTACGCGGTGACATCCTCGATCTCCCAACCGCGGTCGCGAAGACCTTCGGCCAGCGTCTCGGTGGCGATGTCGGCCCGAGGCAGCAGAACCCGGTTGACCGGGTCGAAAACGTCGTCGTAGGGCGGGAACTCGTCGAGCAGTCCAAGCGACGACTGCTCGCCGGTCGGAACCAACTCGGGGTTGATGCCGAAGGCGCGCACCCGGTCGGCAGTAGCCTGCCCGACGCACGCGATCTTCACCCCGGAGAACGCACGGGCATCCAGACCGAACTCGTTGAACTTCTCCCACACCGCGCGCACCGCATTGGTGGAGGTGAACACCACCCACTGGAACCGGCCGTCCACCAAACCCTTGACCGCCCTTTCCATCTGGGCGGGGCTTCGCGGAGGCTCGACCGCGATCGTCGGCACCTCGATGGGCAACGCGCCGTGGCCGACGAGCCGATCGCTCATCTCGCCCGCCTGATCCTTGGTGCGCGGCACGAGCACGGTCCAGCCGTACAGGGCGCGGCTCTCCCACCAGTTCAGCTTGGCGCGGTTGGTCACGGTCCGGCCGATCGTCACGACCAGCGGGCCTGCCAACGGCCCCGCGGGATCGGTTCCGGCAAGGGTGGACTTGTCGAGCAGACCCGCCAGCGTCGTCTCGACGGAGCGCTGCTGGCAGGTGGTGCCGTTGGCGGTCACCACGGTGGGCGTGGATTCGGCCAGGCCGTACTCGACGAGGGTGCGCGCCGCATCGGGCAGATGCGACACCGTCGCGTGCAGGATCAGCGGTCCCGGCGCGGCGGCCAGCGCCGCCCAGTCGACATCACCGCGGACGTCGGCGACCGTGTGGGCCGAACCCAGCGGAAGTCCGGCGTAGGTGGGCACCGCCGTGGTGTCAGGCAGTCCGGGCACGATCTCGAAGTTCAGCTGGGTGCGCGCAAGCGCATTCACCTCGGTGATCACCGCGTCGATCGACAACGGATCGCCGGCGACCAGGCGCACGACGTCAACACCTGTGCGGGCTTCGGCTGCCAGCGTCTTGGCGACCTCCGCCGGGTCCCCCAGTGCGGGACGCACATCGGGGCCCCCGGGGATCACCGGGACCGGGTCTGGCGCGTCGGCCGGCTTGGCTG
>NZ_JBAUJR010000161.1:0-5030 GCF_049683935.1 Mycobacterium sp. | reverse complement strand
CGCCCCGAGGGGCCTTGGCCGCGGGTGGGCCGACGACGGTGGTGCGGGTGCGCCGGCTCGCGGGCAGGCCCAACAGCCTCAGCCTCGCGGTCGGTGCCTACGTCGCCGCGGCAGCTGTGCTCGTCATCCCGACCGTCGCGTTGGCGGTTCCGTGGTTGACCGAGCTCCATCGGCTGTTCCTTGCCTGAGCGCCCGGAACGCACTGGGTGTTTGATGACTGAGAAGCTGTGCCGCCACAAGACATCGAAAGGGTTTCGTCTATGAGCTCGTCGCAGTCCCCCGCCACCGCGCAGATCGGTGTCACCGGTCTGGCCGTCATGGGATCGAACATCGCCCGTAACTTCGCCAAACACGGCTACACAGTTGCGCTGCACAACCGCTCGATCGCCAAGACCGACGCGCTGCTGGCCGAGCACGGCTCCGACGGCAACTTCGTCCGCAGCGAGACGATCCCGGAATTCCTTGCCGCGCTTGAGAAGCCGCGACGTGTCTTGATCATGGTGAAGGCCGGCGACCCGACCGACGCCGTGATCGACGAGCTCGCCGACGCGATGGAGGAAGGCGACATCATCATCGACGGCGGCAACGCCCTCTACACCGACACCATCCGTCGCGAGAAGGCGATTCGTGCCCGCGGCCTGCACTTCGTGGGCGCGGGCATCTCCGGCGGCGAGGAGGGCGCGCTCAACGGGCCGTCGATCATGCCGGGCGGGCCCGCCGAGTCCTACGAGAGCCTGGGTCCGCTGCTCGAGGAGATCTCGGCGCATGTCGACGGTGTGCCCTGCTGCACCCACATCGGACCCGACGGCGCAGGCCATTTCGTCAAGATGGTGCACAACGGCATCGAATACTCCGACATGCAGTTGATCGGCGAGGCCTACCAGCTGCTGCGCGACGGCCTGGGTAAGTCCGCGCCCGAGATCGCCGACGTCTTCGAGGAGTGGAACTCCGGTGACCTCGACAGCTTCCTGGTGGAGATCACCGCGGAGGTCCTGCGCCAGACCGACGCCAAGACCGGCAAGCCGCTGGTCGACCTGATCCTCGATGAAGCCGAGCAGAAGGGCACCGGCCGGTGGACGGTGAAGTCCGCTCTCGACCTGGGAGTGCCCGTCACCGGAATCGCCGAGGCGGTGTTCGCCCGCGCGCTGTCGGGTTCGGTGGCCCAGCGCAAGGCGACCACCGGACTCGCTTCAGGTGATCTCGGCCAGAAGCCCTCCGACGCCGCGCAATTCACCGAGGACATCCGCCAGGCCCTGTACGCATCGAAGATCATCGCCTATGCCCAGGGGTTCAACCAGATCCAGGCAGGCTCGGCCGAGTACGACTGGGGCATCACCCCCGGCGACATGGCGACCATCTGGCGCGGCGGCTGCATCATCCGCGCCAAGTTCCTCAACAGGATCAAGGACGCGTTCGACAACGACCCAGACCTGCCGAGCCTGATCGTCGATCCGTACTTCCGTGCCGCGATCGAGAACGCCATCGACAGCTGGCGTCGCGTGGTCGTCAAGGCCACGGAGTTGGGCATCCCGATCCCCGGATTCAGTTCGGCGCTGTCGTACTACGACGGGCTGCGCACCGAGCGGCTGCCCGCGGCCCTGACCCAGGGGCTGCGCGATTTCTTCGGCGCACACACCTACGGTCGGATCGACACCGATCCGGCCAAGAGGTTCCACACGCTGTGGAGTGGGGATCGCAGCGAGGTCGAGGCCTGACCGCGGTCGGCCTGAGAGGCGCAGTGCCACGATGAGGTTTCTGGACGGCCACGAGCCGCCGTACGAGCTGACCTACAACGACGTCTTCGTCGTGCCCAATCGCAGCGACGTCGCATCACGATTCGACGTCGACCTGTCGACGTCGGATGGGACCGGCACCACCATCCCGGTGGTCGTCGCGAACATGACGGCGGTGGCCGGTCGTCGGATGGCCGAGACCGTCGCGCGCCGCGGTGGCATCGTCGTACTGCCGCAGGATCTTCCGATGCAAGCGGTCAAGGAGACCGTCGACTTCGTCAAGAGTCGTGACCTGGTGGCCGATACGCCCGTGACGTTGTCGCCGGAGGCCTCGGTCTCCGATGCCTGCGCGTTGATCCACAAACGTGCCCACGGTGCGGCGGTGGTGGTGTTCGAGAACCGCCCCATCGGGCTGGTCACCGAGTCGGCGTGTTCCGGCATCGATCGCTTCACCCGGGTACGCGATATCGCTGCCACCGACATCGTCACCGCACCGTTGGGAACGGACCCGCGCGCGGTGTTCGACCTTCTCGAGCACGCGCCCTCGGGGATCGCTCTGATGACCGAACCCGACGGCACGCTCGCGGGCATCCTGACCCGCACCGGCGCGATTCGGGCCGGCCTCTACAGCCCTGCTGTCGATACGGCCGGTCGCCTGCGGATCGCCGCGGCAGTAGGGATCAACGGCGATGTCGCGGCGAAGGCCACCGCGCTCGCCGAGGCCGGCGTCGACGTGTTGGTCGTCGACACCGCGCACGGCCATCAGGCCAAGATGATCGACGCGGTCAAAGCGGTGTCCTCGCTCGGCCTCGGCCTGCCGCTGGCGGCCGGAAATGTGGTGTCGGCCGAGGGCACCCGCGATCTGCTGAATGCCGGCGCCTCGATCGTCAAGGTCGGTGTCGGCCCCGGAGCGATGTGCACCACACGGATGATGACCGGCGTCGGCCGGCCCCAGTTCTCTGCGGTGGTCGAATGTGCTACCGCGGCAGAGCAACTCGGCGGCCACGTATGGGCCGACGGTGGCGTGCGGCATCCGCGTGATGTGGCGCTCGCGCTGGCCGCGGGTGCATCCAACGTGATGATCGGATCGTGGTTCGCCGGCACCTACGAGTCACCCGGGGATCTGCTGCGCGATCGAGACGGCCGGCCGTACAAGGAGAGCTACGGCATGGCCTCCAAGCGCGCCGTCGCAGCACGCACGAGCGCCGACAGCGCGTTCGACCGCGCCCGCAAGGCGCTATTCGAGGAGGGCATCTCGACCTCGAAGATGAACCTCGATCCGTCTCGGGGCGGTGTCGAGGATCTGCTCGACCACATCACCTCCGGCGTGCGCAGTACCTGCACCTACGTCGGTGCGGCCACGCTGGCCGAACTGCACGAGAAGGTGGTGCTGGGGGTGCAGTCAGCCGCCGGCTTCGCCGAGGGCCACCCGCTGCCCACCGGTTGGTGACGGATACGCCAGCAGGGTGTCGTCGACGGTGACCCGGACCCGCTCCCCCGCGCTGAGGAACATCTCGCCGGGGCTGCGCAGCACCAGCGGCGTGCCGTCATCGAGTTCGATGTGCACGGCGGTCTCCGAGCCGTAAAAGCGATATGAGGTCACGGTCGCCTCGCAGGAGTCGCCGTCGGCCCGGCCGTCGGCGATCCGGACATGCTCCGGGCGCAGCACTACCACGGCAGGGCCATCGGGCACCGGGAGCTTGGCAAGGTGCGCACCGAGTGCGGTGTGCACCATGCCGTTCCGGGCCTCGCCCGTGAGTTCGACCGTCGCGCCGACGAACCGCGCTGCTGCCAGAGTGGTTGGGCGGGAATACAATTCGGCGGGTGTGCCGTGCTGGGTGACGCTGCCGTCCATCAGCAGCGCCACCGAGTCGGCCAGTGAGAGCGCCTCGGACTGGTCGTGGGTGACCAGCAACGCGGTGGTGCCGGCCGACCGCAGGATGGTGGCGATGTCTTCCCGGACCCGCTCGCGCAATCCCGCATCGAGCGCGGCGAACGGCTCGTCGAGCAGCAGCACCCGTGGCTCGGCGGCCAGCGCCCGCGCCAAGGCAACCCGTTGCTGCTGGCCGCCGGAGAGTTCGTGGGGGCGGGCGTCGGCCAGGCCCTCGAGTCCGACCACCTCCAGCCAGTGGCCCACCAGGGCGGCCGACTCGGCGCGACGGCTCCGATCGAGTCCGAAGGTGATGTTGCCGCCGACGCTCAGGTGCGGGAACAGGGCACCTTCCTGGGGCATCAGGCCGACCCGGCGCCGGTGCGCGGGGATCACGACACCGGGTTCGTCCGGGCTCTTGCGCACGACGACCTGGCCGCCGATGAGCACGGTGCCGGCTTCAGGCTCCTCGAATCCGGCGAGGATCCTGAGCAGCGTCGTCTTGCCGCAACCCGACGGCCCCAGGACCGCGGTGATCGTGCTCGACGGCATCTCGAGGTCCAACCCCCGCAGCACCGTGTGCTCGCCGAAAGTCTTGCGCACGCCGGTGATGTGAACGTCGGCGGTCCGGTCAGTCACTGCGGACCTGGCTGACGAGGTTGGCGCTCCACAGACCGAGAACCGCCGTCGGAATGGCGGCGAACACCACCAGGGCCGCGGCGTACGGCGCGGCCGCGGAGTAGTCGCTGACAAAACTGTTCGCCCACAGCCGGGTGGCCAACGTGTCCGTGCCGGTCGGCCGAAGTAGCAGCGTCACCGGCAACTCCTTCATGCACGTCAACAACACCAGGGCGGCACCCGCCGCGATGCCGGGAGCGGCGCCCCGGGCGGTCACGGTGAGGAAGGCCCGCAATGGGCCCCGTCCGAGGGAGCGAGCCACCTCTTCGAGGCGAATCGGTGCCGACTCCACCGCTGACCGGATCGACCCCACCGCGAGCGGAATGAACAGTACCGCGTACGCCAGGAGCAACAGGGGCTCGCGCTGGTAGATGGGGCGCAGCAACAGCACGCCCACTGAAACCATGGCAATGGCGACAACAATCGACGGCAGACCGTGCGAGATGTAGCCGGCGCCTTCGAGCATGCGGGTGGCGCGGGTGCGGTAGCGGGCGGCCAGCACCCCGAGCGGCATGGCGGCCAGGGTGCAGACCACCGCAGCACCCACCGACAGCCAGATCGTCGACGTCAGGGCATCGAACCAGCGTTCCCGGTCCCAGCGGACTCCGCCCGCCACCAACCAGCCGGTCAACTCCAGGAACGGGACGACGAGGGCAGCGAACAGGACGATCACCGCGGGCAGCAGTGCCGCGGCCCGCCACCGCCCGAGCCTGTTCACCGGGGCCGGTCGTGGCGCACCGGACCCGATC
>NZ_JBAUJR010000160.1:0-3149 GCF_049683935.1 Mycobacterium sp. | reverse complement strand
CTGAAGGCCACCGCAGCGCCCCCGGCGTGCAGTCGCGCAGCAAGATTCGGCGCGGGCGCGCTGACGGCGGCGGGGACGTCGACGACGATCTCGGTCGCCCCGGCAAGACGGGCCACGACGTCGCGCTCGTCTCGGGGCAGCACCACCATCTCAGCAGACGGTGACACGATCACCAGGAACTCGTCGCCGAACTCCACCACGGTGGCTCCGCTGTCCGCGCTCAGGACCGAGCCTCTGCGCAGCACGACGACGTCGGCGGCCGCGCCGCGGGCGGCGCCCTCGAGCAGTTCGACGCGCGCTGTCGACCACCAGGTCGGCACCACCAGCACCAGTGTCCCGGCACACTCACCCGCGGCCGCTGCCAACAGGTCACTCCACAGCCGACGCACCTCGACGACTTGGTCATCGAGCAGCGCGAGGTCGTCGTCGATGCATTCGAGAGCCACCGAGACCGATTCCGACGCCACATCATTCGGTCCGCGGATGGCCTGCGGGCCCACTACGACCACGACGGGGCTCACGGCGGGTCGACCCAACCGACCTGCAGTAGTTCGTCGGGCCGGCCCCGGACGACGAGGGTGCCCCGTCCCGCGGGCAGCGGAGTGGGTCGGGTGGTACCGAGCAGCACACCCTCGTCAGGGGCGGCACTCATCATCAGCCCGGAGCAGCCCATGTCGCGCAGCCGCGCGAGGACGGGATCGAACATCGCCCGCGCGGCCCCACCGGAACGCCGGGCGAGCACCACGTGCAACCCCAGATCCTTGGCGTGCGGCAGGAAGTCGGCCAGCGGTGTCAACGGGTTGCCGGTCGCACCCGCGACCAGATCGTAGTCGTCGATTATGACGAAGATGGCCGGCCCGTCCCACCAGGAGCGGTCCCTGAGCTGCTGCTGGGTGACATGCTCGTCGGGCATCCGGGCGTGCAGTCGCTCGGACAGCGCCGCCATCCGCGAGCTCAATGCGGTGCTCGACACCGAGTAGCCGGTGAGGTGGTCCGACTCGACGACACCCAGCATGGTTCGGCGATAGTCGACGACCTCCAACTCCGCCTCGCGCGGACTGCGGGTCCGGATGATCTCGGTGCAGAGAAGACGCAGCAGCGCCGTCTTCCCGCATTCACCCTCACCCAGCACCAACAGATGCGGATTCTCGGCGAAATCCACTGTCACCGGGGTCAGGTCGCGTTCACCGAGTCCCACTATCACCTGTTCGGAGTGACACGGCGCCACGGTCTCCGCGAGCGTGTCGACGGTGACGCGGGTGGGCAGCAGCTCGACAGAAGGCGCCACACCGCCATCGCTGTGATGCGGCGGCTCCACCGGAGGCAGGGCGATCGCCATCTCGCGTCCATGGCGGGTGATCCCCCGGCCCGGCGGACAGTCGGCGAGTCGGCGGGCCCGCCTGCGATCCATCTCCGAATCGGCGGGATCACCGAGCCGGAGCTCTATCCGGGTGGCGATCTGATCCTTCAGAGCGGGCCGCAGGTCGGCCCACCGGGCGGCACCGATCATCACATGGATCCCGAAGGACAGTCCCTGCGCCGCAAGGGCACTGATCGGCGCCTCCAAGCCCTCGGACTCCTGGCGCAGCGTCGCCCACCCGTCGATCACCAGGAACACCTCGCCGTACGGATCGTCGGCGCGGTCACCGATCCCGCGGTACGCGCGGTAGGAGTCGACACCGAGGCGCCGGAAGGCGGCTTCGCGGCGGCGCAGCACCGATTCCACCTGGGCCACCGTGCGCCGGCACAGATCAGGGTTCTGGCGGCCAGCAACCGAACCGACGTGGGGAAGGACGGCGAGAGCAGCCAGACCACCTCCACCGAAGTCCAGGCAGTAGAACTGGGCGGTACCGGCGTCGTGGGTGGCGGCCAGTGCGCAGACCACGGTCCTCAGGGCCGTCGATTTGCCGGACCGGGGTGCACCGACGACCGCGACATTGCCTGCTGCTCCGTCGAGTTCGACGACATACGGCTCGTGACGCTGTTCGAAGGGGCAGTCCACCAGGCCGATCGGCACCCGGAGGTGGCCCGGGCGGTGGGCCTGCAGCAGTGCGTCGAGCCGGGGAGGCCCATCCAGGGGCGGCAACCACACGCGGTGTGCCGCGGGACCGCGTCCTGCCAGCGCGTGCAGCACCGTGTCCAGCAGCGACTGCTTCCGGACTTTCGTATCCGGTTCCGACACCGGGGTTTCCCGGCACGCGACACTCGCCGCGGTGAACAGCTGAGCAACGGGACGCTCGACGGGCCGAGGTGACCGCGGGCGTGGGGTGTATCCGCCGGAGACGAACGCCGTCTGGAACCGGACCATCGCGCCGGAGGAGGTCTTGAGGTAGGCCGCGCCCGGCTGCGTCGGCAGGTGGTAGGCATCTGCCACGCCCAGGACCGCACGAGATTCGCTGGCCGAGAACGTCTTCAGACACACCCGGTAGGACAGGTGGGTTTCCAGCCCGCGCAGCCTACCTTCGTCGAGGCGCTGGCTGGCCAACAGCAGGTGCATGCCCAGTGACCGCCCCAACCGGCCGATCGCCACGAACAACTCGGCGAAGTCGGGATGCCGGCTGAGCAGTTCGGAGAACTCGTCGACGACGATGAACAGCACAGGCAGCGGCGGCAATCTCCGGTCCCGCGCGCGGGCGTGACCGTACTCGCCGATGTTGCTGACATTGCCCGCGGCCCTGAGCATCTCCTGCCTGCGGTGCACCTCACCTGAGAGGGCTTCGGCCATTCTCGCCACCAGATGTGCCTCGTCGGCGAGGTTGGTGATGACGGCCGAGACGTGCCGGGCCACCTCCAGGCCGAGGAAGGTCGCGCCGCCTTTGAAGTCGACCAGGACCAGGTTGAGCTCCTCGGGGGGATGCGTGGCGATCATGCCCAGGATCAGCGTGCGCAGGAACTCCGACTTGCCCGAACCCGTTGCCCCCACACACAACCCGTGCGGGCCCATGCCGCCCGCGGCGGCCTCCCTGATATCCAGTTCGACGACGGCGCCGTCCTCGCCGATACCGATGGGCACGCGCAACCGGTCCCGACCACTCGCGCGGCCCCACAGCCGGTCCACGTCGATCACCTCGGGATCCGCGATCGACAGCAACGCCGGCCAGTCCGCGACCGGACCCGCTGGCGAGTCTGCGCCGGACGCGGGCAGGTGC
>NZ_JBAUJR010000159.1:0-5528 GCF_049683935.1 Mycobacterium sp. | reverse complement strand
GAGCAGGACGCGGCCACCGCGTGGCGCGCCGTCGTCGAGCAGGCGACCGAGCCGGGCGTGCGGACATTCGGGGTCACCGCACTGACCGAATGCGCGGTCACCGCAGCGCTCTGGCGCCGCGTCCGCGGGGACACCACGATCACCGTGGCGTTTCCCGGCGGCACCGAATGAGCGGCCCGCTAGCGGATCGCCGCGGCGATGTCGGCCGCTGCGGCCTCAATCGGCACGTCGCGCTTCTCGCCGCTGAACCGATCGCGTAGCTCGACCACACCGTCGGCCCACCCCCGGCCGACCACGACGATCCACGGCACACCGAGCAGTTCGGCGTCCTTGAACTTGATCCCGGGCGAGGACTTCCGGTCGTCGAGCAGCACCTCGAAGCCCTGCACCTCGAGTGCACCGGCGAGCTCGGTGGCCCCGGTGCGCGCGTCGGCGTCCTTGTTGGCGATGACGATGTGCACGTCGAACGGCGACACCGATGACGGCCAGCGCAGTCCGAGCTCGTCGTGATGCTGCTCGGCGATCACCGCCACCAGCCGCGATACGCCTACGCCGTAGGAACCCATGGTCAGCCGCACGGGCTTGCCGTCCTCGCCGAGCACGTCGGCGGTGAAGGCGTCGGTGTACTTGCGGCCCAGCTGGAAGACGTGACCGATCTCGATACCGCGCGCAGCGACCAGCGGTCCCGAGCCGTCGGGTGAGGGGTCTCCCTCGCGGACTTCGGCGGCCTCGATGGTGCCGTCGCCCGTGAAGTCGCGACCGGCCACCAGCCCGACCACGTGGCGGCCCTGGGCGTCGGCTCCGGTGATCCACGACGTGCCATCGACGATCCGGGGATCCACCAGGTAACGAACCCCGTTGGCGAGCAGGCCCTTCGGGCCGATATAGCCCTTCACCAGGAACGGATACTTGGCGAAGTCGGCGTCGTCGAGCATCGTGTACTCCGCCGGCTCGAGCGCGGCACCGAGTCGTTTGTCGTCGACCTCACGATCGCCCGGAACGCCGATCGCGAGAAGTTCCCAGTCGCCACCGGGCAGTCGGGTCTTGAGCAACACGTTCTTCAGCGTGTCCGCTGCGGTGACCTGCCTGCCGAGGCCGGCGCCGTTGGCCCACTCGACCAGCGTGGCGATCGTCGGCGTGTTGCCGGTGTCGTACTCGACGGCTTCGGGCAGCCCGTCGAGAGCGATGGATTCCGGCCGCGCCGTGACCACGGCTTCGACGTTGGCCGCGTAACCGGATTCCAGGCAGCGAACGTAGGTGTCCTCCCCGATGTCGCTCTCGGCGAGGAACTCCTCGGACGCGCTGCCCCCCATGGCCCCCGACACCGCCGAGACGATGACGTAGCGCACCGCCAGCCGTTCGAAGATCTTCTGGTAGGCGTCACGGTGCGCGTAGTAGGCGTTCTTGAGCCCCTCGTCGTCGACATCGAACGAGTACGAGTCCTTCATCACGAACTCGCGACCGCGCAGGATGCCCGCCCGGGGACGCGCCTCGTCCCGGTACTTTGTCTGGATCTGGTAGAGCCGCAACGGGAAATCCTTGTACGAGGAGTACTCCCCCTTGACCGTCAGGGTGAAGAACTCCTCGTGCGTCGGCCCGAGCATGTAGTCGCTGCCGCGACGGTCCTTGAGCCGGAACACGCCGTCGCCGTATTCGGTCCACCGGTTCGACGTTTCGTAGGGGCCACGCGGCAGCAGCGCGGGGAACAGGATCTCCTGGCCGCCGATGGCGTTCATCTCGCTGCGGACGACGGCCTCGACCTTGCGGAGCACCTTCAGGCCCAGCGGCAGCCAGCTGTAGAGGCCGGGGCCGATGGGTCGCACGTATCCGGCTCTGATCAACAGTTTGTGGCTGGGCACCTCGGCATCGGCAGGGTCGTCGCGCAGGGTACGCAGGAACAGCTCGGACATACGGGTGATCACAGCCGACAACCTTACTTCTGCGGGTGAATCGGGCGCGCCAGCGCACCGTCACGGTCGTCGGACGCGCCGAATCCGAGAGGAGCTAGAGCTCTCCGGCGTCGATGGCGTCTTTGACTTCCTGCGCGTGCGCCACCTGCTCGGCGGTGTAGCCGATGAACAGGGCGGCGCCGCCGACGATGATCGCCACCGCGGCCACCCACAACAAGCCGTACGAGTACGCCTGGTCGAGCGCGTGCAGTTGCGCGGCGTTCATATCGCTGACCGGACCCGTGGTGCCGCCCAGATACAGCGTGCGCGAGGTGATGACGGCCTGGATGACGGCCAGCACGACCGGCCCGCCAAGACTCTGCAACATCAGGGCGATGGCCGATACGGGCCCGATCTGATCGAACCCGACACCGGCGATCGCCGACACGGTCAGCGGCACCACGATCATGCCGATGCCGAAGCCACCGATGGTGATGGGCAGCACCAGGTTCGGGAAGTACGGGATGCCCGCGTCCAGCGTCGAGCCGTAGAGCATCGCCGCGAGCACCAGCACACCACCGGCGATCACCAGGATCCGCGGCGGGAACTTCGACACCAGCGCCGACGACAGGCCCAAGCCGATTCCGAGGGCGATGACAAACGGGATGAAGCCGATGCCGGCCCGCAGCGCGCTGTACCCGAGGATGTCCTGCACGTACAGGCCGATCGTCACGGTCAGCGTGAACATCACACCGCCGGCGAGGAAGATCGCGGCGAACGTGGCCACCCGGTTGCGGTCGTGGAACAACTCGAACGGAACGACCGGGTTCTCGGCCGTGCGCTCCACGAGGAGGAACGCCGCAAAGGCGGCCAGCGCTACGACACCGGAACCGATCGTGACCGTCGACACCCAGCCCTGTTCGGGCCCCATCGAGAACGCGAACACCGCGGCCGTGCAGCCCAGCGTCGCCAGCAGCGCACCTGCCGCGTCGAGCTTCAGCCGCTCTTTGTTGGTCTCCCGAAGCGTCTTACGGGCCAGGTGGATCACGAGCAGGCCGATGGGCACGTTCACCAGGAAGGCCAGCCGCCACGACACCTCGGTCAGCGCACCACCGGCGACCAGACCCAGCACCGAGCCGACGCCCGTCATCGCTGCGAAGACCGCTGTGGCCGCGTTACGTGCCGGCCCCTTCGGGAATGTCGTCGCGATCAGCGCCAGACCCGTGGGCGACGCGATGGCGGCGCCGACACCCTGCAGAAGCCGGGCGATCACCAGGGTGGCTTCGTCCCAGGCGATACCGCACAGGATGGACGCGATGGTGAACAGCGCGACGCCGACGATGAAGGTGCGCTTACGGCCGATGGTGTCACCGAGGCGCCCGCCGAGGAGCATCAGTCCGCCGAACGTCAGGACGTATGCGGTGATGACCCAGCTGCGGCCGGCGTCGGACAGGCCGAGTTCGTCCTGGATCCTGGGCAGCGCCACGATCGCGATGGTGCTGTCCATCGTGGCCAGCAGCTGCATGCCACCGATGGCGATGACCGCGGCGAAGAAGCGCCGCGAGGGAAGCCAGGCCGGGGTCTTGCCGGATCGCGGCGCAGCAGCACCGGCGGCGGCCGTTCCGGAGGCAGTAGCAGGTTGCGCTCGCTTGGAGCCCCACTTTTTTCTGCCTTCGGCATCACGTTGGATGGCGGCGCGCTCTGCGTCATTGAGAGCCGTCATACCGAGTTACCTTACAGTACTCTTAAGATTCCTTTACCCGGCGAAGCCCGCGACCGCACCGATCACGATGATCGCGGGAGGCCGGATGCCGTCCGACCGGATTCGCTCCGGCGCGTCGGCGAGCGTGGCCCGCAGCGTGCGCTGCGACGACATGGTGCCGTGCTGCACCACCAGAACCGGTGTATCGGCTGGTCGGCCGCCTTTCATCAGAACCTCGGCAAAAAGCTCGATCCGTTCGACCGCCATCAGCAGCACGATCGTGCCGGTCATCGCGGCCAGCGCATCCCAATTCACTAACGATTCGGGATGGTCGGGCGCAACATGGCCGCTGACCACCACGAACTCATGGTTGACCGCCCGATGCGTGACCGGAACACCGGCAAGTGCAGGAACAGCTATGGCACTTGTCACACCGGGCACCACAGTGACCGGAATGCCCGCATCCGCGCACGCGATGATCTCCTCGTAGCCCCGCGCGAACACGAACGGGTCGCCACCTTTGAGCCGCACCACGAACTTGCCGGCGCGGGCCCTGTCGATGAGCACCTCGTTGATCGCGTCCTGGGCCATCGCGCGGCCGTACGGGATCTTCGCCGCGTCGATCACCTCCACGTCCGGCGACAGCTCGGCGAGAAGTTCCTGCGGTGCGAGTCGGTCGGCGACGACGACGTCGGCATGTGCCAGCAGTCGCCGGCCGCGCACCGTGATCAGTTCGGCGTCGCCGGGGCCACCTCCCACCAACGCCACGCCGCCGTGCACCACTCCCGGGGCCTCGGCCGCGATCAGGCCCTGCTGCAGGGCCTCGTGGATCGCCGAGCGGATGGCCGCCGACCGGCGGTGCTCACCGCCCGCCAGCACACCCACCGCCAGCCCTTCGTACTCGAAGGACGCCGGCGTCACAGCAGTGCCTTCGCGCGCCACGTCGGCACGCACGCAGAAGATGTGCCGCCCTTCTGCCTCCGCGACGATGGCGGCGTTGACCTCGGGGTCGTCGGTGGCAGCGATCACATACCAGGCGCCTTCGAGATCGCCCTCACGAAACTCCCGCATCGTCAACGTGATTCCGTCGATGCCCTCGACAGCAGGGGTGGCAGCGATGGTGATGACGTGCACGTCGGCGCCACTGGCGACCAGCAGCGGCAGTCGCCGCTGCGCGACGGTGCCCCCGCCCACGACGACGACCTTCTTGCCGGTCAGCCGTAAGCCGACCAGATAGGCGTTCTCGATCACCCGGCGAGCCTAGATGTTGCGGCCGCAGCGACGAAGCGGGCGATCGCCTGCGGGTGCGCGGCGGGATGAGTGTGCAGATACCCGGCGTGGACACCACCCTGCACGGCGCCGTCGTCGACGACCCCGCCGCCCCAACCCTTGAAGCGCCACGCCGGTTGCGGGTTGTCGGCGAACTGCACGGTGGTGCGGTGGAACTCGTGGCCCACCGATCGGTCACCGAGTGCGTGCAGCGAGGAGTCGGCGACCGCCACGGCGTCGCGGTAGCCGAGGGTCAAGGAGTCGGAGAACGACGCCGATCCGGCCAGCACCCCACACATCGGGTGTCCGTCGAGGTCGTCGACCAGATAGATCAGCCCCGCGCACTCGGCGTGCACCGGTGCACCGCTCGCGGCCAGCGCGCCGATCTGTCCGCGCACCAGAGCGTTGGCCGACAAGTCGGTACTGAACTGTTCGGGAAACCCTCCTGGCAGCACCAGCGCCGCCGATCCCGGCGGCAACGGATCGTGCAGCGGGTCGAAGTCCACGACGTGCGCGCCGGCGGCCCGCAACAGCTCGCCGTGTTCGGTGTAGCCAAAGCTGAACGCCTTGCCCGCGGCCAACGCGACGGTCACCGGTTCGATGAGCGGTTCGGACAGCTGCGGTGTCCACGGCTCGCCGGGGACGTGGCTGGCCGCAGCGGCGACAAG
>NZ_JBAUJR010000158.1:0-9929 GCF_049683935.1 Mycobacterium sp. | reverse complement strand
CCGTCGGGCAGCACCACGACCTGCGTCACGCTCGACCGGGGCACTGCCGCTGGGCGGTACACGCCGAACGCCGACTCCGACGTGGGTGGCGTGGTGGTGTGGAAGCCCGCGTACCCGGCCAGAGCGATCTCCATGATTGCGCTCGAGAACGTCCGGCCGACCTTGCGCGGGTCGGTGTCCTTGACCGTGATCCGCAGGTGCGCGCACGCCTGGTCGTTGGTGGGGGCGTCCGGTGTGTCGAAACGCAGCAACCGGACGTCGGTCTCGGCGAAGGAGTCCGGACCGCCGAGGATGTCGAACAACTGCTGCTGCGCGAACGCGGCCTTTGCCTCCACGTCCAAGCCGGTGAGCACCATCGTCATGGTGTTCCGGTAGCCGCCGACCTCGTTCAGCGCCACCTTGAGCGTCTCCGGTGGCGGGCTGCCGGTGACACCCGTGATCGCCACCCGGTGCTCGGCCTGCTGGGCCAGAGAGATCGTGTCGAAGTGAGTGACCACGTCGGGCCCCAGATAGGCGGGCTCGGCGATCTCGTAGAGCAGCTGGGCGGTGACCGTACCAACCGACACCAGCCCCCCGGTGTCGGCGTGCTTGGTGATCACCGACGAGCCGTCGGCCGCGACCTCCGCGATCGGGAAGCCAGGGTAGCGACGGTCGGTGATCTCGTCGAGGAAGGCGTAGTTGCCGCCCGTGGCCTGTGGTCCGCATTCGATGACGTGGCCGGCCACGACGGCACCGGCGAGCCGGTCCCAGTCGGTGCGCTCCCACCCGTGCCACCAGGCGGCCGGGCCGACGACCAGTGAGGCGTCTGTCACGCGTCCGGTGACGACGACGTCGGCGCCCGCACCCAGCGCTTCGGCGATACCCCAGCCGCCGAGGTAGGCGTTGGCCGAGACCGGCTTGATCTCACCGACCGGAGGGGTGATCGCGGCGAGGTTGCCGCGCAGGTCATCACCTTCGACGTGGGCGATCCGGACGGTGATACCGAGCCGGTCCGCAAGCTCGCGCAGTTTGACGGCCAGCCCGGCCGGGTTGAGCCCACCGGCGTTGGCCACGATCTTGATACCGCGGTCGGAACAGGTGCCCAGCACCTGCTCCATCTGGGTCAGGAACGTGCGCGCGTAGCCGCCCGCGGGATCCTTCGCCTGGGCCTTCGCCAGGATGAGCATCGTCAGCTCAGCGAGGTAGTCGCCGCAGAGCACGTCGATGCTCTCCTCGCCCGCCCCGCCCTCGACCATCTCCCGCGCCGCGGCGATCCGGTCGCCGTAGAAGCCCGAGCAATTTCCGATGCGTACCGGGTCTCTCACGACACTCCTCCGTCGAACTGTCCTGCGGTGCGACCGCCACCGGGAGGTCCGGCGAAGGCCTGCGCGATGGAGAGCCACTGGTCGGCGAGCGGACCGGTGACTTCCAGTGCGGTGTCGTCGCGATGCCTGCGCTGGGTGACCAGCAGGCAGAAGTCGTGCGCAGTGCCGGTGACCCGGTCGGGCACGCCGTCGGGGCCCCAGGTCCAGAGTGTGCCCCCCGGTGCGGTGAGCTCCACGCGGACGGGCTCCTTGGGCACCTCCAGGCCGCCGGCCATGTAGCTGAACGCCCGCGCTCCCACGCCGATGTGGGCGACGTGGCGCAACCTGGCCGAGGGCACACGGGTCACTCCGAGCGCGTCGGCCACGTCCTGACCGTGCGCCCAGGTTTCCATGATCCGCGCGGTCAGCGAGGAGGCCGCGCTCATGGGGAGGCCGAACCACGGCACCCGCACTGACGGTTCGACCGTGGCGAACGCAGTGACGAGGGCGCGGCGTGCGCCGTCGAACCAGGACAGCAGCTCCGTTGCCGGCATCGACCGGTAGCGCTCGGCGATGGTGTCCGGGGAGATCCGGCCGTCGGCCAGCATGGGCAGCACCTCGGCCGTGAAGCCCTCGGGGTCGGTGGCTGAGCGCACCGCGACGTCGTCGAAGAAAGCAAGATGGCTGATCTGATCGCGGACCGCCCAGCCTGCCGCGGGGGTCGGAGCGTCCCACCCGGCCGGGCCGTCGGGCAGCTCGGCGATCAGCGACCTCAGCTCGGCCGTCTCCGCCTCGATGTCGGTGATCAAGGACTCCATCGTCACGGCCACGGCTAACGTCCCTTCCAGACCGGTGTGCGCTTCTCCCGGAAGGCGGCGGGACCCTCTTGCGCGTCGGCGCTGAGGTACACCGGCTCCCATATCTGGTCGGCGAGGTCGTAGGCCTCCGTCAGGTGGTGCTCTGCGGAGAGGTATACGGTCTTCTTCGCCGCGAGTACGGACAGCGGTGCGTTGGAAGCGATCCGCAGGGCGATCTCCTGCGTTCGTTCCCGCAGCTCCGCTGCGGGCACGACCTCGTTCACCATGCCTACCTCGCGGGCGCGCTCGGCAGTGATCGGGTCGCCGGTCATCAAAATCTGCAGCGCAATCCGCGGCGGCAGCAGCCACGACAGCGGGACAGCCCACGGTGAGCCGCGACCTACCTTGACCTCGCTGACCGCGAACCTGGCGTGCTCAGCTGCGATGACGAGGTCGCACTGCTGGGCCAGCAGGAATCCGCCAGCGAAGGCGACGCCGTTCACCGCGGCAATAGTCGGCTTGACGACCTCGATGTTGCGGCCGAACTGCGGCGCGAAGTCTGGCGGCGGAACCGTGAGCGCCGTCTCCGCCATCTCTTTCAGGTCCCCGCCGGCGCAGAACGCCTTGTCGCCGGCCCCGGTCAGCACCAGAACCTTGGCGGAGTCGTCGGCGTTGAAGCGGTGAACGGTGTCGAACAGTCCCTGCCGCACCGCCCCGTTGAGCGCGTTCCGTGCCTCGGGGCGATTGATCGTCAACCAGGCCACCCCGTCGACGACCTCGTAGGTGATCGCTTCCTCGCTCATCAATCCCCGTCCTGATCGGCACCCGCCCTCCCGATGTGAGGGCTCGTTCACTCGCAGTACGTTACTCGGCAGGATCTCACGATGACCAGAAACGGGCGTCGATCGGCCTCACTCGGGCGACCGGTGCGTCAGCTCTCGAAGTGGCTGCGGTAGCGCTCGCGAAGCACGTTCTTCTGGATCTTGCCGGTGGCCGTGTGCGGCATGGCGTCGGTGAACAGCACGGCTTTGGGCACCTTGAACCCCGACAGCGGGGTGCGGGCGGCGGCGATCAGGTCTTCTTCGGTCAGCGACGCCCCGGCTTCGATGTCACGATGGGGGCGACGTTTCACCGCCGGACTTGCCGAACTGGACCCGGGTGATGATGTTGGCGTCCAGGTCGTGATCCATGGGCGGGGTGGTCCTCTCGCCGGATCGGTTCAGGGCACTCAAGCGGGGACGAATCGAACGATGCCGATGTCACCGACGCGCTCGAACGCCGCACGCACCGCCATCCCCGCAACCACTGTGGTGGGGTCGCAGCCCTCCACGGTGGAGAGCATCTGCGGGCCCTCGGCCAGGCGGACCACGACGACCGGGTAGGGCGCCGATCGGGGTAGGTCGTTCCACGGGGGACGGCTGACGACTGCGGCGACGAGCACGGTCGCGTTGCCGGACAGTTCGGTCCACGTCAGCTCGGCGGAGTGGCAGCGGGGACAGAACGGGCGCGGGTAGTGGAAAAGCAGCCCGCACGCGGTGCACTCGCGTACGGCGAGGCACCCCCGGGCCGCCGCCTCGAAGTGGCCGCGGTTGACATCATCGATGCGGGGTAGGACCGCCGGATCGGCCAACCCCTCCAGGTAGGTGGCGGTCACGACGGCGCCTCCGCGAAGTTGATTGTCTCGGTGGTCATGACCCCTCCAGGATGACGGTGACGTGGCTGCAGAGCATGGAACCGTAGGCGTGGACGACCCCGAGGTCGGCCTGGCCGACCTGGATGCCGGCCGCGCGGCCGGTCATCTGCTGGTAGGCCTCCAGTATCCCGCAGATTCCCGAGGCCGTGCCGGAGTGGCCGAAACGCAGCAGCCCACCGTTGGTGTTCACCGGCAGCCGCCCACCGGGACGGGTGGCGCCTTCCCGGTAGAGCTCGACGGCTTTGCCGCGCTCAGCGAGGCCGAGCTCCTCGAGCAGCATCAGCGGGTTGGAGCTGAACGCGTCGTAGAGCTGCGCGAGCTGGATGTCGGCGGGGGCGATGCCGGCCTGGGCGAAGGCGGTGGCGCCGGAGCGGACCGCGCCCGTGCGCGAGAGATCGGGCATCGAGGTGAGGAACCCGTGTGTATGGCCCTCCCCGATGCCGACCACGTGAACCGGTCGATGCGGCACGCTTACGGCCCGATCCGGCGAGACGACGACGAAGGCGCCGCCACCCTCGCACGGAATGGAGCAGTCGAGGTAGCCGAACGGACCGGCGATGTGCCGTGCATCGAGCACCTGCTCGACGGTGAACCTCCCGGCTCCGGCGCCGATGGCGGTCGGATGCGCCAGCGCCCATTCCTGCTGGGCGGCCACGGCCTCGGCGAACACCTCGCGACCCTGCCCGACCTCGTCGAGCCACGACTGCGCGATCAACCCGTACAGGGTGGGGATGGACGGCGCGTAGGGAAGCTCGTAATCCGGATGGCAGGTCATCGTCATCAGGCGCCGGCCGACGTCGCGGATGGGCGGGAAGACCCCGGCCGACACGCATAGGACCGCCGAGCACTGACCGGCCCGGATCGCCCGCGTCGCGACACCGAGCATCGCGAGGTGGCTCCCGCCGCCCAGCTGGACACCGAGTTGCAACCCGAGCTCGTGGAGCCCGAGAGAGTCCTGGATCTCTTCGGACAGGAACGTGTGCTCGATGGACTCGCCCATCATGGAGCCCACGCAGATCAGCCCGTCGATATCCGAGCTCTCCATCCCCGCATCACGCAGGGCGGCGACGGCCGACCCGAGGTGCAAGTCCAGGAAGGGGCGGTCGAGACGGCCGGGCGTGACCTCGGAGAATCCGGCGAGCGTCGCGAGTGGTGCTGGCATGGGTCAAGACGTTAGCAGTGACTAACAATCGCTGGCCTGGGGTGGCGGTGACCGCACACCGCCACCGACGTCCGCTCCGCGTCAGGTTCGGCATGTTGCTCGACACAGGGTGGCCAGCCGACGGCTGGTGCCGTTTCGGCTCAGGCGAAGTCTGACGGCTCGTTCGAGTTCATTGAGCACGCCTATCCGGTCGGGAGCTGCAGAGTCGCCTCGCTGGGCACACACGGCCCCTCCTCGCTGGTGACCATGAGCTCCAGGTCGATCAGGCTCGTGCCGTTCACTTCGCGCTTGCCGATGACGCGCCCGGTGAGGGTTGCGGTCTGTCCCGGGTAGATCGACTTAATCATGGAGATCTTGCGACGACGGAGCAGCGCATCGGGACCGGCCCAGTCGCTGAGGCCGCGGTCGATGAAGCCGTGGAAGAACAGCGTCGACAGGTAGATCGTCCGCTGACCCTGGCTGCGCGCGTACTCCGGATCGTGGTGGCCAGGGAACCAGTCCCAGGTGGACGCCGCATTCATGCAGACCCGCTTGTAGGTGACCGGGATCGAGACCGGGGTGATCTCGTCGCCGACCGCGACGTCGTCGAACCGTAGTGTCTCCGTCGGGGTGCTGGTCATGGCTGCTCCTCGGTTCGGCCCAGGTGGTCGCCACCGGTGATGTCGTACCTGAACAGCACGTTGGTGTTGCGCGCGATGACCTTGTCATGCTGGTCGGCGTAGGTGGTCAAAGAGGTGATGAAAACCCCGGTGCCGAGACGGGTGGTCTTCTCCGGCGAGACCGAGACGATCTCGTCGACGGTCCACACGTGGTCGCCGATCCGTGGCCGGCGTTCCAGCTCGGTGGTGGTGGAGGCATTGATGATGTGGTGACCGGGCAAGGGCACGCTGAATGCGAACAGCGAGTCCTCGCGGTGGAGGTGCTCGGGGGTCCATTGGGGGTTGAAGCTCAGCGTCATCAACAGACCCGGCGGGCATTCGTCGCCCTCCCAGTACCGCGGGTTTCCGTCCTCCACCAGTGAGCAGTAGTAAAGCACCATCGAGCGGTCGATCGGAAACCAGGCCTGCTTACGCTGCGAGGTGCGACCGGCCCAGGCCCGGCCCTCCTCAAGAGTCCCGAAGGCCATCCCGAGACCGGTGATGTCGGTGGTCGAAGTGGCCACGGTTGTCCTTTCGATCGATGGTGGAGTCCGGCTGCAGAATCGGATTCTTCGTGGTGGATCGGGCTGAAGTCCCCGGCGGGTCAGGGTACCGGACGATGCGGGAACAGGTCAGCCGCCACGCCGCCTAGCCAGGGCGGCCAGGATCGTGACGACACATGCCGCGCGGCCCCGTCGCCCAGGGAGCCACTGGCGTTCTCGGCGAGGCCGATCGTCCCCCTTGCACCTGGCGCGCCGCCGGACGCACCTGATCGACTCTCTTCGCCTGCGATACGCGCAGCCGTCACGAGGCCGACGCGGACTCCGCTTCCGGTCTAGTGCTCAGCGCTGGACGACACCGCCCTCGACGCCGGTGAATCGCTTGCGCAGCTCCGTCTTGAGGAGCTTGCCGGTGGCGTTGCGCGGGAGCTCGGCAATGAGGTGCACTTCGCGCGGACACTTGAAATGCGCCAGACGCTCGCGGCACCAGGCGATCAGTTCGTCGGCGCCGGGTGCCTGCTCGGCGGCGGGGTCGGCCATCACCACCGCGACGACGCGTTCACCCCACTTCTCGTCCGGACCGCCGACTACCGCCGCGTCGAGCACACCGGGGTGGCGGAACAGCACCTGCTCGACCTCGATCGGGTAGACATTCTCCCCGCCCGAGATGATCATGTCCTTCTTGCGGTCGACCAGCGTGATGTAGCCGTCGGCGTCGATCCGGCCTAGGTCGCCGGTGTGGAACCAGCCGCCCCGGAAGGCTTCGGCAGTGATCGCCGGCTTCATCCAGTACCCGACGAACACGTTGGGCCCGCGCACCAGGAGCTCGCCGACGGTGTCGACCGGGACGTCCCGGTCGTCGGCGTCCACGATACGGGCATCGACGTGCATGGCGACCCGGCCGATCGACCCGGCCCGCGTCGTGACGTTGGCGGCGTCCAAGACCGAGACCATGGGTGCAGTCTCGGTCATCCCGAATCCCTCGGTGAAGGGGACGCCGCGTTGCTGCATGAAGTCGATGACGGTCAGCGGCATCGGCGCGCCGCCGCCCATGGCCAATCGCAGCGCCGAGAGGTCGTAGGAGTCGAAGTCGGGCACCTGGGTCAGCGCCGACCACATCGCCGGCACCATGAACTGGACGGTGGCTCGGCTCTCGGCCATCGCCTTCAGCGTGCCCACCGGGTCGAACGACGGGAGGATCACGCTGGTCCCGCCGACGTAGAGCAACGGCAGCGTATGCACCCCCAGCCCGCCGATGTGGAACATCGGGGCCACGGCCACGGTCACGTCGCTGCCGGTCAACCCTTGTTCGGCGCCCAGCACGTTGATGGCGTTCCACAGTAGGTTGTCGTGGGTGAGGATGGCGCCCTTCGGGCGGCCGGTGGTGCCCGAGGTGTACATGATGAACGCGGGGTCGCGGCCGTCGACGTCGTTGTCGAGAGGCTCGGAGACACCGCCGGAGAGCAGGTCGGTGTAGGCGATCTCGCCGTCGGCCGCGGCGCCCCCGGCCCGGACGGTGTGCCGGACCCGGACCCCGGGCTCGGCCAGCGCGCTGACCGCCGCCGCCGCGAGCGGGTGGTGAAAGACGAACACGTCGGCGCCGGCGTCGGCGAGGATGTAGCCGATCTCCGGGCCGGCGAGCCGGACGTTGATCGGGATGGTGATGGCGCCGATCTTCGCGCAACCGAGGAGGACCTCCATGAACTCGACCGAGTTCACCAGGAGCACGGCCACTCGGTCCCCCTTGCGGACGCCGAGACGCATCAGGTTCGAGGCCACCTGGTTGGTGCGCTGTTCGAATTCGGCGAAAGTGAAGTTGGTGTCACCGCTGACGAACGCCGTGCGCTGCCCGCTGAGGAAGGCCCGTTTGGTGACCCACTGACCGATACCGCGATCCATGTTGATTTGCCTCCTCGGCAGTTTGGTTGACACATGCTCGGTAAGGCAGGACCCGGCCCCGGCGGGCGACCGATCACCACCGTCCGTCTTGGTAGACCGAAGCGGACACGAACGGATGAAGGATGCTCAGTATGAGCGGGGCAGGTTGAGGCTGTGCTGTGCCACGTAGTTGAGGATCATTTCTCGGCTGATCGGCGCGGTGCGCATCAGCCGTGCCGGGCCCCAGAGAGTGGCCAGCCCGTACTCGGTGGCGAGCCCGTTGCCGCCGTGGGTTTGGATCGCCTGGTCGAGGGCGAGGATGCCGGCCTCGGCCGCAGCGTATTTGGCCATGTTCGACGCCTCCGCCGAGCCGGGGTCGCCGGCGTCGTGCAGTGAGGCCGCGCGTTGGGTCATCAGCCGGGCGAGCTCGAGCTGGATCTTGGCGTGCGCCAGCGGGTGGGACAGGCCCTGGTGGGCTCCGATCGGCACGTCCCACACCGTGCGCTCACGCGCGTAGGCGGAGGCCTTGTCCAGCGCGTAGCGGCCGATGCCGTTGCCCAGGGCGGCGCCCATGATGCGTTCGGGGTTGAGGCCCATGAACACCTGACGCAGGCCGTCGTTTTCCGTGCCGATCAGGTTCTCGACCGGCACCCGGACGTCGTCGAAGAACAGGGTGAACTGCTTTTCCGGTGTCACGGCCTGCACCGGGATGAGGGTGCTGGTCAGCCCGGGTGCGTCGGTCGGGACTACGAGCAGGCTCAGCCGTCCGCGGCCGCGGTCGTCGGTCGCGGTGCGGGTGACGACCAGGATGGCCTCGGCCTCGTCGACCCCTGAGATGTAGTACTTGGTGCCGTTGAGCACCCAATCCCCGCCGACGCGCTTGGCGTGGGTGGAGATGTTGTGGGAGTTCGAGCCCGCATCAGGTTCGGTGATCGCGAACGACATGATGATCTCGCCGCTGGCGATGCCCGGCAGCCAGCGTGCCTTGAGTTCGTCGCTGCCGAAGGCCTGGATGATCGTGCCGCAGATGGTGGGGGAGACCACCGTCATCAGCAGCGGGCAGCCTGCCGCGGCCAGTTCCTCGCCGACGATCTGCATGTCGTAGATGCCGCCGCCGCCGCCGCCGTACTGCTCGGTGATGTTGACCCCGAGGAACCCCTGCTTGCCCACGGCGTGCCAGAGTTCTGAACTCTTCTCCCCGCCGAGCGACTTGGCCACGTAGTAGTCGTGCCCGAAGTCCTTGGCGATCTCGGACACGGCCTTGCGAAGAGCTCGCCGCTCTTCGGTCTCGTGCAGTTCCATGCCGCTCTCCTACTTTCAAGTCGCCCGTCACCGGGGCCGGTGACAGGTTGGGTGGTGCTCAAGTCTGGTCTGCACCGTGGGCCGCTCCGACCACCGCGAGGGCGTCGCCGGTGGACACCTGCTGACCCACCGCGACCGAAAGCTCGGCGACGACCCCGTCGATCGGGCTGGCGATGGTGTGCTCCATCTTCATCGCCTCCAGCACGACCAGGGCCTGCCCGGCCGTCACGATGTCGCCCGCGGCGACGGGCAGCCGGATCACCGAACCCGGCATGGGCGCCGTCAGCGAGCCGGCCGGCTTCAGCGTGCTCGGGTCGAGGAACCGCGGTACCTGGGTTAACGCAGTGGATCCGGCAGGACTGTCGACATAGGCAATGTCGCCGTCGAGTACGACGTCGTAACCGCGCCGTAGCCCGCCTATCTCCAGGATCACCCGGTCGGGCCGTTGTGCCAGCACGCTGAGGTCCTCCGCGGGCTTGCCGTCGACTTCGACCTCGACGCCGTCGCGCAGTAGTGCGTAGCCGACCTGCAGCTCGCGGCCATCGTCGGTTGCCCATCCGGTGGACTGCAGCTGGGACGGGTTGTTGCGCCACCCGGCAGGCAGCGTCGGCTGGACGGGGGCCGCGGCGCGGCGCGCCGTCACCTGGGCGAGCGTGGCCGCGATGGCGTGCATGCG
>NZ_JBAUJR010000157.1:0-1683 GCF_049683935.1 Mycobacterium sp. | reverse complement strand
GCGCGGGCCACCGGCGCGGCGCCGTGGCCGTAGCCGTCGGCTTTGACCACCGCCATCACCGCGGCCGAGCCTGCGTGTTGGCGCAGGGTGGCCACGTTGTGGGCGATGGCGTCGAGGTCGACGACGGCGCGGGGACTGTTCATGGTTGCGATCACTGCGCCCGATTGTCCCAGGCGCGGTTTCAGTGCGCGAAGTGCGCCTCGTCGGCGAAGCCGCCGATGTTGACCTTGTTCAGCTTGGCCAGCACCTCGATCAGGTCGTCACGAAGGGCGCGGGCCAGGTTCGCCGAGAAGCCTTCGCGCACGACGACCCGCAGCACCGCGATGTCGCTGGCGTCGTCGGGCATCGTGTACGCGGGGACCTGCCAGCCGTAGCTGCGCAGCAGCGCCGATACGTCGAACACGGTGTAGGTCGTGCCCTCGACGAGCTTGAACGCCACCACCGGGATCGCCGAGCCGTCGGAGATCACGTCGAACACCCGTTTGTTGCCGGGGCCGGTCATGGCGTTGAGTTCGCGGGCGAACCACTGGGCGTTGTCCGACAGAGCCTTCATCACCTGCGTGTAGCCCTCGCGGCCGAGCCGCAGGAAGTTGTAGTACTGACCCACCACCTGGTTTCCGGGCCGAGAGAAATTCAAGGTGAACGTCGGCATGTTGCCGCCGAGGTAGTTGACCCGGAACACCAGGTCCTCCGGCAGGTGCGCGGCGTTGCGCCACACCACGAAGCCGATGCCGGGATAGGTCAGCCCGTACTTGTGGCCGCTGACGTTGATCGACACCACCCGGGGCAGCCGGAAGTCCCACACCACGTCGGGATGCAGGAACGGCACCACGAACCCACCGCTGGCGGCGTCGACGTGCACCGGGACGTCGGGGCCCTTGCCCCCGGCCAGCTTGTCCAGTGCCGCACAGATCTCGCCGACGGGCTCGAGTTCACCGGTGAACGTGGTGCCCAGGATCGCCACCACGCCGATCGTGTCCTCGTCGACCGCGTCGATCACCTGCTCGGGGGTGATGACGTAGCGGTCCTCCTCCATCGGCAGGTAGCGGGCCTCGACGTCGAAATACCGGCAGAACTTCTCCCACACCACCTGCACGTTCGAGCCCATCACCAGGTTCGGGGTGCGGCCCTTCCAGCCGTCACCCACCCGCTCGCGCCACTGCCATTTCATGGCCAGACCCGCCAGCATCACAGCCTCGCTGGAGCCCACGGTGGACACCCCGATCGCGGTGGACGGGTCGTCGTCGCGCAGGTCCTCGGCGTGGAAGAGATCGGCGACCATGCACACGCAACGCTGCTCGATCGCCGCGGTGACCGGATATTCGTCCTTGTCGATCATGTTCTTGTCGAACGTCTCCGACATCAACAGGCCGGCCTCGGGATCCATCCACGTCGTCACGAACGTGGCCAGGTTGAGCCGCGAACTGCCGTCGAGCATCAGCTCGTCGTGGATGAAGCGGTACGTCTGGTCCGGATCCATCGACTCGTCCGGCAGACGCAGGGCCGGAATCGGGTTGGTGGACAACCTTCCGGTGTAGGCGGGCGACAACGACGAATGGTGAGAAACGTTGGGCATGAGGTTCTTTCTAGAGCATTGAGCCCAGCGCTGTTCGCAGATGCGCAAGTATTCCCGAGGCCGATGTCGGCACCGGCGCGGGTCCGGGGTCCCGCGCGGCCATGTCG
>NZ_JBAUJR010000156.1:0-18489 GCF_049683935.1 Mycobacterium sp. | reverse complement strand
GTCGAGGACCACCTTGGCCATGGCCCGCGACCACCACCTCCCCCACGCGCTGGCAGCGGTGCACCCCCGCCACGGAACGCCACACCGCGCGGAGTTGGCCGTGGGGATCGCGGTCGCACTGGTCGCCGCCGTCGTCGACGTCCGCAGCGCCATCGGCTTCTCGTCGTTCGGGGTGCTGCTGTACTACGCGATCGCAAACGCGTCGGCGCTGACGCTGGGTGCGGGTCGGCTGCTCCCCGTCGTCGGGCTGGCCGGCTGCCTGACGCTGGCGGTGACGCTTCCGCTGACGGCGGTCCTGGCCGGGACTGCGGTGGTGCTGATCGGCATGCTCACCTACTCGGCTAGCGGCATCCGCCGCCATGGTGTGTAGTCGCATATCGTGCACCTCACCTGGATGACGTGGAAGCCTGTCGACTCCCGGTCGGATCCCGACTTCGTCGTCGCCCCCGACGAACGGCTGAGCTGGCCGCGCACTCTCGGCCTGGGAGCCCAGCACGTGGTGGCCATGTTCGGCGCCACGTTCCTGGTCCCGGTGCTCACCGGCTTCCCGCCGGCCACCACTCTGCTGTTCTCCGGCGTCGGCACCGTGTTGTTCCTGCTGATCACCGGCAACCGCCTGCCGAGCTACCTCGGGTCGAGCTTCTCGGTGATCGCACCGGTCACCGCGGCTGTCGCGGCGCAGGGCACCGGCAGCGCGCTCGGCGGCATCGTCGCGGTGGGTCTGTTGCTGATCATCGTCGGCGCGGTCGTCCACCTGGCCGGCACCCGCTGGCTCGACCTGACGCTGCCACCGGTGGTCACGGGAGCGGTCGTCGCGCTCATCGGCTTCAACCTGGCACCGGCAGCCAAGACCAACTTCGAACAGGGACCGCTGCTGGGGATCGTCACGCTGGTCCTGCTCGTCGGCGCGCTCGCCTTCTTCCGCGGCATGATCGGCAGGCTCGCGATCTTCCTGGCGGTGGTTGCGGGCTATCTTCTCGCGCTGCTCCTCGGGGACGTGGACACCTCCGGCATCGGCGCTGCGCCGTGGATCGGGCTCCCGGAGTTTCAGACGCCGGCATTCTCGCTGGCGGTGCTGCCGATGTTCCTGCCCGCGGTGATCGCGCTGATCGCCGAGAACATCGGCCACGTCAAGTCGGTCGGCCAGATGACCCGCACCGACATGGACCCGCTGATGGGTCGCGCGCTGGCCGCCGACGGCGTGGCCACGACGCTGGCCGGGTTCGGCGGCGGGTCGGCGACCACGACCTACGCAGAGAACATCGGGGTGATGGCCGCGACCCGCGTCTACTCGACCGCGGCGTACTGGGTCGCCGCGGCGGTGGCGATCGTACTGTCGCTGTGCCCCAAGGTCGGTGCGGTGATCTCGGCGGTCCCGGCGGGCGTGCTCGGCGGCGCCACCATCGTGCTCTACGGGCTGGTCGGCATCCTCGGCGTGCGGATCTGGCTGACCAATCACGTGGACTTCTCCAGACCCGTCAATCAGATGACCGCGGCGATCCCGTTGATCATCGGCATCGCCGACTTCACCTGGCAGATCGGAAGTCTGACGTTCACCGGCATCGCACTCGGGTCGATCGCCGCGCTGCTGATCTACCACGGCATGCGGCTGCTGGGCTTCAGGCAGGGTCGAGCAGAGCCGACGGACCACGATTCATCAGCTGACGCCCGATGATGATGCGCTGAATCTCACTGGCGCCCTCCCAGATTCGCTCCACGCGTAGCTCACGGAACAGCCGCTCCGCGACGTTCTCCCGCATGTAGCCGCGACCGCCGAAGATCTGTACCGCGCGGTCGGCCGCCCGCCCGGCCATCTCCGAGCAGTACAGCTTGGCCATCGACGCCTGCCCGTGCAGCGTCTTGCGGTCGTGGCCGGCGTCGATCGCCCGGGCGACTTCGTAGAGCATGGTGCGGGCGGCGAACAACTCCGTCGCGCTGTCGGCGAGCATGCCCGCCACCAACTGGTGCTCGCCCAGCGGGCGACCGTCGACGACCCGCTCCCACGCGAACACCGCCACCTCGTCGAGGAGTCGCTGCGCCGCGCCCACGCAGCGGGCGGCCACCATCATCCGCTCGAAGCGGAACCAGTCCTGGGTGAAGGTCATCGCCCCGCCCTCCTGTCCCACGAGGTTCGCCGCAGGCACCCGGACCCGGTTGAACGCCACGATGGGGTGCTCGTCGGCGATGTTGTGCGAATACTGTGGCGAACGAACGACTTCCACACCCGGCCAGGGAAGATCGACGATCAGCAGCACATGATCCCCAGCCGCCGGCCCCTCTGACAGCACGGCCTCGACGAAGACGTAGTCGGCCAGGTTGAACGAGGTGACGTGCCACTTCACGCCGTCGAGGACGTACTCGTCGCCGTCGCGGCGCGCGGTGGTCTGCAGCGCCGAGACGTCCGATCCGGCGAATTCCTCGGTGATCGCATAGGCCTCGTGCTTCTCGCCCCGCACCGACGGCAGCAGCCAGGTGTCGATCTGATACCGGGTGGCCACCTCCGGCCACCACTGCGGCGGCGTCGCCATCACCCACCCGAGCCCGTTGGTCACCCGGCCGCACTGCTCCTGCACCAGGACCTGCTGCAGCGCAGTGCATCCCGGGCCGCCGACCGAGGTGGGCATGTTGGTCGCATACAAACCCAACTCGATCGCCCGCGACCGATGCTCGGCGACGACGTCCTTGGGCAGCACCCCACCGGCGAGTTCCGCTTCGACCTCGAAGGGCATCAGGGACTCGACGAAGTCACGCGCGGTGTCGCGGAGGCGAAGATCCTCGGCCGTCAGCCCGTACATCCGGGTACCTCGATCCTGGTCATTCCACTTGACTGAGCGTTCAGTCTATGTCAGCGTTCCGTGGTATGACCAGCTTCCGCAGCGCCGATGTGGTGGTGGTCGGCGGCGGCACGGTCGGGGCGTGGACGGCTGCACTGCTGGCCGAGAACAGCACGCTCGAGGTGGTTCTGCTCGAAGCGAGAACGCTGGGTGACGGCGCCAGCAGCCGCGCCGCCGGCATGGTCCGCGCCCAGGGTGGTACCGAGACCGCGATCCGCCTCGGCCTGCGCAGCCAGGAGTTCTACTCCGAGAGCGGTGAACGCTTCCCTCTCGACTGCGGGTTCATCCGTCAGGGGTACCTGATGCCGTGCTTCACCCCCGGCGAAGTAGCCCAGGCACACGACCGCATCGCGCTGCAGCAGTCCCTCGGGCTGGATGTCGAGTGGCTCTCCGGTGACGACATCGACAGCCGTGCAACCGGTCTGACAACCGGAGCAACTCTCGGCGCGTCCTATGCACCCGGGGACGGCTACCTCGACGCCCCCCGCAACGTGCTGGCCTACACCGCCGCGCTGACCGCGACCGGCGTCGATGTCCGGGAGCGGTGCGCCTTCACCGGCCTGCGGACCGCCGGCGGCCGGGTCATCGGCGTCAACACCTCCGAAGGCCCGATCGACACCGGACGGGTGGTGCTCACCGGCGGCCCCCAACTCGCCGAGGTGGGCACACGCGCCGGAGGCCGCATCCCCGCGGGCGGCGCCCGCCACCAGGTCGTCGTCACCGCACCGCTTCCGCTCGATGTCCACGAACTACCGATGGTCTTCGACGTCACCTCCGGGATCTACTGGCGCCCCGGCGAAGCGGGCGGCCTGCTGTGGGGAATGAGCAACCCCGACGAATCGCCGGGACCGGCTATCGATTTCGACACCGACTACTTCCTCACCGCACAGAAGCGGATCGAGAGCCTGCTGCCCGCCGTGGTGGGACTCGGGCTGCGCCGTTCGTGGGCGGCCACCATCGACTACACGCCCGACCATCTGCCCATCCTCGGCCCGCTGCTCACCGACGACGGACCGGTGCAGGGCACCGTGGTCGCCAGCGCGGCAGGCCACGGCATGATGTGGGGCCCGGCGGTGGCGCAGGTCGCCGCGGAACTGACGAAGTTCGGCGAGTGCGATTGGCTCGACCTCACCGACCTCGGACTCGACCGTTTCGACGCCGACGGCAACAGTCGTCTGGCGCCCGAACCCATCTCCCTTCCGTTCCCCGAAACCCTGGAGAAGATCTCGTCATGACCACGCCTGTACTCACCTCGCTTCTGCCCGGCGCCGCCGAGGCCGAACTCGAGGACTGGGGGCCACTTCCCGAGGCGACCGCGGATCCGATGGCGGTGCACGGCCTCGAGTTGTGGGTCGACGGGACGAAGTCGGCGGGCATCTGGCAGTGCTCCGCCGGTCCGTCGTACTGGCGCCAGGAGGAGAACGAGGTCATCTACGTGCTGTCGGGGCGCATGACGGTCACCCTCGACGGAGGTGATGCCGTCGACGTCGCGGCAGGTGACATCGCCGTGTTCCCGCAGGGATGGGCCGGCACCTGGGTGATCCACGAGACACTGCGCAAGGTCTACGTGGTGTTCTGAGCCGCGGGTTGCCGCGGAATAGCATTCCTGGCTGCGGATTCCGGACGATTCACGACCAGGAATGCTATTCCGCGGGGATCGCCAGGACGTCGACCGCCAGCGCCCCGTCGGGCGACACGATCACCGGGTTGGCCTCGACGGCCACGTACTGCTCGCCCAGTTCTGCTGCCATCACCCCGAATGCCACGACAACGTCGGCCAGCGCCTCGATGTGGGCTGGTGGCCCACCGCGCCACCCCGCAAGAAGTGGCCGGATCCGCAACGAATCGAGCATCTCGCCGGCACGACGACGGGACACCGGAGGACACGCGATCGCCCTGTCGGCCAGCAGTTCGACCAGGGTTCCGCCTGCAGCGACGACCACCAGCGGACCGAAGGCGTCGTCGCGGACGAACCCGACCGAGATCTCGACCCCTGCCGGCGCCATCGCCGAGACCGTCACCGACGGCCCGAGATCCTCCGCGATCGCCCGGTAGGCCCGCTGCAGCGCGTCGTCGTCGGCGATGTCGAGAACCACCCCGCCGACATCGCTCTTATGTGCTACTCCAACGGTTTTCATCACCACCGGGTACCCGATGGCGGCTGCGGCCGCCAGGACACCGTCGAGGCTGTCGGCGGTGCATGTCGGCACCACCGGCACGCCGTAGTCGGCCAGCAGGTCGAAACCGTTCCCCGGCGACTGTCGGGGGCGCTGCTCGAGGTGTCCCGGAGCGTCGACCGGTAGCGGCCACCGCGCCAGGTGAGCCATCGCGACCAGCCCGCTGCGGACGCTCTCCAGCACGGCAATGCCGTGGTCGCGCAACTGCTGCGCTGTCTTTCGATCGATTGCCGACGGCACCGAGGCCAGCACCGCCAGCGGTGCGCCGGTACGCCCGGCGACGTCGAGCACGGCGTCGGCATAGGCGGTGTCGCCGTCGAATTCGGACACCAGGTCCACCGCCAACGCGGTCACGGCGACGGACGGATCATCGGCCATCGCCTGCAGACAGGTCCCGAACAGCGAGCGGGTATCGGCGCCGGTCCCCCAGACGTCGAGCGGATTGGTCGGCGTCAGCCCGTCGTCGAGTCTGGCACCGATCGTCGCGGTCGTCTCCGCTGACAGCGGCGCGAACTCGACGCCCAGTTCGTGGGCCAGATCTGCGGTCAGGGCCCGTTCGGCGCCGGAGTCGTGCACTGTCGCGATCAACCCCCCGCGGGAGCGCCGACCCGCCGCGAACATCTCGAGCGTATCGGTGAACTCCGCCATGTCTCTGACGTGCACCGCTCCGACGCTCGCGCAGAACGCCTGCCACACAGCGCTTTCCCCTGCGAGTGCACCGGAGTGTGCGGCCACCATCAACCGTCCTTGCGGCGACCCGCCGACGGTCAGGATGACGACCGGCACGCTGCACTCCGCTGCACACAGCAGCGAACGGCGCAGCCGGGTGACCGACCGCGGCGTCTCCATCAGCAGCGCAATGATCGACGTATCCGGGTCATCGAGCGCATGGTCGATGTAGTCGGCGGTGTCGGTGACCAGTTCCTGTCCCGAGGACACGGCGTTCCGGAAGCCGAACCCGCGGTTGGCGCGCAGCAGTGTGGAGAACGCCGAGCCCGAGTGGGTGACAAGGCTGATCGACCCTCGCGGCAAGGGATCGGGTTCGAGGTAGCCCAGCGCTCGCACGCCGGACGCAGCGTTCACGAAGCCCATGCACCCCGGACCGCACAGCGCCATGCCGGCGCCGGTCGCAATCGACGCGACGTCGGCACCGAGCCCGTGCGCGGCGCCGAAGACCACGGCCGACCGGGCACCGATACCCGCCGCGGCACCGAGCTGATCGATCAGCGCGGCATCAGGAACGCCCAGCAGCACCAGGTCCACGGACTCATCCAGCGCTGACAGTGCAGGCGCGCAGGGCAATTCACCTATGCGGCGGTAGCGCGGATTCACCAGATGCACCCGCGCGGTGCTGCGCAGCGCCTCGGTGACCATGCGGGCGCCGAAGCTGTCGGGCCTGGCGCTGGCACCCACCACGGCCACCGACCGGGCACCGAGCATGGCGGCAACGGCCGCCCGTCGTGCGTCCGTCATCTGCGCGAGAAGCGCTTCTTCTTGGTGTCCGCCAACGCCGCACGGGCCGCCTGCCACCCCGGGATACCGCACACCCCGCCCCCGGCGTGAGTCCCCGAACTCCCGTTGTACAGACCCTTGACCGGGGTGCGGTAGTCGGCGTATCCCGGTGCGGGCCGCATGTGGAAGAGCTGTTCGAGCGACAACTCGCCGTGGAAGATGTTGCCGCCGATCAGACCGTACTCCTGCTCCATCTCGTGGGGTCCGACGATGTCGCGGTGCAGGATCGAGGATTTGAAGCCCGGTGCCACCTGGTCGTAGAGGTCGATCAGACGGTCGGCGTAGGCGTCCAACTCCTCGGTGTGCGGCGCGTCTGCCCAGTTCGCGGGCACCCACTGGGTGAACAGCGACATGATGTGGGTGCCATCGGGATTCAGCGTGCTGTCCAGCGTCGTGGGGATGACACCGTCGCTGAACGGCAGCAGCGCCGGCCGGCCGACCCGGGCGTCCTGGAACGCCGTCTCGATGTACTCCATCGTTGGCGCCATCTCGACCGACCCGGTGTGGTGCTCGGCGAGACCACTACTGGGGTTCGCGGTGAAGTTGGGCAGCTCACCGAGTGCCAGGTTGATCTTGACGACGCCGCTTCTGGTCTTGAAGTGCTCGATGTCGGAGACGAAGTCGCCGGGCAGCTCTTGGCGCGGAATGTGCTCCAGGAAAGCGATCTTCGGATGCAACGTGGTGACCACCAACGGCGCGGTGATCTCCTCGCCGGTGGCCAGTACCGCGCCGCGGACCTCACCACCGCGCACCAGCAGCGAAGCGACCTTGGCGTTGGTCCTGATCTCGGCGCCGAAGCTGCGTGCCGATTTTGCGATTGCCTCAGACACTGCGCCCATGCCGCCTTCGGGGTAGCCCCAGCTGCCGAGTTGTCCGTCACCGACGTCGCCGATCGAGTGGTGGGCCATCACATAGGCGGTGCCCGGCTCGTACGGTCCAGCCCAGGTGCCGATGACGCCGTTGACGGCGAGTGCTCCCTTGATCTGGGGGGACTCGAACCAGTCGTCGAGCAGGTCGGCGATGCTCATGGTGAGCAGGCGGGTGACATCTCCCATCATGCGGGTGGTCATGCCGCGCTGGCTCCATCCCAGCTTCGCGAGGTCGAACAGGTCGGACGGCTTGTGCGATCCGATGTTCGGAGGCACCTGGGTCAGCAGCGGGCCCATCACCTCGGCGATGCCCTCCAGCCAGGCGTTCCACTTCGGCCACGCATCGGCGTCCTTGTTGGAGAACCTGGCAAGCTGCTCGTGGGTCCGCGCCGGGTCGTCTTCGTAGATGGTCAGCGAACCGCCCTCGGGGAAGGCCTGGTAGTACGGACCCATCGGATGCACCTTGTAGCCGTGCCGCTCCAAGCTCAGCTCCCGGACGATCGTGGGTGGCATCAGGCTCATCACGTAGGACAGCCGGGTGACCCGCAACTCGGGAGCGTCCGGCCACGGTGCCTCCGTGGTGGCCGCGCCGCCGAGGGTGCCACGGGATTCCAGCACCAGCGTGCGGGCGCCGGATCGGGCCAGATAAGCCGCCGACACCAATCCGTTGTGTCCGCCGCCGATCACCAGGGCGTCGTAGTTGTTCGACATCACCGACCCGCTTTCACCCATCTTGACTGACTGTTCAATCTAACCAAGTGTTAGGCTTCAAACAAGAGTCAGCGACGCACGAGAAGGGGTCTGAACGCATCATGGCCGAACCCGCACCTGCGACGGAGCAGAACGAGGGCAGACGCATCGGAATGCTCCGTGCCGCAGCGGAGCTGATCTGCGAACGGGGTTTCGGTGACACCCGGATCGCCGACGTCGCCAAGCGCGCAGGCGTGAGTTCGGCGTTGGTGATCTACTACTTCGGCACCCGCGACCGACTGCTGGTCGACGCACTGCGCTACTCCGAGGAGTCGTTCTACGAAGCCGCCGAGAAGATGCTGGCCGAGGTGACCTCGCTGCGTGAACGACTCTCGCTGCTGATCCGCTGGACGTGTGTGCCTGAGCGGGACGGCGACATCGCAGGGGCCTGGGGACTGTGGTTCGACCTGTGGGCGCAGGCCTTCCGGCATGACGAGATCAAAGCCGGCAGAGTCGAACTCGACGCGCGGTGGCGCACGATGATCGTTGATGCGGTGCGCTCCGACGAACTCGACACCACCGTGGACGCGCGGATGTTCGCGCTCGAGTTCGCCGCACTGCTCGACGGGCTGTCCATCCAGGTCGCACTGGAGGATCCCGAGGTCGACTCGGACGTGGCCTACGACATCGCGATGCGCTTCGCCGAGCGCGAGCTCAACCTGGGGTCAGCCGTCAGGCGTCGCTGAGGACCGGATCGGTCACCGGTGTGGCGGCGCTGCGATGCAGTACCCGCACGGCGTCGTGGGTACACACGCAGCTGACGTCGTCTCCGGTCGCGTGGGTGACCGATTGTGGGCCCGAACGGTTGGGCACCTCGACGATCAGATCCGTCGGCGCGCCCACCTCGACGTGCACCTGTGTGCAGTTTCCAAGGTAGACAACGTGTTTGACGGTACCGCCGATCACGTTACAGCCGGGCGGCACGGGTTCGTCCGGGGTGTGCAGGCTGATGCGTTCTGGCCGGACGACGATCGCGGCCGCCCCCGGTGCCGGGGTGGCCGGTGCGTCGCCGACGGCGGCGACCAGCCGGGTGCCCAGAGCTGCGCAGGTCGCCGACCCCGCGTCGGTCTCGAGGATGTCGGCATCGAAGATGTTGGCAGCTCCGAGGAAACCGGCCACGAACGTCGTCGCCGGGGCGGCGTAGATCTCCTGCGGCGCCCCGACCTGTTCGACGCGCCCGTCCGCCAGCACCGCGATCTGGTCGCTCATCGTCAGCGCTTCTTCCTGATCGTGGGTGACGTAGACGAACGTGATGCCGATCTCGCGTTGCATGCCTCGCAGTTCGAGCTGGAGTTGCTTTCGCAGCGCGGCATCCAGCGCACCGAGTGGTTCGTCGAGAAGGAGCACGCGGGGCCGCAGCACCAGCGCGCGGGCCAGCGCGACGCGCTGCTGCTGTCCGCCCGAGAGTTGCGCCGGCTTGCGCTTGGCATAGGTGTCCATGCGCACCAGCTCCAGGGCCTCTCCGACGCGACGCTTGGTCTCCTCGCGTGATGCCTTCTGGTATTTCAGACCGAAGGCGACGTTGTCCCACACCGACATGAACGGGAACAGCGCGTAGGTCTGGAAGACGGTGTTGACCGGACGTCGGTGCGGAGGGTCTGCGACCACGTCGCGGCCGTCGAGTTCGATGCGGCCGGAGTCGGGTTTCTCGAAGCCGGCGATCATCCGCAGGGTGGTCGTCTTTCCGCAGCCAGACGGCCCGAGCAGCGAATAGAACTGTCCCGCAGGGATATCCAGATCGATACCGGTCACCGCCGGATATCCGTCGAACGACTTGGCCAGCTGGTGCAGCCGGATCGCGCCGCCGGTCATGGCGCGCTTATCAGGGTGACACCGCGGCGGGCCGCGACGACGACACCGCGGCGGGCCGCGACGACGACACCGCGGCGGCGAACCGGGCGAAGTTCGCCGCGAACCTGTCGACATCGTCGTGGGAGTGCTGGACCGACAACAGCCATTGCTCCACCTTCCCCCATGGTGGGAGGAACACGCCACCGTTGTGCTGCATCAGCCAGTGCAGGTGGCCGAGTCGCGCGTCGATCTCGAGGAAGTCGCGGAACTCCCGCACCGGATCCTTGCGGAATGCCACGCAGCCCTTGGCGCCTTCGGTCACCACGCGCCACTGGAAGCCGTGCTCGGCGATCACCGCGTTCAGCGAGTCGCGCAGTCGCGACGACAGTTCGGCGAGGTGTGCGTAGCTGTCAGCGGTGAGGACCTCGGAGAGCGTGGCGCGGGTCGCGGCCATGGCCAGCGGATTTCCGTTGAACGTGCCGACCTGCTCGTAGCGGCCGTCGCCGATGGCCGACATCACGTCGCGGGTGCCGCCGATCGCGGCGACCGCGATGCCACCGCCGAGCGCCTTCGCCAGGCACACCATGTCGGGCACCACGCCACTGCGCGCGGTGATTCCCCCCGGGCCGGTGGTGAACCCGGTCTTCACCTCGTCGTAGATCAGGAACGCGTCCTCGGCGTGCAGCAGATCCCGGATGGTCGCCAGGTAGCCGTCGTCGGGTGGGATGATGCCGGCGTTCATCATCACCGGTTCCAGGATCATCGCGGCGATCCGGCCACGATGCCGCACCAGGGCGCGGGCCACGGCGGCGGCGTCGTTGAAGGGCACCACAACCACGAGATCTCTTATTGCGCTGGGGATTCCGGAGTTTCCCGGCACCGACGTCGGCGAGTCCCGGGGTCCGATCTCGTCGGCCTCGGGCAGCACCGACACCTGCACCGAGTCGTGGTGTCCGTGGTAGCAGCCCTCGACCTTGATGATCAGGTCGCGGCCGGACAGCGCGCGGGCCAGGTGGACGGCATCCATGGTGGCCTCGGTGCCGGAGTTGGCGAACCGCCACAGCGGCAGGTCGAAGCGGCGGGCGAGTTCCCCGGCGATCCAGATCGCGTCCTCGGTCGGCTGCGCGAAGTGGGTGCCGCGGCGCACCTGGTCGCTGACCGCCGCGACGATGGCCGGATGGGCATGCCCGGCGATGGAAGCGCCGTAACCACCATGCATGTCGACGTACTCATTCCCGTCGACGTCGTAGACCTTGGATCCGCTGCCGTGGCTCATCCACACGGCTTGCGGCTCGGCGATCTGCCAGTTCGACGTCGCACCGCCGGCAAGATGTTCACCGGCGACCGAGATGAGCTCGGTGCTGCGGGGTTGGCGCCGCAGGAAGATCTGTTCCTGTTCGGCGATCAGCGCATCGATACCGTCCGGGTCGTCGCAGTCCTCGCCGGTCAACGGACTTTCCTTCACCGACGAAGCCACCCCGAACCTCCGCCCTATCGGTTGACTGAGCATTCAGTCTATGCGAGAGTCCTACCAGCGACAAGACGCGGATCACTCGGGAGGCCCGATGCCAGAGCACACCACCCGACGACAGTTCCTGACGCGCGCAGCGATTCTCGCGGCCGGCGTGCCGACGCTCGGGGCCGCCTTGGCCGCCTGCGGCGGGTCCGATACCCCGGAGTCGACCCCGTCGCTGACCCTTGCCTCCCCCGACAACCCCGTCACGTGGCCCATCCCCGACGACAACCCGCCCATCGCGGACGGCCTGGCCCCGGAGACGGGCACACTCAAGCTGTACAGCTACGCCGACTACGTGAGCCCGGACGCCGTCAAGTCCTTCGAGGACAAATACGGTGTGACGGTCGAGATCTCGACGTTCAACGATGGCGGCGAAGCCCTGACGAAGCTGCGCAGCGGCGTCGACTTCGACATCTACAACGCCAACTACACCGAGATCAGCCGACTGGTCAGCGGCGGACTGCTGCGTCCGCTCAATCACTCCTACATCGGGAACATCACCAACGTCTGGCCGAGCTTCACCAATCCCTGGTACGACCAGGAGTGGCGCTACAGCGTGCCCTACACGATCTACACCACCGGGATCGGCTGGCGGGCCGACCAGGTGCCCGAGGATATCGGAGCGCAGCAGAACCCGTACGACTCGTTCTGGGATCCGCGCTACCGAGGCAAGACCGCGGTGCTCGACGACTGGCACACCACGATGGCGATGGTGTTGCTGCGCAACGGCATCACCGATGTCAACACCTCCTCGGACGCCGACCTGGCGATGGTCGGCGAGCAACTCAAGACGCTGGTCGAGGCCACCTCCCCGAAGGTGACCATCACGGCCTACAACGATCTGCCCGCCGGTCAGTTGGGGCTTGCGCAGATGTGGTCCGGGGACATCATCAACGCCCAGGCCTATCTGCCCGAGGGCACCGGACCCGAGGTGCTGCGATACTGGTTCCCGTCCGACGGTCGCGGCATGGTCGACAACGACATGCTCGTGACGCTCAAGGGCGGCAAGAACCCGGTGCTTGCCCACCTGTTCCTCGACCACATGCTCGACCCCGAGGTCGCGATGCAGAATTTCTCCGCCATCGGCTACCAACCGCCCCAGACCTCCATCAACCCGGACGCCCTGGTGGCCGACGGCTTCATCCCGGAGAACCTGTCCGCAGCGATCGTCGACCCCGAGTGGTTCGATGCCGGCTACCGGGTCCTCGAACTCGACCCCACCAACGACGCGGCGTGGCAGAACGTCTGGCGCACCTTCAAGGCCGGCGGGTCCTGAGATCCTCCCGCGGGATATGGCCCGCACTCGCCGCGCCCGGCCTGATCTGGCTGCTGCTGTTCTTCGTCGCGCCGATGTATGTCGTGCTGTGCATCGTGTTCGGCAGGCTCGACCCGATCTTCCGAACGGCGGTGCCGGTGTGGAATCCGTTGCAGTGGGATCCCTCCCAGTTCATGTATGTGATCAACCGGATCGTCGGACCCGACGGCGTCTTCGGACCCGCTCTGCTGCGAACGGCGGTGTTCGTGCTCACCGCGAGCGCACTGTGCCTGCTGATCGCGTTCCCTGTGGCGTACTACGTAGCCCGGCTGTCGGGCAAGCGCAAGGGCCTGCTGCTGACGTTGCTCATCGCCCCGTTCTGGATCAGCTACATGATGCGGATGTTCGCCTGGGTCAACCTACTTCAGGACGACGGGCTGGTGAACAGGGTCCTGAGCCTCGGCGGGCTGTTCACCCCTGACGTCAACTGGTTGACCGGCCAACCCGTCGTGGTGATCCTCGGGCTGGTGTACGGATATGTGCCGTACATGATCCTGCCGCTGTACGCGGGCCTGGACCGACTGTCACAACCCATGATGGAGGCCTCCCGGGATCTGGGGGCCGACCGGGTGTCGTCGTTCTGGCGGGTGACCCTGCCGCTGAGCCGGCCGACCGTCGTCGCCGCCCTGCTGCTGACATGCCTGCCCATGCTGGGTGACTACTTCACCAGCGATATGCTCTCGGCGTCACCGAAAACGGCCATGGTCGGCAACCTGATCAACGACAGCGTGCTCACCCCCGGTCAGACGGGGCAGGCGGGCGCCTTCGTGATGCTGGTGTTCCTGGCCGCGTTGCTGCCCATGCTGTACTACATCCGGGTCACCGGGCGACGTTCCGAGGTCGCCTCGTGAGGGGCCCGGTGGCGTGGTGGAACGACCCGTGGCGACCACCGCGGATCCTCGTCGCGGTCACCGTGGGATATCTGCTCTGGTCGTTGTTGCCGGTGCTGGTCGCAGTGATGTTCTCGTTCAACGACGGGCGGTCCCGCACTGTCTGGCAAGGCTTCTCGTTCCGGTGGTACTGGGGCGACGAGACGCTGTCGGTATGGCATGACGCGACATTGCACAACGCCCTGCTGCAGACCCTGAAGCTGGGCGTGGTCGCCACCCTCATCACGGTTCCCCTCGGGGTGCTGTTCGCGCTCGGCATCGACAGGTGGCGCGGCCGACTGCCGTCGGGCGCCAACTTCCTGATGCTGCTGGCCTTCGTGCTGCCCGAGGTCCTTCTCGCCGTCTCGCTGCTGTTCGTTATCACCACGGTCGCGTTGCCGGTTCAACTCGGCACCACCGCGCAGGTCATCGGACTCGTGACGTTCCAGGTGTCCTACCCAGCCGTTCTGGTGCGCGCTCGGCTCGCGACCATCGGGCCCCAATACGAAGAAGCGGCAATGGATCTCGGCGCATCACCGGTGGGTGCGCTGCGCCGGGTGATCATGCCGATGTTGATCCCGGCGATCTTCGCCAGCACCGTGCTGGTGTTCGCCGATGTCATCGACGACTTCGTGATGGTGCGGTACCTGTCCGGTGGCGCATCGTCGGAGCCGGTCTCGGTGAAGATCTACAACACCGCCCGCGGCGCACCCACCCCCGCGCTCAATGCGCTGGCCACCCTGCTGTTGCTGACCGCTCTGGCCGCCGTGACGATCGGTTATCTGGTGTACCGCAGGATGACCCGCAACGACGCAACCACCGCCGACCGCGGCATCGGCGGTTTCGCGGGAGAGATGTGAGCCGCCGCCACGGTAGACCGGAGCACCCCGCAGGACTAGGCTGACTGTATGTTCAAACAGTATGAGCCGGCCCCGGTTCCCGCTGACGGCCTCGCCGCTGCGCTAGCCCCGTTCGGCCGGTCGCGGATGCTGCCGCGGGAGGCCTACGTGGATCCGGCGGTGTTCGAATGGGAGCAGCACCACATCTTCTCCGGGTGGACCTGCGTCGGGCACGCGGGCGACATCGCCGCAGTCGGTGCCCAGAAGGCGATCGGCAGCGGTCGGAACGCCACCCTGCTGGTACGCGGCGACGACGGCAACATTCGTGCATTTGCCAACACCTGCAGACACCGCGGACACGAACTGCTGGCATGCAATTCGGCCGCCAAGACCCGCAGCATCGTCTGCCCCTACCACTCATGGTCCTATCGGCTCGACGGCACTCTGCGCAACGCGCCGGGATTCAGCGACGTCGACGGGTTCGACGCCGGCGAGTTCGGGCTCACCGAGTTACGACTGGTGAACTGGCACGGCTGGCTGTTCGTCGACCCCAGCGGTGAGGATGTCGAATTCTCGGAGCACGTCGCGGGTTTGGAGGACGTTGTGGCGCCGTACCGGCCAGAGGACCTCACCATCGTGGCGCGGCACTCCTACGAACTCGCCACCAACTGGAAGGTGATCGCCGAGAACTACCAGGAGTGTTACCACTGCGCCACCATCCACCCGGAGCTGTCCAGGATCAGCCCGCCGACCAGTGGTGAGAACATCGAACTGGCGGGTTCGTGGATGGGCGGCTGGATGTCGATCGTGGACGACGCCGAGACCATGTCGCTGACCGGCAAAAGTGGCGGGGTGGCGATCCAGGGATTGTCCGAGCACGAACTGCGCACCGTGATGTACCTGGTCGGCTATCCCAATCTGCTCGTCAGCATGCACCCGGACTACGTGATGACACACCTGATGACGCCGCTGGCGGTGGATCGAACTCACGTCGAGTGCGCCTGGGCGTTCCCGAAAGACGCTGCCGCCAAGGAGGGTTTCGACCCGTCCTATGCCGTCGACTTCTGGGACCTCACCAATCGTCAGGATTGGGCGGCGTGCGAGTCGGTTCAGCGTGGACTCACCTCGCCGCACGCCCGACCCGGTCCGCTCGCCCCGGACGAGGACGGCGTTCACCAGTTCGTCACCCGGGTCGCTAGGGCGTACGCCGGTTCCGCTGATCCCGCGGCGGCACGCCGTTGACACCGTCGATCGTCTGGGCGTAGCTGCCCACCGCGAACGCGACGGTCGCGGCCATGATCCCCAGCGCATCGCGGTCGACATTCTCGATCGTGTCCCGCGCCGTGTGATAGTTCGGGTCGAACGGCTCACCGACCTCACCGCCCCAGAGCCGTTCCTGCACTTCGCTTTTACGTTGCGACGATCCCGTGGTGAGCCCACCCACCGGGACACCGGCGGCGAGGAACGGCGCGTAGTCGGTGTTTCTGCCCAGCGGCACGTCGGCCGGTCGCACCCCGGCCAGGTTCAGACGACCGGCGAGCATGCGCTCGATCCCGGCCATCCCGTCGGGCACCGGAGCGACCGCGGCACCGGCCTGCGCGGACTGATCACCGTCGTCGGTGAAGTACCCCGCGTTGGGCGAGGCGACCATGTCGAAGTTCAGGTACAGCGCGATGTCGTCGAGTTCGTCCGGGGTCAGCGACCGCACATAGTCGGTGGACCCGTCTGTCGAGATCTCCTCGGAACCCCAGAACGCGAATCGCACCGCGTTGCCGGCCGAGGGTTCGGCGCCCAGTTGCAGTGCGGTCTCGAGCACCGCCGCCACCCCAGAACCGTTGTCGTTGATCCCCGGACCCGACCGGACACTGTCGAGATGCGCGCCGACGGTGACGACGTTGCGGGCATCACCGGACTTCGTCTGCGCGATGACATTCCGCGAGGTGGTCATCACCGGTTCATTGTCGAGCACCAACGTCACCGGGGCGTTGGTGCGGCGCAGCGCGGCATCGGCGGTCGGGTCGATGACACCGACCGGAACCGTGAGGTTGTTGTAGTAGCCCGGAGAGAACAGCGTGGGCGGTGCCCCGACGGGCTTGGTCGGATTGGCCCTGCTCACCACGAGCATCCCCACCGCGCCCTCGGCGAGTGCGGTGTTCTGTTTGTCGACGATCGAGCAGTCGCTGTCGTCGACGACGGCGATGGCCCCTTCGACCGAGACGTCGCCGTAGTCGGCCGCCACACACCCCGCCGGGGCACGCGGCCGCAGCGTCACCGCCCGTAGACCCCTCGGCGGCGTGGTGATCAGCAGCGACGCCTGCTCCACCCGGTGATCACGGCCTGCGACCGTGAGCACCGGCTCCCCTCCCCGGGATCCCGAGAGCCGTTCGAACTCCGGCGTCTGAACATCAAACCCCTTGTCGCGCAGATGTTGCGCCACATAGTCCACGCTGGCCTGGTAGCCAGGGGAGCCGTCTGCCCGGTTGTCGTCGTGCGCATCGGCGATCTTCTGCAACTCCACGAGATGGCCGTAGACGCCGTCGACGGTCACCCTGTCTGCCAATTCCGGCCCGAGGTCCGGAGCAGAGGGAGTCGGCGAGCAGGACACCGCGGCCGCCACCGCGGAAACCGCGACGGCCGCTGCCCACCTCACGCTCACTGCTCGGTCAGTTGATGACGGGTGCGGTCATCGCGGACCGGTAACCCGTTGCGGCCACTCTGGTCCTGGGCGTACAACCCGACCGAGTAGGCCACACCGCCGCCGTGGATCTCCATCGCGGTGCGGTCGATCTTGTCGAGGGTGTCGGTCGGTTGGTGGTAGTTCGGGTCGAATGGCTCACCGGCCCGGCCGCCCCACTTCTCGGCCTGTTCGGCGGACATCTCCTCCCCCGCGCCCGAGAACAGCCCTCCCGCAGGCACTCCCGACTTGGTGAAGGCGTCGTAGTCGGATCTGCCGTCGAACGAGGTGTCTTCGGCGGGTTTCCCCGCCCCGTCGAGGTAGGCCATCAGGGTCCGCTCGATGCCTGCCGCACCCTCCGGAACCCGCGGAGCCCCCATGCGCGGGTCGGGCAGCGTGGACTGGTTCCCGTCGTAGGCGAAGTACCCGGGGTTCGGGGACCCGATCATGTCGAAGTTGAGGTAGAGCGCGATGTCCCTGAGCGCCTCGACGTCCAGCGACCCGACGTAATCGTTGGAGCCGAGCAGCCCGTTCTCCTCGGCTCCCCAGAATCCGAACCGGACGGCGTTGTTGATCTCGGGCGAACTCCCCAGTTGCAGCGCGGTTTCCAGCACTCCCGCGACACCGGAGGCATTGTCGTTGATGCCGGGCCCCTCCGTCACGCTGTCGAGATGAGCGCCGACCATGACGACGTCCGTGGTGGAGCCCGTGGTGGTCTGCGCGATGACGTTGCGGGTCTTCTCCACGCGGACACCGGCGTTCAGCCTGATCGCCACCGGAGCGCCCGGCTGCCCACGCAGCTGTTCCCCGGCGACCTTGGTGACGCTGATGACCGGCACCTGCACGTCTGTGGAGTCACCGAGGGTGCCGCCCATCTCGTCGCCGTCCTCGTTGTTCGCCACGATCACGGCGACCGCCCCGCGCTCAGCAGCCACGGCCTGTTTTGTGCCGAACGGACACGAGCCGCGATCCACCAGCACCACAGCGCCGTCGACCGCCAGACCGTCGTAGTCGTCGGCCGTGCAGCCCGGGGTGTCCTCGGCACGGGCCGGCACCAGAGGTCCGGAAACGCCGTCACCGTCTGTCCCGATGGTGTACTCCAGGGGTCTGGCGGTCACCGATTCGCCCGCCACCGTCAACGCCGGCTCGTCCGCCCACGGCAACCGAACGTCGAACTCGGGGGTCTGGACGTCGAAACCCTTGTCTCGCAGCGCATTGGCGACGTAGTCGACACTGGCGTCATACCCCGGGGTCCCGAGGCTGCGGTTTCCGCCGTTGGCGTCGGCGATCTCCTGGAAGCGGGCGAGGTGGGCCATCGTCGCGTCGACGGTGACGCTCTGGCG
>NZ_JBAUJR010000155.1:0-17559 GCF_049683935.1 Mycobacterium sp. | reverse complement strand
GGCCGGGGTGGCGACGGTGGCGATGGCGGGACACCGGGCGGCCGAGGCGGTTCAAGTGGTGCCGGCACCAGTGATTCGGGCAGCTCCGGTGAGTCCGGCTCGTCGTCCGGCTCCTCGGGCTCCTCGGACTCCTCCGACTGATAGAGGTACAAAAGGGCCACCGGGCGACCGGTGGCCCTTTTGGTCCCGAAAGTTACTCGGGCTTGGGCGCTCCGGAATGGCTACCCTCCGTGCATGGGGAAATTCTGTGACTGAGCCCGGCTGGTATCCCGATCCGTCCGGCGCTCCGGGGCAGCGCTACTTCGACGGCTCACAATGGACCGACCGAGCGGCGGCACACGAGTCGCCCAAGAAGTCGAACAAGCGCTGGATCATTCTCGGCGGCGTGCTCGCCGTCCTGGTGTTCTTCGGCGGCTGCGGCGCAATTCTGATCGCGGACGACACCAAGGAGGACGAGGATTCACAGCGCCCGGCGGCAACCGTCCAGGCAGACCCGACCGTTGCCCCCGCAGGGTCCGCTGCCCGGGACGGGGACTTCCAGTTCGAGATCCTGAAGATCGGTCAGACAAAGACTCTGCAGGACATGACCGACGACCCGAATGTGACCATGACAGCGGACGGCCTGTACGTCGTGGTCACCGTGGTCGTGACGAACATCGGGGACGAATCAGCGGCGTTCTCCGGCCAGGATCAGTTGATCGTCGACACCGACGGCCGTGAATTCGGCGTCGACTCCGAGGCCGAGACCTATGTCAACTCTGGATACGACTACACGAGCCCGCTCAGGCCGGGCGACTCGATCGAGGTCGATCTGCCCTTCGACGTCCCTCCCGACGGCAAGGTCGACAGGATGGAGCTACACGGACCGGCGTCCTCGGGCGGAGTCTTGCTTGAATTGCCGTGGAGTTGACCGACGCAAAGAGCCGAAGTGTTTGTGGTGCCCTCGGTGAGATTCGAACTCACACTGGACGGGTTTTGAATCCGTTTCCTCTGCCAGTTGGGATACGAGGGCGCGCGGCCTCCCACCATAGAGGATGGCCCCGCGGTCGCTCATCCGGCCTGGGACCGCCACAATGTGTCCCATGACCGGGTCAACGACAGATGTCGTCAAGCCACACCGCGTGCTCATCGCCGAGGACGAGGCGCTCATCCGGATGGACTTGGCCGAGATGCTGCGCGAAGAGGGTTACGAGATCGTCGGTGAGGCCGGTGACGGGCAGGAGGCTGTGGACCTGGCCGTGACGCTCAAACCCGATCTGGTGATCATGGACGTCAAGATGCCGCGACGGGACGGTATCGATGCCGCCTCCGAGATCGCCGCCAAGCGGATCGCTCCGATCGTCATCCTCACCGCGTTCAGCCAGCGCGAGCTCGTGGAGCGTGCCCGCGACGCCGGGGCGATGGCCTACCTGGTCAAGCCCTTCAACATCAACGACCTGATCCCCGCGATCGAGGTGGCGGTCAGCCGGTTCAGCGAGATCGCCGAGCTGGAGAAGGAGGTCGCGACGCTGTCCGACCGTCTGGAGACCCGCAAGTTGGTCGAGCGCGCCAAGGGGCTGCTGCAGGCCAAGCAGGGGATGACCGAACCGGAGGCGTTCAAGTGGATCCAGCGCGCCGCGATGGATCGCCGGACCACGATGAAACGAGTCGCCGAGGTCGTGATGGAGACGCTGGACCCCGAGTAGTCGCCGAATGCGGCCCGTCTTCGCTACACGCAGGTTAATTTGTTTTCCGTGAGGTCACATATTGGTCACGAGCCCTTTCCCGGGGCTCGCGCCCATCCGGCAGCCGTTACGGTCGGTCTGCGCCACCGCGGCGTTGGCCGCCCAAACGGTATCGACACATCAGGAGCCTTTTGATGAAGCATCGGACCCTTACCCGCGCCGTCGCCGCCGTGGGTATTGCCTCGCTAGCTCTGACCGCCTGCTCGAGCTCGAGTGACTCGGGCGAGGAGACCGCTGCGGGCGAAGAGACCACAACGACCGAAGAATCCGCCGAGGTGGTCAGCACGGACTGCGAACCCGCCCAGGCGACCCCGGGTGCCACGCCGGTCACCACGCCGCTCAAGATCGGCACCCTGCTGCCGGAGACCGGAACCCTGGCATTCCTCGGACCGCCCGAGGTGGCGGGTGTGCAGGTCGCCGTCAACGAGGTCAACGAGGCCGGTGGCGTACTCGACCAACCGGTCCAGGTGATCACCGGAGACTCGGGCGACACCACCACCGACACCGCCAACGTCACCGTCGACCGCCAGCTCTCCGATGGCGTCAGCGCGATCATCGGTGCGGCGTCGTCGGCGGTGTCGCTGAAGGTGATCGACAAGATCTCCAGCGCCGGTGTCGTGCAGTTCTCGCCGGCGAACACATCCGACCAGTTCGTGTGCTACCCCGACAAGGGCATGTACTTCCGCACCGCGCCTACCGATGTGCTTCAGGCACAGGCGCTTTCGCAGCTGATCACGCAGGACGGCGCGCAGCGTGTGGTGATCATGGCGCTCAACGATCCGTACGGCACGGGTCTGGCCGCCAACACGGTCGAGGATCTCGAAGCAGCGGGGATCCCGTCGGATCAGATCACGCAGATCGTCTACGACCCCAATGCGCAGTCCTTCAACGCCGAGGTCGACCAGGCCAAGGAGTTCAATCCGGACGCGGTCGCGGTCATCGGCTTCGAGGAGAGCGCCAAGATCCTGAGCCGGATGCACGAGGTCGGAATCGGGCCGTCGGACGGAATGCTGGTGTACGGCACCGACGGCAACATGGGCAATGCGCTCGGCGAGGGCGTCGCGCCCGGATTGCTGGCGGGGATGAAGGGCACGACCCCGCTCACCGAGATCGGTCCCGACTTCGAGAACCGGCTTAAGGCAGTCGATCCCGCGCTGATCGACTTCAACTACGCGGGTGAGTCCTACGACGCGGTGGTCATCACAGCGCTCGCCGCTGAGCAGGCGCAGTCCACGGCCGGCGTCGACATCGCCGCCAACATCATCGGCGTGACGCGGGACGGCACCAAGTGCACGACGTTCGCCGACTGCCGGGACCGGATCCGTGCGGGCGAGGACATCGACTACGACGGGGTGACCGGCGAATTGGCATTCGGCCCGGCGGGCGAACCGTCCGTCGGCTCGTACGGGAGCCTCGAGTTCGGTCCTGACAATGTGCTGCAGACCAACGACTACATCATCGTCAACGAGGCCTGACCCAGCTGAGCAGCACCGGCGCCGCTCGCCACCTTCGGGTGCGGGCGGCGTGGGTGTTTCAGCGCTGGCGGTTGCCCGCCAACGTGCCCAGGTAGAGCTCGATCACCTTGGGGTCGGTCATCAGGTTGCTGCCCTTATCGGTGTAGGCATTGGTGCCCTGATCCAAAACGTAACCGCGGTCGCAGATCTGCAGGCAACGCCGCGCGTTCTGTTCCACCATGATGATCGAGACCCCTGCGGCGTTGATCTGCTTGCAGCGGATGAACACCTCGTCTTGGAACATGGGTGACAAACCTGCCGAAGGCTCGTCCAGCAGCAGTACCGACGGTTCCATCATCAACGCCCGGCCTATCGCGACCATCTGGCGCTCGCCTCCGGATAATGCGCCTGCCTTGACCTTGCGCCGCTGTCCCAGCAGGGGGAAGAGCTCGCTGACGACCTCGAACCGTTCGACGAACTTCGACCTGCGCAGGTAGATGCCCATCTCCATGTTCTCCTCGATCGTCAAGGAGGGAAACACGTTCCGGTTCTGCGGCACGTAGCCGAGACCTTTGGTCACCAACACATGTGCGGGCGCCGAGGTGACGTTCTCATCGCGCAGCGACACCGAGCCTGACCGCACCGGGATGAGCCCGAACAGCGCCTTGAGCAGTGTGGACTTGCCGGCGCCGTTGGGACCGATGATGCCGACGATCTCACCGTCGCGCAGGTAGAAGTCGCAGCCGCGCAGAATGTCGACCTCAGGCAGATAGCCGGCGATCAAGCGGTCGGCCCTCAGCAGCGCACCTTCTGCCAGCCGCGCATGCTCCTCGGGGGTGGCTGCCCGTTCGGCGGGTGTCAACTCGGCCGGTTCGTCTGAGGCTGTGCTCATCGCTTCTCGCCGTCATCGTCGATTTCCTGCAGGACAGCCTGTTCGAGCTGCTGTGCGAGTTCCGCCGTCGCCCCGACCGGGTTGCCGTTCTCGTCGAACTCCAGTGTCTGATCGTGGTGACTGCCCAGGTATGCGTCCACCACCGCGGTGTTGTCGGCGAGGGCATCGGGAGGGGATTCGGCGATGATCGAGCCTTGGGCCATCACCACCACCCAGTCGCTGATATCGCGGATCACGTCCATGTCGTGTTCGACGAAGATGACCGTCATCCCCTCCTCGCGCAGGGACTTCACGTGCTCGAGCAGGCTCTGCGTCAGTACCGGGTTGACCCCGGCCATGGGTTCGTCGAGCATCACCACCTTGGGGTTGCTCATCAGCGCCCGCGCCATCTCCAGCAGCTTTCGCTGTCCACCGGACAACGAGCCGGCCATGTCCTCGGCCTTCGTGTCCAGCTTGAACCGGTGCAGCATCTCGTGGGCCCGTTCCGTGATTCGGGCTTCCTGGCCTCGCCAGGTCATCGGCAGTAGTGCGGACAGCATCCGCTCGCCGGTCTGGTGCCGCGCACCGAGCCGGACGTTGTCGAGGACCGACATCCGCGCCAGGGCCTTGGTGAGTTGGAAGGTACGCACCACTCCGCGACGCGCCACCTGGTGGGGGTGCAACCTGCCCAGGTTCTCACCCTCGATCTTCCAGCTGCCGGTATCGGGCCGATCGAAGCCGGTGAGCAGGTTGAACAGCGTCGTCTTACCCGCGCCGTTCGGGCCGATCAGTCCGGTGATGGCGCCGCGTTGCACCTCCAGGTGCGCGACATCAACGGCCTTCAGGCCGCCGAAAGATCGGGACACTCCGTCGACGACGAGGATCGGATCCGGCTTGGAAGACCCCGGGAGCGATGGTGTGGCGGCAAACAGGGCGGCTCGGTCGGCGGCGGACAGGGGAGACTTATCGACCATCGAACTGCAACTCCCGTTTTCGGCCCATCAGTCCCTGTGGTCGGAAAACCATCAACAACGCGATCAGGATGCCCAGCAGGATGAATCGCGTGGCCCCGACCTGCGCATCGGTCAGTGGCAGTAGCGGGTCGGGCCCCGCGATCGCCTGGCGCAGGATGGCATCCGGCACCGCCAGAAGGAACCAGAACAGCATCGCCCCCACCACCGGGCCGAACACGGTGGCAGCACCACCGAGAAGTAGCGCCCCGAAAGCGTAGAAGGTCTGGGCGGTGGAGTAGAAGTCCGGATGGATAGATTTGGTCTGCAGGGCGTTGAACACGCCGCCCATGCCCCCGATCACGCCGCCGAGAACCAGCGCCTGCAGCTTGTAGACGAACACGTTCTTTCCGAGGGCACGCGCGGCGTCCTCGTCCTCGCGGATCGCTCGCAGCACCCGGCCCCACGGACTGTGGGCGAGAAGGTAGACGAAGAAACACAGAATGAGCACCAGCGTCCAGCCGACAACCATCGCCCAGACGTCGTCGCCGACGAAGTTGACCCCCAGGATCGAGTACTGCTTGCTGGAGTCGAATGGGCTGAATCGGGTGAACGGGTCGGCGAATCCGTACAGACCGTTGGTTGATCCGGTCACCGGGTCCGATGCCGTCGACCGGAAGATCAGTCGCAGCACTTCCGCGGCGGCGATGGTGGCGATCGCCAGGTAATCGGCTCGTAGACGCAGGGTCGGAATTCCCAGCACCACCGCCAAGGCCCCGGCCGCGAGCAGCCCGACGATGATGCCGACCCAGAGGGGCTGCTGGTAGGTGACGGTCATGATGCCCACCCCGTACCCGCCGAGCAGGGCGAACCCGATCTGCCCGAAGTTCAGCAGTCCGGTGTAGCCGAAGTGCAGGTTCAGGCCGATGGCCAGCAGCGCATAGAAGATCGCTGATGGCCCGATGAGCTGTGCGAACGATGCCTGCAGAGCAGAGACGAGATCCACGACTCACCCGATCCTTTCCCTGGAACCGAGGATGCCCTGGGGGCGCACGACGAGGATGAGGATGAGGATGAGCAGGCCACCGACGTATTTGAGGTCCGGGTTGATCACGAGAGTGGACAACTGCACCAGCATGCCGACGATGATGCAGCCGAGTAGCGCGCCGTAGGCGGTGCCGAGTCCGCCCAGGGTGATGCCGGCGAACATCAGCAACAGCAACTTGAACCCCATCTCCCATTGGGCGCGTCCACCGAGTTCCGAGAGGGCGAGCAGGATCCCGCCGAGCGCGGCCAGTCCACCGCCCAGACACCACACGAACGTGATCACCCGCTCGACGTTGATCCCGGAGGCGGCAGCCAGGTCCTTGTTGTCCGACACCGCCCGCATCGCCTTGCCGATGGGAGTCTTCTGCAACATCACCGCGACGGCGAGCAAGACGACGACGCTGATCGCGATGGTGAGCAGGTTGGTATCGGTGATCGCAACCGGGCCCCATTGACGCTGTGCGCTGACGGTGGAGTCGGCGAACGCCTGGGTCCGGTCGGAGAACAGAGCCAGGATGAGATACCGAAGGCTGATCGCCAATCCGATGGAGACGACCAGCTGCGGGATGAGTCCCACGCGCCGGCGCCTCAACGGATGCCAGATGCCTGCGTTGTTCAGCCAGCCGATCGCGATTCCGGCGACGATGCCGAGCACCGCAGCGCCAACCAGCGGAATGCCGAAGGTCACGTTGAACATCCACGTGAACACCGCGCCGAGGGTGACCAGTTCACCGTGGGCGAAGTTGGTGAGCCCGGTGGTCCCGAAGATCAGGCTGAGCCCGACAGCGGCGACGGCGATGACCAGACCGAACCGGAGGCCGTCGATCGCGAGTCGGATGACGCGCTCGTAGAGCGGCGTCTCCATCGAGGTGCGGACCTCACCGAAAATGAACACCACGGCATTGGTGCGGCCCGCGATCACGTCACGGGTCACCGCGCTCTGCACGCTCACCCCCTCGGGCAGGCTCTCGGTGTCGATTTCGAAGGTGTAGGTGCCCACAGGAAGCTCGACGCTCCACCGCCCGGTGTCGTCGGACGTCGCGGTGTCGGCTTCCTCGCCGGACTCGTCGATGATCCGCACGATCGCTCCGGCTACCGGCTCGCCTGCGTTGACGAGGCGGCCGGCGACCGGTGCCGTTTCGGTGTCCTGGGCCGCCGCGACCCCCGCGCCCAGGAATGCGGCCAACACGACGAAGGCGACCATGAGCAGGCCCCGAGAGGCGATCCGAGCGCATCGGCCCACTACGCCAACCTCTCCTTCGCTGCGAAATTCGCTCGATTCATTTCGGGCGACTGTATAGCGTCCGTGCGCATGTGGCCGGGTTCTGGATGACCGGCGCGTATCGATTGTGTTTCCGGCTCCACGAGACTTGGCGGGATATAGATGACAGATGTCACTGCTGCCACTGTCGAGTGCATTCGGGCAGCGAGATGCTGAAGCCATGACGCTACTGATGGTCTTTGGGGCGCTGCTCGTGCTGTTGGCGATCGCGGCGTTGACGGGCAGGGTCCCCGATACCCACCGTGAGATCAGCCAACACGGCGACTTCGACTTCTGAAGACGACGGGTCCGTCCGAACGGCTTGCCGCCATCGGTCGCTGAACTGCACGCGCCAGGGTGCTGCGTTGCTATCTTCTACGCGGAGCCACGGCCGATGCCGTGTGATCCCGAATCGGAGGAGAACAATTGCGCTGTCGGGGGGGTCTGGGCACGCTTGCGCTCGGTTCGGCAATGCTGATGGCATTCGGAATTGCCGGGTGTGGCGGGGGATCGTCTTCGAAGCCGGGGGAGTCGTCGGGTGCCCTCGAGTTCGCGGCGAAGGTTCAGATCGATCGTGACGGAGCCCCGGTCGAGGTGGTCGACGACGGACAGCCCGCGAACCCGGCGGGCGACGGGAGCAGCGTCTGTCCGCCGGTGTCGATCGCCATGGCAGGTGCGCTCAACGGGCCCGAGGCCGCCCTCGGCGTCGACGTCCAGAACGGCATTCAACTGGCCGTCGACCAGCACAACGACGCGAATCCTGCCTGCCAAGTGCAGCTGAAGCCCTTCGACACCGAGGGGGATCCGGACAGGATCCGGGAACTGGCCGCTCAGATCGTCGACGACGCGTACACCGTCGGGGTGGTGGGCCCGGTGTCCTCGGCCGAGACGCAGGCTGCCGGTGAGGTTTTCGACAGAGCCGGTCTGATCGCCGCGACGCCGTCGGCGACCGATCCGGCGTTGGCTCGGAATGGTTGGCGGACCTTCTTCCGCGGGGTGGCCAGTGACGGGGTGCAGGGGCCGGCAGTCGCCCGCTACATGTCCGAGACCCTCGGGTACCGGAATGTCTGCGTGGTCGACGACAGCTCCGATTACGGTCTCGGGCTTGCCACCTCGGTACGCGAAACCCTGGGGGCGGTGGCTGATCCGGCATGCAACATCGCGGTCAGGTCGGACGCGACGGACTTCTCCGGGATCGTCACTCAAATCAATGCTGCTGCACCGGATTCGGTCTTCTTCGCCGGTTACTCCCCGGTGGCCGCCGCGTTGGTCAGACAGCTTCGCGAGGGCGGCTTCGGCGGCGCGTTCGTCGGCTCGGACGGCGCCAAGAACGAATCCTTTGTCGAGCAAGCGGAATCGGCCGCGAGCGGGGCGTTGCTGTCCTGTCCGTGCAGTCCTGCCACACCCGATTTCGTCGACGAGTACAGCAGCGTGTTCGCTCAGCCGCCGGGCGCGTACAGCGTCGAGGCCTACGACCTGGCGACGATTCTGCTCAAGGGAATCGATTCCGGAGCGCTCACGCGGCCGGCGTTGTTGGAGTACGTGGCCAACTACGACGGGCAGGGGATCGCCCGCCGATACCGGTGGGACGGCGACGGCGAACTGGAGAACCCGCTGATCTGGCTCTACGAAGTGGTCGAGTAGGCGTTACCGCGCGACGATCACCGAGGAGCCGTGGCCGAACAGGCCCTGGTTGGCCGTGATGCCCACCGTGGCACCTTCGACTTGCCGGCCGGTCGCCTGACCCTTCAACTGCCAGGTGAGTTCGCACACCTGCGCGATGGCCTGTGCCGGGATGGCTTCGCCGAAGCTCGCCAGTCCACCGGAGGCATTGACCGGGATCCGGCCGCCGATCGTTGTCGCGCCGCTGCGTAACAACTGCTCGGCCTCGCCCCGGTTGCACAGACCGAGGTGCTCGTACCAGTCGAGTTCCAGGGCGGTGGACAGGTCGTAGACCTCGGCCAGGCTCAGATCCTCGGGGCCGAGGCCCGCCTCGGCGTAGGCGGCGTCGAGAATCTGGTCCTTGAAGACCCGCTCGGGCGCGGTCACGACCGCCGTCGAATCGGTGGCGATGTCGGGCAGTTCGGGGAGGTGCTGCGGATAGCGCGGCGTGACGGTGCTGATCGCGCGCACCGACGGCACCCCCTGCACCGAGCCGAGATGTTTCTCGGCGAACGACTTACTCGCCACAATCAGCGCGGCCGCGCCGTCGGACGTCGCGCAGATGTCGAGTAGTCGCAGTGGGTCGGAGACGACCGGGCTGGCCAGCACATCCTCGACGGTGGCTTCCTTGCGGTAGCGGGCATTCGGGTTGTCCAGACCGTGTCGCGCGTTTTTGACCTTCACCTGGGCAAAATCTTCGAGCGTGGCGCCGTAGAGGTCCATCCTGCGGCGCGCCAGCATGGCGAAGTACACCGTGTTGGTCGCGCCGATGAGGTGGAAGCGCTGCCAGTCGGGGTCGTTCTTGCGCTCGCCGCCGACCGGTGCGAAGAAGCCTTTGGGGGTGGTGTCGGCGCCGATGACGAGCGCGACGTCGCAGAAGCCGGCCAGGATCTGCGCGCGGGCACTCTGGAGTGCCTGCGATCCACTGGCGCAGGCCGCGTAACTCGAGCTGACCGGCACGCCGTTCCAGCCCAGTTTCTGGGCGAACGTCGCCCCGGCGACGAAGCCGGGATAGCCGTTGCGGATCGTGTCCGCGCCCGCAACCATCTGGATCTGGCGCCAGTCCAGTCCTGCCTCGGCCAGGGCGGCGCGCGCCGCGACGACGCCGTACTCGGTGAAATCGCGGCCCCACTTGCCCCAGGGATGCATTCCCGCCCCGAGGATGTAGACCGGTTCCGGAGTGCCAGCACTCATTTCGCAATCTCCCAGGCGTGGACGATCCGCTCGACACCGTCGTCGTCGACGTAGAGCGGCATGGTCGTCAGTTCCATCTCCATGCCGACCTTCAGGTCGGCGGCGAGGGTGCCTTCGACGACCTTGCCCAACACGATCAGCCCCTCGTCGGCGAGCTCGACGGCAGCCACGGCGAACGGTTCGAACGGATCCGGCGACGGATAGGGCGGAGGAGGTGCGTACCTGTTCTCCGTATAACTCCACAACCGGCCGCGGCGCGACAGTGGTACCTGCGCGAGCTCGTCACCGTCGCAGGCGGGGTTGGGGCAGTTGTCGGCACGCGGCGGGAACACGAACGTCCCGCACTGGTGACACTTGCCGCCGAGCAGATAGGGGGCACCGGATCCGTCGGTGGCGAACCAGCCGTCGACCGCGGGTGTGGAAGCTGACACGCGGTCAGCGTACCCAGTTCGCGGGCCAAACTGAAACGTGTTCCAGTCTGACTCAGTGGGCCAGGTCGAGAAGGATGTGTCGTTGCCGGTGCCTAGAGTGAAGGCCGTGAGCCCAGCCAAGACCGCATCGGATCCGACTGCCGCCGCGAAGGCTGCCGGCGACAAGCCCACCCTGATGCTCCTGGACGGCAACTCGTTGGCCTTCCGTGCGTTTTATGCGCTGCCCGCCGAGAACTTCAAGACACAGGGCGGCCTGACCACCAACGCGGTGTACGGGTTCACCGCGATGCTGATCAACCTCCTGCGCGACGAGCAGCCCAGCCACATCGCGGCAGCTTTCGACGTGTCCAGGCAGACGTTCCGGCTGGAGCGCTATCCCGAGTACAAGGCGGGCCGGTCCGCGACACCCGACGAATTCCGCGGGCAGATCGACATCACCAAGGAGGTGCTCGGCGCGCTGGGCATCACGGTGCTCGCCGAGGCCGGGTTCGAAGCCGACGATGTGATCGCCACCTTGGCCACCCAGGCCCGCGACGAGGGTTACCGGGTGTTGGTGGTCACCGGCGACCGTGACTCTCTTCAGCTGGTCAGCGACGACGTCACCGTGCTCTACCCGCGCAAGGGCGTCAGTGAGCTCACCCGATTCACCCCCGACGCCGTGGTGGAGAAGTACGGCCTGACCCCGGCGCAGTACCCGGACTTCGCCGCCCTGCGTGGTGACCCGAGCGACAACCTGCCGGGCATCCCCGGCGTGGGGGAGAAGACGGCGACCAAGTGGATCGTGGAATACGGCTCGCTGCAGGAGCTGGTCGACAACGTCGACAAGGTCAAGGGCAAGGTCGGTGATGCGCTGCGCGCGAACCTGTCCAGTGTCGTGCTCAACCGCGAGCTGACCGACCTCGTCAAAGACGTGCCGTTGGCCCAGACGCCCGACACGCTCCGGATGCAGCCGTGGGATCGAGACCAGATCCACCGCCTGTTCGACGATCTCGAGTTCCGGGTGCTACGAGACCGGCTCTTCGACACCCTGGCGTCGACCGACCCTGAGGTGGAAGACGGCTTCGACGTCCGCGGCGGAGCACTGGAAGCAGGAACACTGGCGGCGTGGCTGGCCGAGCGCAGCCAGGGACAGCGGTTCGGGCTCGCAGTGGTGGGCAACCACCTCGCCTTCGACAGTGACGCCACCGCGGTGGCCATCGTCGCCGCCGACGGCGACGGTCGCTACATCGACACCACGGGTCTGGATACCAACGATGAGGCCGCGCTGGCGTCGTGGTTGTCCGACCCGACAGCGCCGAAGGTGCTGCACGAGGCCAAGCTCGCGATGCACGACGTGCAGGGACGCGGCTGGACGCTGGCCGGGGTTACCTCGGACACGGCGCTGGCCGCCTACCTGGTGCGCCCGGGCCAGCGCAGCTTCGCCCTCGATGACCTGTCCCTGCGCTATCTGAAGCGCGAGCTCCGAGCCGATAACCCTGAGCAGCAACAGCTTTCACTGCTCGACGACGGTGACGGCGTCGACGACCAGGCGGTGCAGACGCTGCTGCTGCGGGCCGGCGCTGTCAAGGACCTCGCCGACGCGCTCGACGAGGAGCTGGCCCGGATCGATTCCTCTGCGCTTCTGGACAGTATGGAACTGCCCGTGCAGCGGGTGCTCGCGGAACTGGAGACAGCCGGCATCGCTGTGGATCTGGACACGCTCTCGGAGTTGCAGAGCGAGTTCGCCGGCCAGATTCGCGACGCCGCCGAGGCTGCGTACTCGGTGATCGGCAAGCAGATCAACCTCGGTTCCCCGAAACAACTCCAGGTGGTGCTGTTCGACGAACTGGAGATGCCGAAGACCAAGCGCACCAAAACCGGTTACACCACCGACGCGGACGCGCTGCAGTCGCTGTTCGACAAGACCGGGCATCCGTTCCTGCAGCATCTACTGGCCCATCGTGACGCCACCCGGTTGAAGGTGACCGTCGACGGGCTGCTCAACGCGGTGGCCTCCGACGGGCGCATTCACACCACGTTCAACCAGACGATCGCCGCCACAGGCCGGTTGTCCTCCACCGAGCCGAACCTGCAGAACATCCCGATCCGGACCGAGGCGGGACGGCGGATCCGGGACGCTTTTGTCGTCGGTGCGGGGTACTCGGAGCTGATGACGGCCGATTACAGCCAGATCGAGATGCGGATCATGGCGCACCTCTCTCAGGATGCGGGGCTCATCGAAGCGTTCAACACCGGCGAGGATCTGCACTCGTTCGTCGCCTCCCGCGCGTTCTCGGTGCCGATCGACGAGGTCACCGCCGAGTTGCGGCGTCGGGTCAAGGCGATGTCCTACGGCCTGGCGTACGGGCTGAGCGCCTATGGTTTGGCCGCGCAGCTCAAGATCTCCACCGAGGAGGCGAAGGTGCAGATGGACGCATACTTCGACCGGTTCGGCGGAGTGCGCGACTACTTGCGCGACGTGGTCGATCAGGCCCGTAAGGACGGCTACACCTCGACTGTCTTCGGCAGGCGGCGATACCTGCCCGAATTGGACAGCAGCAACCGCAACGTCCGCGAGGCAGCCGAACGAGCGGCGCTCAACGCACCGATCCAGGGCAGCGCCGCCGACATCATCAAGGTCGCGATGATCAACGTCGACCAGGCCATCAAAGATGCCGGGCTGGCGTCTCGCATGCTGCTGCAGGTGCACGACGAGTTGCTGTTCGAGGTCGCCGACGGGGAACGCGACACCCTCGACGCGCTGGTCCGAGAGCACATGGGCAACGCCTACCCGCTGAACGTGCCCCTGGAGGTGTCCGTCGGGTACGGCCGCAGCTGGGACTCGGCGGCGCACTGATTGATCGCGTGCGCGCGAACATGATCAGATTCCCGGCGCCCGGTATTCCGCCATCCGGGCAAGCGCGGGCGACGCGCTCCGCGCGGCGTACACCCCGTGGGTCTCTTCGCTCAACAGCGCCGCGACACGGTGGTCACCGAAACCGCGGTCGATGCGGTCGCGCACGAAGGCCAACTCCACCACCTGGTGCGCGAATGTCTTCACCGACTTCCCGGCGTGCGGACCCCCGAACCGTGTCGCCTCGGCCACGGCGAGCTTGCGTGTCCGGATCGACCCCAGCCAGGTCGCCTCGTTGGGGGTGATCACTCCCGCCGCGGCCATGCCGGGCAGCTTGGCGGTGACGACGCGCTGTTCCCGCCGTCGGCTCTGCACGGCCAACACGATCGCAAGCCCGAAGATCGGCATCATCCAGAACACGTACAGGCCGAAGTACGCCTCGACACCCAGCAGCGACGAGCCGTTCCACATGGCGTGCAGCACCACCGCGCCGGCATAGCCGAGGAGGATGCAACCGGCCCTGGCGAGAGCGCTGCGTTTGTGCAGCGCGTACCACACGCCGATGGCGAACAGTGTGGTGAACAGTGAGTGCGCGAACGGAGCCATGATGAGGCGCAACGCGGCGGTGAACAGAGAATCGGCCAGCGTTTCGCCGTTCGCGATGTAGAGGATGTCCTCCAGCCAGGCGAAGCCCGCCCCGACCAGTCCGGCGTAGACCAGGCAGTCGGTCAGTGAGTTCATCTCGTTGCGGCGGACGCCGGTCATCATCAGGAGCAGAAAGAGACCCTTGGCGGCCTCTTCGGTGAGCGGGGCCCCGACGACCAGCGTGAACGGGCTCACCCCGGTGGACTGCGTGGCATCCATGGCGGGGCTGAGCCAGGCATCGAGAAAAATCTGCAGCACAGCGGCGATGACGACGGCCGCCGACGTACCCCAGATGAAGGCGAAGACGAGCAGGCGTGGCGGTTCGGGTTCCCACCTGTCCAGCCACAGGTAGGCCAGTACGACGACCGTCATGGCGATGCTGGAGAGCACGAAGCCGATCGCGGTGCCGACCGGATTGAATGCGGTCAGCGCGATCACGATGAGCCCGGCGATGGTCCCGAGCGCGATGATCACCCCGAGTGGTGCTCCGACCTTGCGGACGCGGCGCACGAACGGCGCCTGGAGTTGATGGGGCGGTCCCTGGGCGCCGGCGTATGACACCTCAGCAGATTAGCGGCTGCCCGGGGGCGGGTTTGTCCTGCATGTACCCGGTCTAGTAATCTCAACGGGTACCTGTGTGCGCACCATTCGCGGGTACAAACCAAGAAACATCAACTGTCCCTACGAGCACACCTGTCCGGAGCAACCCACCACATGCCAAGTCCCTCCGTCACCTCGCCGCAAGTAGCCGTCAACGACATCGGCTCGGCTGAGGATTTTCTCGCTGCCATCGACAAGACCATCAAATACTTCAACGATGGCGACATCGTCGAAGGGACCATCGTCAAGGTCGACCGCGACGAAGTCCTGCTCGACATCGGTTACAAGACCGAAGGTGTCATTCCTTCCCGCGAGCTCTCCATCAAGCACGACGTCGACCCCAATGAGGTTGTGTCCGTCGGCGATGAGGTTGAAGCCCTGGTCCTCACCAAGGAGGACAAGGAAGGTCGCCTGATCCTGTCCAAGAAGCGCGCACAGTACGAGCGCGCCTGGGGCACCATCGAAGAGCTCAAGGAGAAGGACGAGGCCGTCAAGGGCACCGTCATCGAGGTCGTCAAGGGCGGCCTGATCCTCGACATCGGCCTGCGCGGCTTCCTGCCCGCTTCGCTGGTGGAGATGCGTCGTGTCCGTGATCTTCAGCCGTACATCGGCAAGGAGATCGAGGCCAAGATCATCGAGCTCGACAAGAACCGCAACAACGTGGTGCTCTCGCGCCGCGCCTGGCTGGAGCAGACGCAGAGCGAAGTTCGTAGTGAATTCTTGAACCAGCTGACCAAGGGCGCCATCCGCAAGGGTGTGGTGTCCTCGATCGTCAACTTCGGCGCGTTCGTCGATCTCGGCGGCGTCGACGGTCTGGTGCACGTCTCCGAGCTGTCCTGGAAGCACATCGACCATCCGTCCGAGGTCGTCCAGGTCGGCGACGAGGTCACCGTCGAGGTTCTCGACGTCGACATGGACCGCGAGCGGGTGTCGTTGTCGCTCAAGGCGACTCAGGAAGATCCGTGGCGCCACTTCGCGCGCACCCACGCGATCGGTCAGATCGTGCCGGGCAAGGTCACCAAGCTGGTTCCGTTCGGTGCGTTCGTCCGCGTCGAAGAGGGCATCGAGGGTCTGGTCCACATCTCCGAGCTCTCCGAGCGTCACGTCGAGGTCCCGGACCAGGTTGTCCAGGTCGGCGACGACGCGATGGTCAAGGTCATCGACATCGACCTGGAGCGGCGCCGTATCTCGTTGAGTCTCAAGCAGGCCAACGAGGACTACACCGACGAGTTCGAAGCGTGGAAGTACGGCATGGCCGACAGCTACGACGACGCGGGCAACTACATCTTCCCCGAGGGCTTCGACGCCGACACCAACGAGTGGCTCGAAGGCTTCGAGAAGCAGCGTGACGAGTGGGAGGCGCGGTACGCCGAGGCCGAGCGCCGCCACAAGATGCACACCGCGCAGATGGAGAAGTTCGCCGCTGCCGAGGCCGAGGAAGCTGCCAAGCCCGTCGCGAACGGTTCTTCGCGTTCCGAGGAGCCCAGTTCGGGCGGATCGCTGGCCAGCGACGCTCAGCTTGCCGCGCTGCGGGAGAAGCTCGCAGGCAACGCCTAGTTCGTAACGACCAACGGCCCCGGCTCACCAGAGCCGGGGCCGTTGTCGTCGGGCCTCCCGGCGCTGACAGACTGACCGGGTGCTGCGCATTGGGTTGACCGGAGGAATCGGAGCAGGCAAGTCCACGGTGTCCGCCACGTTCAGTGAGCTCGGGGGCATCGTCGTCGACGGGGACGTGATCGCCCGCGAGGTGGTCGAACCCGGCACCGAAGGTCTTGCCGGTCTGGTCGAGGCGTTCGGTGACGACATCCTGCTGCCCGACGGTGCTCTGAACCGGCCGGCTCTGGCCGCGATCGCCTTCAGCGACGACGAGAAACGGGCGACGCTGAACGGCATCGTGCATCCGCTTGTGGGACAGCGGCGTTCGGAGCTGATCGCGGCTGCGCACGACGAGGCGGTGATCATCGAGGACATCCCGCTGCTCGTCGAGTCGCAGATGGCCCCGATGTTCCCGTTGGTGGTGATCGTGCATGCCGACGAGGAGCTGCGTGTGCAGCGACTCATGGAGCACCGCGGCTTCAGCGAACAGGACGCACGCGCGCGCATCGCTGCGCAGGCCGGCGAAGAACAGCGCCGCGCGGTGGCCGATGTCTGGCTGGACAACTCCGGCAGCGCCGGGCAACTCGTGGAGAACGCTCGCGCGCTGTGGCACGAGCGCATCCAGCCGTTTGCGCACAACCTCCACACCGGTCGGCCGGCGCAGCGTGAGCCTCGCCTGGTGCCCTCGGATCCGCGGTGGCCTGGCGACGCGCAGCGAATTCTGGCGCGGCTGAGGACCGCCTGCGGGCACCGAGCCTCGCGGATCGATCACATCGGCTCCACCGCGATACCGGGGCTGGATGCCAAGGACGTGATCGACATCCAGGTCACCGTCGCCTCGCTCGAGGTTGCCGACGAGCTCGCCGACTCGATGTTCGGCGCGGGATACGTGAGCACCGCTATCGACCGCGACGTCGCCAAGCCGGACGGGCGCAGCACCGTGGGTGAATTCGACCACGTGGACGACGAATCGCTGTGGCGGAAGCGGTTGTACTGTTCGGCCGACCCTGGTCGCCCGACGAATGTCCATGTGCGAGTGGCAGGCTGGCCCGGACAGCAGTTCGGGTTGCTGTTCGTCGACTGGCTTACCGCCAACCCGGCTGTCCGGTCGGACTATCTGGAGCTGAAGAAACGGGTGGTCGCAGAGGGTCATGCCGACACCGGCGCGTACGCCGAGGCGAAAGAGCCGTGGTTTCTGGACGCGTACCGCCGAGCGTGGGAGTGGGCGGACGCGACCGGCTGGGCTCCTGGAGGCTAGGCCGGCGGCAGCGGCGCGTCGACCAGCGGGGCC
>NZ_JBAUJR010000154.1:0-18738 GCF_049683935.1 Mycobacterium sp. | reverse complement strand
ATCAGCGTTATGCACCAACCGCGGCGCCTCATCCAAATACTTCCGCGGCAAATGGTTCTTGAACATATCCGGCGGCTCGACCACATGATCATCAACACTGATCAAAATCATCTCGTCCTTGTGCATGCCGGCACTCCTCTCGTCCCGCACGCGCTGCGTGCCAGACGGTTGCTGGTTCAGGCTGTTGTTCTCCTACCAAGGAAACTAGCTTCTCCAGGAGCGAGAATCAACGTCCGAACGAGTCTCCTCGGCCACCTGGCTGCACCGTTGCCCTCTCCTGGGCACTGCCCTGACCGGCGGTTCCGACTTCCACCGTTGACGAAATCCGGCAAGAGTGGAAATCTACTGTCGAAATATGAGAACCTGATTCTCATGAGCGAGAGGAGCGCCTCGGTGCGAGTGGCCCCATTGCCCGCAGACCAGTGGGACGAGGCTGTTCACGCGGCGCTGCGCCTGATGCCAGAACATCTCCGCAATCCCACGGACGCCGGAAACGCCGTATCGACCTTCGTCCACCATACTGATCTCACCCGCGCCTATTTCACGTTCAGCTTCTACCTGCTCACCCGATCGACGCTGTCAGCCCGATTGCGCGAGTTGGCCGTGCTCCGGGTGGCCCACCTCACCGAATGTGAATACGAGTGGCAGGAACACGTCGCGATCGGCAAGAGCGCCGGGCTGTCGGAGCACGACATCACCGCGCTCCAGAACGGTGAGGCCGCCGACGAGTTCGACCGCACCGTGCTGACCGCCGTCGACGAACTGGTCGAGGACACCCGGATCTCCGGCACGACATGGGCCGCCCTCGGCAAAGAACTCGACAAACGGCAACTCATGGACTTCGTCTTCACCGTGGGCGGCTACCACATGCTCGCTATGGCACTGAACACATTTGGCGTCGAACCCCAGAAGGAGAACTGAAAGTGGCATTCTTCCCCAAACCCGATGCGGGTAGCTGGACCGAGCATTGGCCTGAGCTCGGCACCGCTCCCGTCAACTACGAGGACTCCATCGACCCGGAGCACTTCAAGCTCGAACAGCAGGCGATCTTCAAGAAGACCTGGCTGCAGATCGGTCGCGTCGAGAAGCTGCCCAAGAAGGGCAGTTACTTCACCCGAGAGATGCCGTCGGCGGGCCCGGGCACGTCCGTGATCATCGTCAAGGATCAGAACGAGACCGTTCGCGCCTTCTACAACATGTGCCGGCATCGCGGCAACAAGTTGGTGTGGAACGACTATCCCGGTGAAGAGGTCTCGGGAAGCTGCCGTCAGTTCGTGTGCAAGTACCACGCGTGGCGCTACTCGCTCGATGGCGATCTGACCTTCGTGCAGCAGGAGGGCGAGTTCTTCGACCTCGAGAAATCCGAGTACGGACTGGTTCCGGTGCGCTGCGAGGTGTGGGAAGGCTTCATCTTCATCAATTTCGACAACGACGCAGAGTCGCTCACGGAGTATCTCGGTGACTTCGCGAAGGGCCTCGAGGGCTATCCGTTCCACGAGATGACCGAGCACTACAGCTACCGCTCGGAAGTCAACGCGAACTGGAAGCTGTTCATCGATGCGTTCACCGAGTTCTACCACGCACCGATCCTGCACATGAAGCAGGCGGAGAAGGAGGAGGCCGAAAAACTGGCCAAGTTCGGCTTCGAGGCCTTGCACTACGACATCAAGGGCGACCACTCCATGATTTCGTCGTGGGGCGGGATGAGCCCGCCCAAGGACCTGAACATGGTCAAGCCGATCGAGCGGATCCTGCACAGCGGGCTGTTCGGCCCGTGGGACCGCCCCGACATCAAGGGCGTTCTGCCTGACGAACTGCCGCCGGCCATCAACCCCGGTCGCCACAAGACCTGGGGCCAAGACTCATTCGAATTCTTCCCCAACTTCACGCTGCTGTTCTGGGCCCCGGGGTGGTACCTCACCTACAACTACTGGCCCACCGCGGTGGACAAGCACATCTTCGAAGCGGACCTCTACTTCGTGCCGCCGAAGAACCTGCGGGAGCGCCTCTCTCAGGAACTGGCCGCGGTGACGTTCAAGGAGTACGCATTCCAGGACGCGAACACATTGGAAGCCACCCAGACTCAGATCGGCACCCGGGTCGTCACGGACTTCCCGCTGTGTGATCAGGAGATCCTGCTGCGTCACCTGCACATGACGGCCCACCAGTACGTTGATCGGTACAAGGCCTCCCAGGCGAACGGAAACGGCTCCACCGCCGCCAAGCAGTCTGCCCCCACCGACTCGAAGGATGCAGTGAATGTCTAAATTGCCAGAGGAATTCGCCGACCTGGAGCGGTTCGCCGACTGGTGCCTGCCCACCGAGGAGGAGCGCTACTCGAAGCGACTCAACTCGACGATGGCCGAGATGCAGGAACTGTACGACGCGGGGATGGCCCGCCTCGAGGACATCATGGTCTACGTCGACGCACGCTTTCCGCTCAAAGGAATGCCGGAGGACGCCAAGGCCCTGGTCCATCTGGGACAGTCGATCGTCATGGTCAGCTTCCCCATCGAGGTCTGGAAGCAGCCCCGCGTGCTAGACAGTGGTGCGGCCTACATCAATCTGATCAAGGAGCCGGTGGTCTGACAGTGACACCCCCGACGACACCCCAGACGGCACTCCTGACCCTCAAAGCAGCGGGTTACGTCGACGTCGACGCCGGTGAGATCATCCGGCCCGGTGTCGTCACCGTCGAGGACGGCGTCATCGTCGGCATCGGCGGCGACGCGCCCGAGGGCGCCGATGTCATCGACCTCGGCGACTCCATCCTGCTCCCGGGCCTGATGGACATGGAGGTCAACCTCCTGATGGGGGGTCGCGGGGAGAACCCGGGTCTGTCGCAGGTTCAGGACGATCCCCCGACCCGGGTGCTGCGAGCTGTAGGCAACGCGCGCCGCACGCTGCGCGCGGGCTTCACCACCGTGCGCAACCTCGGATTGTTCGTCAAGACAGGCGGATACCTCCTCGACGTGGCGTTGGGCAGGGCCATCGAAGCCGGCATGATCGACGGTCCCAGGGTCATCCCCGCCGGCCATGCGATCACCCCGACCGGCGGTCACCTCGATCCGACGATGTTCGCCGCATTCATGCCCGGCGTGCTGGAGCTGACAGTCGAGGAGGGCATCGCCAACGGCACCGACGAGATCCGCAAGGCCGTTCGGTACCAGATCAAGCACGGCGCCCAGTTGATCAAGGTCTGCTGTTCGGGTGGGGTGATGTCGCTGACCGGAGAGGCCGGCGCACAACACTATTCCGACGAGGAACTGCGTGTCATCGTCGACGAGGCACACCGGCGCGGGTTGCGGGTCGCCGCCCACACCCACGGCGCGGAGGCGGTCAAGCATGCCGTGGCATGCGGGATCGACTGCATCGAACATGGCTTCCTGATGGACGACGAAGCGATTCAGATGCTCGTCGACAACGACCGCTTCCTGGTCTCCACCCGGCGGCTCGCCGAGGCGATGGACGTGTCCAAGGCGCCGAAGGTGCTGCAGGACAAGGCCGCCGAGATGTTCCCCAAGGCGCGCACCTCGATCAAGGCAGCCTACGAGGCCGGGGTCAAGATCGCCGTCGGCACCGACGCCCCGGCCATCCCCCACGGCCGCAACGCCGACGAACTCGTCACCCTCGTCGACTGGGGCCTGCCCCCCGCCGCCGTGTTGCGGGCCGCCACGGTGGTCGCCGCCGACCTGATCAACAGGTCGGACCTCGGCCGTCTCGCCGAGGGCTACCTCGCCGACATCATCGCGGTACCCGGCGATCCACTGGCCGACATAACCGTTACACAGCGGGTTAACTTTGTAATGAAGGACGGTAAGGTCTTCAAGAATGACACCAACAAAGACTGAGGATCTCGTCGAGATCCAGCAGCTGCTGGCCAAGTACGCCGTCACGATCACCCAGGGTGACGTCGACGGGTTGATGGAGGTCTTCACGCCCGACGGCACCTACAGCGCGTTCGGTGACACCTACACACTCAACCGGTTCCCCGTCCTCGTTGATGCGGCGCCGAAGGGTCTGTTCATGACCGGCACCGCGCTCGTCGACCTGATCGAGGGTGCCGATACTGCGACGGGCACGCAGCCGCTGTGTTTCATCGAGCACTCGAAACACGACATGCGCATCGGTTACTACAAGGACACCTACCTCCGGACCGACCAGGGCTGGCGGCTGAGGACCCGGGCGATGACGTTCATCCGGCGCAGCGGCGAGCACGACTCGGGGCGACCGCACGCGATCGGCAGGCCCGAAGCCGGATGACCGTCCCCACCACCGCCGAGTTCCGGACACAGTTGGTCGCCTGGCTCGACGAGAACGACCTGACCCCGCCGCCGGGCGACGACTCCCTCCAGGCCCACATGAGCCAGTTCGCCCGCGTCCAGAAGGCGCTCTATGACGCCGGCTGGAATCGCTACGGCTGGCCGGAGCGCGCCGGCGGGCTCGGCGGTCCGGAAATACTGCGAGCCGTCGTCGGCGAAGAGGTGGTCGGGCGGCGCCTGGCCGAACCGGGACCGTACTCGATGCTCGAGGTGCTGGCGCCGACCATGATCGACTACGCGCCCGCCGAGCTTGCCGCCGAGATGGTCCCCAAGCTGCTCAGCGGCGAAGAGCAGTGGTGCCAAGGATTTTCCGAGCCCGGTTCAGGAAGCGACCTGGCGTCGCTGACCACCCGCGCGGTGCCCGACCCAGACTCGGGCGGTACCCGCTACATCATCAACGGCCAGAAGGTGTGGACCAGCTTCGCTCAGTACTCCCACCGGTGCATCCTGCTCACCCGTACCGGCGATGCCGACACCCCCAACCACGAAGCGATCACCGCTTTCTTCGTCGACGTGGACACCCCCGGTATCAGCGTGCGCCCGCTGCGCACCATGCACGACGTCGACGAGTTCTGCGAGGTGTACTTCGACGACGTGGTGGTGGACGCCAGCCGGATGCTCGGCAAGCCCGGCGACGGCTGGCGACTGGCGATGGATCTTCTTCCCTACGAACGTTCCACGTGCTTCTGGCAGCGCATCGCCTACCTGTACTCGCGGTTCGACGCGCTGATCGATGAGGTGAAGAGCGGCGGTCAGGCCAGCCACAACGAAATCGACGCGGAGATGGGCGAGGCGTACCTGGCGTTGCACACGCTGCGTTGCCGCTCCCGAGCCACCCAGCACCGACTGGCCGACGGTCAGAAGCTCGGTCCCGACACCTCCATCGACAAGGTGTTGTTGGCCGGCGCCGAGCAGCGGCTCTACGACACCGCGCGTGACCTCCTGCCGGGCGCGATAGAACTCGACGACACCGCGTGGCGCACCGAGTTCCTGTACTCGCGGGCGGCCTCGATCTACGGCGGCACCGCCGAGGTGCAGCGCAACATCATCGCCCGCCGCCTGCTCGACCTCGGGAAGGAGTGACCATGGATCCTGAATCGCTGAGCCTTCTCGAAGACGGACTGCGCAAGACGATGCTGTCGGTGTCCGGCCCCGAACTGGACGCGGCGCTGGCCGAACTGGGCTGGGCCGAAATGCTCTCGGACCTGTCCGAGCTGGCGATCCCGTTGGTGTTCCGACTGCTGGGCGAAACCGGTTCACACGCATCGGTTCTCAACGACGTGGTGCTGCTCACCGCCGGCCGCGAGGCCGGTGCGACCCCGGCTCTCCCCTACGCCGGTAATGGTTGGGTGGTCTGGGATTACGCCCAAGCGGGCGACAGCAAAGCCCTTGGCGGCCTGCCGTTGCGCAGGGTCGACGAGGGCGGGCACCTCCGGTTGCCCGATGCGCGGCGTGCGGTGGGCTGGTGGCTGGTCGGTTCGGCCAGGGCGATGTTGACCCTGGCCCGCCAGCATGCGCTGGACCGGGTGCAGTTCGGCCGTCCGATCGCGTCGTTCCAGGCGGTCCGGCACCGACTGGCCGAGACGTTGGTGGCGATCGAAGGCGCCGAGGCGACGCTCACGCTGCCCGGCGACGACAACCCCGATCTGACCTCGCTGCTGGCCAAGGCGGCGGCGGGAAAGGCAGCGCTGACCGCGGCCAAGCACTGCCAGCAGGTGCTCGGCGGCATCGGCTTCACCGAAGAACACGATCTCCATCACCACGTGAAGCGTGCGCTCGTGCTCGACGGATTACTGGGCAGCTCAAAGGAACTCACCCGGCGGGCCGGTGCGGGCCTGCGCGCCCGCGGTTCCGCGCCGCGGCTCGCGGTGCTCTGACCCTGCCGATCTCCGCGAGCGCGCGGGTCTGCACGTCGACGCGCCGTAATCGCCGGCATTCCGCGCGCGCTCGTCAGTCGCGAGCGCGCGACCGGAGGCCGACGGTCAGGTGATGTTGGCCTTCATCTCCTCGAGGTTCACCAACACCGGCCATCCGCCGACGCTCAACGCGTTGCCGTGACCGGTCTGGTGAACGTCGAACACCGACTGGATCGCGGCGTAGAAACCCTGGACGTCCAATGTCTGGTTAACCGCCCGCTTGGCCTGGCGAAGCGCAAACGGTGGCATCTTGGCGATCTGCTCTGCCATCGCCCTGGTTTCGGCGTCGAGCTCCTCGCGCGGCACCACCTTGTTCACCATGCCGGTGCTGTACACCTCGTCGGCGGTCATCGCCCTTCCGGTGAACAAGATCTCCTTGGCCTTGCGGTGGCCGAGTTCCCAGGTGTGTCCGTGGTATTCGACCCCGCCGATGCCCATCAGGACAACGGGGTCGGAGAACAGGGCGTCATCGGAGGCGATGATGAGGTCGCAGGGCCAGCACAGCAACAGCCCGCCGGAGATGCAGCGGCCCTGCACGGCGGCGATCGACGGCTTCGGCACGTTGCGCCAGCGCAGCGTGTACTCGAGATAGCGCTTCGCCTCGTGCTCGATGATGAACTCCAGCGTGATCTTGTCGGGGACGGGACCGCCGCCCCGCAGATCGTGGCCGGCCGAGAAGTGCTTTCCGTTGGCCCGCAGCACGATCACGGCGACGTCGCGATCCTCGGCCGCCCGCGTCCACGCGGCGTCGAGTTCGTCGAGCAGTTCCGGGTTCTGGGCGTTGGCGGCCTCGGGCCGGTTGAGGGTGATCGTCGCGATCTTGTCGGTGACGTCAGAGTCGATGTACACGGCGGATCCTCAGGTCTCAGGGTGGGTGCAGCGGGGGCGGTCGGCCCACGGTGTTGAGCAAGGTGCGAAGCTGATGGCGCCTCGCCTCGGCTCGATATCTGGGCCTTCTGTTATCACCAAAATGAGAATACTATTCTCGTGGTGAGGAAGTTACAATCTCTGACACGTGGGCCGAGAGGGGGTCGAGGGCCGCTATGGCAAGGCGTTCTCCGGTACAGTCAGTGCATGTTTTCCCCAGTCGGCCGGCAGTCGAGCCGCCGATGACCATCCCCAGCGAGGAACCAGCCTGGAAGCAGCGGGCGGTCGAACGGTCGATCAAGACCGCCAAATTGCGAGCGGCTCAACGCGTGCAGCGATTCCTCGATGCCGCGCAGGCCATCATCATCGAAAAGGGCAGCACCGACTTCACGGTGCAAGAGGTCGTCGACCGCTCCCGCCAGTCCTTGCGCAGCTTCTACCTGCAGTTCGACGGTAAACACGAACTCCTCCTCGCTCTGTTCGAGGATGCGTTGAGTCGGTCGGCAGATCAGATCCGCGCTGCGACCTCGGGTCAGGAGGCGCCGATCGAACGCCTCAAAGTCGCCGTCCAACTCCTTTTCGAATCGTCTCGTCCCGACCCGGCGGCCAAGCGCCCGCTGTTCACTGACTTTGCGCCGCGCCTGCTGGTTTCCCATCCGTCCGAGGTCAAGGTTGCCCACGCGCCACTGCTTGCCCTGCTCACGGAGCTGATGGAAGAGGCAAGCGAGGCCGGCGAGTTGCGCACGGGCATCAACCCGAAGCGAATGGCGGCGATGACGATGCAGACGGTGATGTTCGTCGCGCAGTCCAGCGGCGACGCCGGCGACGGCACCGCCAAGCCCATCTCCGCCGACGAGGTCTGGGATTTCTGCTCCCACGGTTTCGCAGCCAAATAGCTGAGAATCTTCCTCTCGCCACTTTAGAATTGCGTTTGCGCACTCCGGGGGTCCATCGGACCCTCAGCGTGCGCTTTCGTTTTTTGAGAGCGTAATTCTTCTTCTCGGAGAGCCACGACTGCCTGAAACGATTCCGCCATTGACACTCGTGCACCCGTGATGCCAAAGTTGTGAGACAAATTAGAGTCAGTTGTCTTACGAAGACTGGTCCAGCGAGAGGACACCGTGACGATCAGCGCTGAAAACTCCGACGTGCAGGATGCCGCACCAGCAGCAGAGTTGTCCTACAACACCTACAGCGTCGAGCTCAACATGAACCCGTACCCGGTGTTCGCCAGACTGCGCGAGGAAGCGCCGCTGTACTACAACGCCGAGCACGACTTCTACGCGCTGAGCCGGTTCGACGACGTGAACAAGGCGATGATCGACCACGAGACCTTCATCTCCGGTCGCGGAGCGCTTCTCGAGATCATCAAGTCCGGCATGGAGATCCCGCCCGGCACCTTGATCTTCGAGGATCCGCCGATCCACAACATCCACCGCAACCTGCTCTCGCGGATGTTCACCCCGCGCAAGGTCCTCGCGCTGGAACCGCAGATCCGGGAGTTCACCGCCCGCTGCCTGGATCCGCTGGAAGGTACCGGCCGGTTCGACTTCGTCAACGATCTCGGCGAGCAGATGCCGATGCGGGTCATCGGCATGCTGCTGGGCATCCCGGAGGAGCATCAGCGCCGGGTGACCGATCACGGTGAGGCGACGCTGCAGAGCACGCAGGTCGACCTGATGGCCACCGGTGAGGTGTTTGCCGAGTTCATCGACTACCGCACCGAGCACCCGTCGGACGACATCATGACCGAGCTGCTCAACGTCGAGTTCGTGGACGAGACCGGCACCCTGCGCCGCCTGAGTCGCGACGAGCTGTTGATGTATCTGACGGTGGTCTCCACCGCCGGGGCCGAAACCACCACCCGGCTGATCGGCTGGGCCGGCAAGACATTGGCCGAGCATCCCGATCAGCGTCGCGAACTCGCGGAGCACCCCGAGCTGATCCCCGGAGCGATCGAGGAGATCCTGCGCTGGGAGCCGCCGGCACTGCAGGTCGCCCGCTACGTCGCCCGTGACACCGAGTACTACGGCCAGAAAGTGCCCGCGGGCAGTGCCATTCTCCTTCTGATGGGGGCCGCAAACCGTGACCACCGCCGCTTCCCCCCGAATGGGGACGTCTTCGACATCCACCGGGAGCAGCGCTCGCACTTGACGTTCGGTGCGGGAACCCACTTCTGCATGGGCAACGCCCTGGCACGGCTGGAAGGCCGGATCGCCCTCGAGGAGATCCTCAAGAGATTCCCGGAGTGGGAGGTGGACTGGCCCAATGCCAAACCGTCTCAGACCACAGCCGTCCGCGGCTGGGAATCCATGCCCACCTTCGTTGCCTGAGCGTGCACACCAGATACCGAACACCCCACAACCCACAGAAGGACGGACGAACATGACAGGACGTGTTGAAGGCAAGGTCGCTTTCATCACCGGCGCGGCACGCGGACAGGGACGAGCCCACGCAGTGCGCCTGGCCCAGGAAGGCGCTGACATCATCGCCGTCGATATCTGTAAGCAGATCGACAGCGTCCAGATTCCGCTGTCCACCCCGGAGGACCTGGCCGAAACCGCGGATCTGGTCAAGAATGCCGGAGCGCGGATCTATACCGCCGAGGTCGACACCCGTGATTTCGATGCGCTCAAGGCCGCGGTGGACGCCGGCGTCGAGGAGTTCGGCAGGCTCGACATCATCGTCGCCAATGCCGGCATCGGCAACGGTGGCCAGACGCTGGACAAGACCAGCGAGGGCGACTGGACCGACATGATCGACGTCAACCTCGGTGGCGTCTGGAAAACCGTGAAAGCCGGTGTGCCGCACATCCTCGCCGGCGAGCGTGGCGGGTCGATCATCCTGACCAGCTCCGTCGGAGGCCTCAAGGCCTACCCGCACACCGGTCACTATGTCGCCGCCAAGCATGGCGTCGTCGGCCTGATGCGCACCTTCGCCGTTGAGCTGGGAGCGAAGAACATCCGGGTCAACTCGGTGCACCCGACGAACGTGAACACGCCGCTGTTCATGAACGAGGGCACCATGAAGCTCTTCCGTCCCGATCTGGAGAACCCAGGCCCTGACGACATGAAGGTCGTCGGCGAGTTCATGCACACCCTGCCCATCGGGTGGGTCGAGCCGGAGGACATCGCCAACGCGGTACTGTTCCTCGCCTCGGACGAAGCGCGATTCATCACCGGCGTCACGCTTCCGGTCGACGGCGGCAGTTGCCTGAAGTAGCCGTGACGTGACCGCTGTTGATCTGTCGATTCCGCAGGGCTGGGATCAGATCTCTCCGGAATGGATGACTTCGGCGCTCGCGCCATGTTTTCCGGGCGCTGAAGTCGCCGCTGTCCGCGTGGTGCTGCGCGACGACGGAACCAACCGGAGAGCCCGTCTGGCGCTGGACTACGCGACAGGTCACGGGCCGGACACCGTGTTCGCCAAGGCCGTCGACCCGGAGCATGCCGATCTCGTCGCGCTGACCAGCGGCCTGTACCACGAACCGAGGTTGTTCTCCTCGGCCGTCACTCTGCCGCTTGATCATCCGGCTGTTTACACGGCGCTGATCGATGAAGAACGTCGCGACTTTCTGATGCTGATGGAAGACGTCGTGACGCGCGGAGCCGATCCGCGTGATTCCACCCGTCCGCTGACGGTCGAGCAAGCCGCGGCCGGGGTGCAGGGGCTGGCGCGGCTGCACAGCGAGTTCTGGGGGAAGCGCCTCACCCGGCAACCCGCGCTGGGGTGGGTCGAGCCGTTCGTCGCCTTCGAGGGACTCGAGTACGCACCCCTGCACATCGCTCACGAGCGACTCGGCGACACCGTGCCCACCGACATCATCGCGCTCAGCGGAACCGAGCTCTTCGTCGACATCTGGGCGCGCTACATCGGCTCGCTCACCGAGTCGACCCCGACGCTGCTGCACGGGGATCCGCACATCGGTAACACCTATGTGCTGCCCGACGACACGGTCGGTTTCCTGGATTGGCAGATGGTGCGGCGCGGTAGCTTCTCGCTGGACCTCGGGTACTTCCTCCAGGGTGCGCTCACCATCGAAGATCGCCGCGCTTGCGAACGCGACCTGCTCGAGCAGTACCGCGGCGCGTTGCGGCTGTCCGAGGCCGAGATGCCCACGCCGCAAGAAATCTGGCTGGGCTACCGCGCCTCGGTCGCGCACGGCCTGGCGATCTGGATGGCCACCCTGTCCGGAGGAGATGCCTGGCAGCGGGCGGACATCTGCCTGGCCTTCGCCCAACGGTACGCCGCCGCGTTCGTGGATCTCGAGACGTCGAACGCGCTGGATATCCTCTGCGGCTGATCCATTCGGTCAAACCCCGGTGATCATGAATCTCGAGTGGTTGCATGGGTGACCATGAAGCGTCTCAACGGCATGGACGCCATGCTGTTGTACAGCGAGACACCGAACCTGCACACCCACACTCTGAAGGTCGCGGTGATCGACGCGACGAACTACCCCGGTCAGTACGGCTTCGATGCCTTCCGCCGGACGGTGGCGCGTCGACTGCACCTGCTGGAGCCGTTGCGTTATCGACTGATCGACATCCCGTGGCGACTGCACCATCCGATGTGGATGCAGGACTGCCCGGTTGATCTCGACTACCACCTCCGTCGGGTGCGCGTCCCGGAACCGGGGGGTCGACGCGAACTCGATCAGGTGATCGGGGAGATCGCCGGCACCCCGCTGGATCGGTCTCGGCCACTGTGGGAGTTCTACTTCGCCGAGGGGATGGCGCAGGACCGCTTCGCGCTGATCGGCAAGGTGCACCACACCCTGGCCGACGGCGTGGCATCGGCCAATCTCCTTGCGCGGCTGATGGATCTGTCCGGCTCTTCGCAAGACGAAAGCGACGACCCGCCGCCGTCGTGTGAGCAGCCCACGACAACGCAACTGCTGTGGGAGGCGCAGCTCGATCACTTCCAGAACATGGCCGAGATGCCGCGTCTGGTAACCGACGCCGCCCGTGGGATCACCCGGCTGCGGAGGCGCTCCAAAAAGCGACGCGGGCACCCCGATCTGGCCAAACCGTTCAACGCCCCGCCCACGTTCCTCAACCACGTCGTGTCGCCCGTCCGTACGTTCGCGACTGCGACGTTGTCACTGGCCGAAGTCAAGGAGACCGCCAAGCACCTTGCGGTGACCTTCAACGACGTCGTTCTCGCGGTCGCCGCCGGCGGGCTACGCGAGTTGCTGCTGCGCTACGACGGCCGCGCGGATCGTCCGATCCTGACGACGGTTCCGATCAGCACCGACAGATCACCCGATCGGATCACCGGCAACAAGATCGGTGGCTTGATGGTGTCACTGCCGGTGCATGTCGATGATCCGCTGCAACGGGTGAAACTGACCTCGCTGGCCACCGGCCTCGCGAAGGAGAACAACGACCTCCTCGGCCCCACCCTGCAAGGCAGGATGCTCGAGTACCTGCCGCCACCGCTGGCACCGGCCATGTTCCGGGTGCAGTCCAAGCACGCCGACCACAACCGGCTGATGAACGTCGCGATCTCCAACGTCCCAGGGCCGCGGGAGCGGGGACATATCGGGGGTGCCCCGGTCAGTGAAATCTACTCTGTCGGAATACTTTCTGCGGGAAGCGCCTTCAACATGACGGTGTGGAGCTATGTGGACCAACTCGACATCGCGGTGCTCTCCGACGACTCCACTTTCGGCGACCCGCACGAGGCAACCGATGCGATGGTGCACGCCTTCGACGAGTTGAGGGTCGCATGTGGACTGGCGCGTTCCAGCACGGTGGACACGGCGATGGCCCCGGCGGCTCCGGATGACTGACTCAGCGGGCGCGTAGTTCGTTTCGCAGAATCTTGCCGGTGCTACCCCGGGGGAGTTCGGCCAGAATCGTGATGTCGCGTGGGACCTTGTAGTTCGCCAGGTTGTCGCGCACGTGCTGCTTGAGTTCCTCGGCGGTGACTGTTGCGCCCTGCGCGAGAACGACGAAGGCGGCCAGTCGTTGGCCGTACTGATCGTCGTCGACTCCGAGGACGGCGGCCTCCGCCACCCCGGGATGGGACACCAGTGTCTTCTCTACCTCGATCGGGTAGACGTTCTCCCCGCCGGAGACGATCATCTCGTCGTCGCGTCCCACCACGAACAACCGACCGGCATCGTCGAGATAGCCCATGTCGCCCGAGGCCATGAAGCCGTCGTGGAAATCCTTGGTCGTCCCTGAGGTATAGCCGTCGAACAGCGTTCCGCTGCGGACGAAGATCTGTCCGGCCTCGCCCGCGACGACATCGCGCAGTTCAGCGTCCAGGATGCGGATCTCCGTGCCATCCGCGGGCCGGCCCGCGGTGTCCGGGGCGACCCGCAGATCTTCAGGCGTGGCGGTGGCGATCATCCCCGCCTCGGTGGCGTTGTAATTGTTGTAGATCACATCGCCGAACTGATCCATGAACCCGATCACCACGTCGGGCCGCATCCGTGAACCCGACGCCGTGGCGAATCGTAATGACTTTCCGCTGTACCGCTTTCGCGTTTCGTCGGGGAGATCCATGATCCGGTCGAACATCACCGGGACGACCGCGAGGCCGGTGGCCCGGTGTCGGTCGATCAGTTTCAAAGTGGCTTCGGCGTCGAACTTCCGGCGCGTGACGATGGTGCAGGCGAGCAGACCGGCGAAGAGCAACTGCGAGAAGCCCCAGGCGTGGAACATCGGGGCGGCGATGACGATGGGCTCCTCGGCCCGCCACGGGGTGCGGTCGAGAACGGCTTTGAGGTCGCCGGCACCGCCACTGCCCTCGGAACGCTTGGCCCCCTTGGGCGTTCCGGTGGTGCCGGAGGTGAGCAGGACGATATTGCTGGTGCGCTCGCCGGGGCCGGGCCGATTTCCGAGCTGAGTGTCGATCAGCGCATCGACGGTCGGGGGGCCGTCGTCGGTGTCCACCCAGCCCAGAATCCTGGTGGCGTCCAGTGTGTTCTGCAGCGCACGGTCGACGGTGTCGCTGAACTCCTGGTCATAGATCACCACATCGGCGCCCTCGCGGTCGATGACCTCGGCCATCGCGGGTCCGGCGAACGAGGTGTTGAGCAGCAACACATCGGCGCCGATCCGGTTGGCGGCGACCAGGGCCTCGATAAAACCTCGATGGTTGCGGCACATGATCGCAACGGTTTTCGGCCTGTGCTCCTGCAACGCCACGGCCAACGCATCGATGCGGTCATCGAGTTGCTTCCAGGTCAACGTGCCACGCTCATCAACGACGGCCGGGCGGTCGGGGCAGCGCTGGGCGGCTGCGGCGAAGCCGACCGTCGCGGTGAGGCCGGCGCGCTTCATGGCGGCGCCCATCCGCAGATACCTGTCCGGGCGCATCGGCGCGATGAGCCGTGCCCGCCAGAGCGTCGCCAGTAGCCCGAGGGTGTCAGCCATGCCGCTCAGCCCAGCACCGGGAAGCGGCGCTGGCGGGCCAACTCGTCGAGGGCGGCCTGCATCACGGCTCTGACATGGAGGTCGACCTCGTCGACGTCCGGGTCCTCACCGAACTCTGCGACGACGTCGATGGGGTCCAGGACGCGGGTGACGATCTTGGACGGCAGGGGGATGTTGGGCGGGAAGATGACGGAGAGGCCGAACGGGAATCCGATGCTGACGGGCAGGATCTCCAGGCGTGCCCGGGTCAGACCGAGCAGCCGCGCAATCGAATCGCCGCGGGCGAGGAACATCTGGGTCTCCTGTGCGCCGATGGACACCATGGGCACGATCGGTACGCCCGATTCGACGGCCGTGCGGACATAGCCGGTGCGGCCGGCGAAGTCGACGACGTTGGCCGTGAAGGTAGGGCGGTAGGAGTCGTAGTCGCCACCGGGGAACACCAACACGACGGCACCGGAGCGGAGCGCGTCGGCCGCATTCTCACGGCTCGCTTCGATGACCCCCGCGCGGCGCAGGTAGTCGCCCGTCGGGCCGAGGAAGATGCCATAGTGACCCAGGGTGTAGAGCGGCCGGTCGTATCCGAACCGTTTGTAGAACTCCGGGGCGAACACCAGCACGTCGGGGGTGAGCATGCCGCCGGAATGGTTGGAGACCAGCAGTGCCCCACCGGCCGCGGGCATGGAATCCAGGCCACGGACTTCAGCACGGAAGTATCGTTTGATCAGCGGACCTACCCGGCTGGTGATCTGGCGGGTGAATTCAGGGTCCCACTTGGCCATCTCGGCCCGGTCGTCGGACATCGTGACAGCATATGTTACTTTCCGGCAAAGAGAATGTCATTTCCGCAGTTAGGAGTGGTCAATGCCGGGAACGGTGCTCGTCACCGGGGGCTTCGGACTCGTCGGTTCAGCAACGGTTCGGCGCCTGGCCCAGCTGGGCCGCAGCGTCGTCGTCGCCGACCTCGGTACCCCCGCCAACCGCAAGGCGGCCGAGTCGCTGCCGCCCGGTGTGACAGTCCGGTGGACCGATCTCACCGACGCCGACCAGACTGCCGGACTCGTCGCCCAGGTCGCTCCCGAGGCGATCATCCATCTTGCAGCGGTCATCCCGCCGGGGATCTACAAGAACCGCGCACTCGCGCGTCGGGTCAATGTCGAGGCCACCGCGACACTGGTCGGCATCGCGGAGGCGCAACCCACTCCCCCACGGTTCGTGCAGGCCTCCAGCAATGCGGTGTTCGGCGCGCGCAACCCGCATCGTGCCACCGGACCCGTGACCGCGGACATGCCGATGCGCCATTCCGACCTGTACAGCGCGCACAAGGCCGAGGCAGAGTCGATCGTGCGAGCTTCCACACTGCAATGGGTGGTGCTGCGCCTCGGTGGGGTGCTCAGCGTAGATCCCAAAGCCATGACCCTGTCGGCCGACGCTCTGCGTTTCGAGAGTGCACTGCCCACCGACGGTCGATTGCACACCGTCGACGTCCGCGACGTCGCTTGGGCTTTCGCCGCCGCGACCACCGCTGATGTCGTGGGCGAGATCCTGCTGATCGCCGGCGACGATTCCCACCGGATGCTGCAGGGCGACGTCGGACCGGCGCTGGCCGCGACCCGCGGGCTCAAAGGCGGCCTGCCGCCGGGACGCAAAGGCAACCCCACCAGCGACGACGACTGGTTCGTCACCGACTGGATGGAGACCACCAGAGCGCAGGAAGCCCTGTCCTTCCAACATCATTCGTGGCAGGACATGCTGGACGAGGCGGCCCGGCAGGCCGGTGCCTCGAAGTACGCGCTGCGACTGGCCGCCCCGCTGGCGCGCGCGATCCTCAAGAGGCGCGGAGTCTATTGGAAGCAACCCGGTCAGTACGCCGATGTGTGGAACGCGATCCGGCGCACGATCGGCGATCCGGCGCCGGACTCCTGATCCTCAGCCGGGGCCCAGCGTCGGGGCGCCCGTCTGCGGGTGGTGGTACCAGCCACCCGCGGCCTCGGTGCCTCCGTCGATGTGGATCGTCTGGCCGGTGATGTAGCTCGCCATATCGGACGCGAGGAACACTGCGGCAGCGGCTATTTCGTCGACATGACCGGCGCGGCGCATCGGAATGCCGTCCGCGATGCCCGCCGCGTCGGCCACTCCCAGATTCTGGAGCCCCTCGGTCATGGTGAGATCCGGCGCCACGGCGTTGACCCGGATGCCGTGCGGCGCCAACTCGAACGACGCCGTCTGCGTGTAGTTGATGACCCCGGCCTTGGCGGCCGCATAGGCGGCGTAGCCGGGGGCTGCCCGAACGCCCTCGATCGAGGTGACGTTGATGACACTGCCCGGGCTGTCGGCCTCCACCAGTCGGCGGGCCACCCGCTGGGTGCACAACAGCACATGTCGGAGGTTGCTGCGGTACAGCGCATCCCACCCGTTCTCGGTGGTCTCCAGCAGCGGCGAGTTGAAGGTACCGCCGGCATTGTTCACCAGGATCGACACCGTTCCGAGCTCACGTTCGGTGCGCTCCAGCGCGGCATCGACTGCGGAGGCGTCGCGGACATCGGTCACCATCCCCAGTCCCCCGACGGCGTCGGCTGCGGCGGCGCAGGTGTCGGGGTCTCGTTCCCAGATCGCGACGGAGGCGCCGAAGGCCGCCAATCCCTCGGCGATGCCGCGGCCGATGCCGGCGCCACCGCCGGTGACGACGGCAATCCGCCCGGCGAGCAGGATGTCGGACGGGTCGATGGCCATGTCGATGAGGCTAGCGGGCCGGCGACGTACCGATGACCCCGTCGGCCTCGAGCCGGGCGATCTCGTCGTCGGTGAGCCCGAGTTCGCTCAGCACGTCGCGATTGTGCTCGCCGAGCAGCGGCGCCGCCGTCCGGTGCACCCGCCGAGGTCCGCGGGTGAAGCGGAACGGCATGGTGGTGTGCCTGGTGGCGGGATTGACCGGGTGCTCGACAGATTCGAAGAACTCCCGATGTGACAACTGGGCGAGCCCAGCCTGCCGGTGCGGCTGCAGCACCGTGCCGACCGGAACCCCGTTGGCCCACAGGGCCTCCACGATGTGGTCACCGGCGCGCTCACTGCACCACAGCGAGAGATGCCGGTCGATCAGGTCGTGGTGGGCGCGTCGGCCCGATGCGGTGGTGAACTCGTCGGACATCGCCCAGTCGGGTCGTCCGAGCGCATCCCGTAGTCCGATCCAGTGCGCGTCGGTGGCCACCGCCACCGCCACCCAGCTGTCGAGGCGGCCGAACTCGTCGATCTCGTTGGTACGGTACACATTCTGCGGTGCCGCCGTCGGCCCCCGGTTCCCGTCGCGTTGCAGCAGGGCACCGTAGGCCGAGTGCTCGATCACCTGCTCGGCGGCGACGTTGAGGGCAGCGTCGATCATCGCCGCCTCCACCATGGATCCGTCGCCGGTGCGGCGACGATGTTCCAGCGCGAGGAGCACCGCGTTGAACGCGTGGATTCCGGCGTTGGGGTCACCGACCGAGTACGGCTCGAACGGGTTGCTGTCGCGATATCCCGTCAGCCAGCTGATCCCGGCGGCAGCCTCGATGACGTAGGCAAATGCCGGGTTGTCCCGCCATGGTCCATCGAGCCCGAACCCCGGCATCCGCACCATGATCACGTCCGGCCGGATCGCCTTCACCGCGTCGTATGTCAGGCCCATGCTCTCGAGCACGCGTGGGGTGAAGTTCTCGACGACCACATCGGCGGTCGCGATCAACCGGTTGAGCACGTCGCGGCCCGCGGCACTCTGCAGATCCAGCGTCACGCCCCGCTTGTTCGTGTTCAGCCCGGAGAAGATCGGCGATCGCTCCCACCAGAGTTCCTCGGTGACAGGGATGCCGGCGATCAGGCGGGTGCCGTCGGGGTGCCGGGTCGATTCGACGTGGATGACATCGGCGCCCAGCATGGCCAGCAGATGGGTGCAACTCGGGCCGGCCCAGAAGGTCGTCATGTCGATCACCCGGACGCCCTCGAGCGGCAACCCCTCGCGCCGCGGAATTGGCGCCACCTCCCGCGGAATAGCATTCCCGGCTGCCGGCGAGCGGGAATCGCGACCGGGAACGCTATTCCGCGAGCGGTAGAGCTCGGTGTGCTCGCCGAGGCGCGGCGCCGGCTCCGGGGGCCGCAGCGCCGCGGGCGCCAGGCGGTAAGGCGGACCGGGCTGGGTGAAGCCGGCACGGGGGTTGAGGATGACCGAGCCGCGCGCGACGAAGTGGTCCAGCGAGTCCACGTTCGCACCGTGGG
>NZ_JBAUJR010000153.1:0-11384 GCF_049683935.1 Mycobacterium sp. | reverse complement strand
GAAGCACGCTACCAAGCTGCGCCACACCCCGCGTGAAGCCACGACAGCGTATCGCACTGCGCAGGGTTCAAGCCAAACGCCTATCGCCGGTGCGACACGCCGAGGGACGGATCCGGGTTGTCGGTGGCGTTATGCACACTGAGAGACAGAACCGAACGAAACGAGGCATCCGATGACGGGGTTAGGCGCATCGATCTACCTGGGCTTCTTCGCGTTTGCAGCGCTGTGGTTGTTTCTGACGTCCGACGGGCCGCTGTCGCGCGGCGCCGACGACCGAGGCCACCGTCCCGATCGTTCGAACTCGGCCAGCACGTCGGCCGACGCGGACGGGTCGAGCCCGTGGCTGGTCAGCCATTCGTCACAGAAGTAGGTGTCGGCGTACCGGTCGCCGCTGTCGGCGAGAAGAGTGACCACCGAGCCGCTGCGGCCCTCGGCCGCCATCTCGGCCAGCAGTTCGAACGCACCCCAGAGGTTCGTTCCCGTCGACGGCCCGACACGACGGCCGAGCACTCGGCTGACGTGATGGGCGGCGGCCACCGACGCAGCGTCGGGCACCGACAGCATCCGGTCCACGACATGCGGTAAGAACGACGGCTCGACCCGGGGTCGCCCGATGCCTTCGATGCGGGACGACACCCCGGTCACGACGTCGGCGTCGCCGCTCGCGTACGAAGGGAAGAACGCGGAGTTCTCCGGATCCACGACACACAACCGGGTGGGGTGGCAGCGGTACCGGATGTAGCGACCGATCGTGGCGCTCGTCCCGCCGGTGCCCGCACCCACCACGATCCACTCCGGCACCGGATGCGTCTCCTCGCCCAACTGCTCGAAGATCGACTCGGCGATGTTGTTGTTGCCGCGCCAGTCGGTGGCGCGTTCGGCATTGGTGAACTGGTCGAGGTAGTGCCCGCCGGTCTCGGCGGCCAGCCGCTGCGCCTCGGCATACATCTGTGTCGACTCGTCGACGAAATGGCAACGGCCGCCTTGAGATTCGATCAGTGCAATCTTCGTGGCACTCGTCGACGCCGGCATCACCGCGATGAACGGCAACCCCAGCAGCGCCGCGAAGTACGCCTCCGAGACCGCCGTGGAGCCCGATGACGCCTCGATGACGGTGGTGTTCTGGTCGATCCAGCCGTTGCACAGCCCGTAGAGGAACAGCGATCGTGCCAGCCGATGTTTGAGGCTGCCGGTGATGTGGGTGGTCTCGTCCTTGAGATACAGCGCGAGGTCGACGTCGGTGGACCAGCTCGTAGGGAGGGGATAACGCAGCAGGTGGGTGTCAGCGCTGCGCCTGGCGTCGGCCTCGATCAGTCGTACCGCACTGTCCACCCACGCACGGGACTGGCAACAGGCAGATGAGGCCGACGCGCTCACCGCGCCGATACGGCCGGATGCGATTGTCCCGCCCGCGTCTTGGCATCCGAGCCACCGGTGGGGGCGGCGATCAACGTAAGCATGGTCGCCTCCGGGCGGCAGCAGAACCGCAGCGGAGCGAAGGGCGAGGTGCCGATGCCTGCCGACACGTGCAGCTGGGTGTGTGCGCCCCACTGGGACGGGCCCTTGGCGCGCGACCGGTCGAGTTCGCAGTTGGTGACGATCGCGCCGTAGAACGGCACACACAGCTGGCCGCCGTGAGTGTGACCTGCCATCACGAGCTGATAGCCGTCGGCGGCGAAACGGTCCAGCACGCGGGGCTCCGGCGAATGCGTCAGGCCCAGCGTCAGGTTCGCGGCGGCGTTCGCGGGCCCGGCGACGGTGTCATAGCGGTCCCGCTTCAGGTGCGGGTCGTCCACGCCTGCCGCGGCGATGTGCAGGCCCGCAACCTCCAGGTCGCGCCGGGTATGTGTCATGTCCAGCCAGCCGCGCTCGGTGAACGCTGCGCGCAGGTCCTGCCACGGCAGCGGCTCCCCGTGGATCCGGTGGCTCGGCTTGATCAGATAGTTGGCGGGGTTCTTCAGCTTCGGAGCGAAGTAGTCATTGCTGCCGAAGACGAACACACCGGGAACCGACAGCAGATCGCCGAGGGCCTGCACCACTGCGGGGACCGCCCGCTGGTGGGACAGGTTGTCGCCGGTGTTGACGACGAAGTCGGGATTCCAGCCGGCCAGCTCACGAAGCCACGCCTGCTTACGACGCTGGGACGGCCGCATGTGGATGTCGCTGATGTGCAGCACCTTCAGCGGCGAGGATCCCGGCGAGAGCACCGGCATGGTGGCCTCACGGACGACAAACGCGTTTCGCTCGATCAGCGAGGCGTAACCGATCCCCGCGACGAGGGTGCCGACGGAGGCGGCGGCGGTGGTCTTCAGGACCGTGCCGGATGAGCCAGAGAGCGCAGCTGCCATGTACGCAGCTTACTGCCACCGGTCCCACGCGACCCGTCGTCGGCCCGGCCGGGCCCTCAGATCACCCGGGCGGCGGGGGCGGGGGCGGCGGTGGTGGACCGAGGACCGGCACCGTGATCGGTGGCAGGCCCGGTATCTCGATAACCGTCTGCCCCACCGGAGGTGGCGGCAGGCCGGGCGGCGCACCGGGCGGCGGTGGCGGCGGCGCAGGCGCGATCCCGTTGGAGATCTGGATCGTGACGATCGAGCCCGGCACCGTCTGGCCGCTCGGGGACGTCCCCACGACGGTTCCGTACGACGATCCGCTGTTCACCGGTGTGGCCTGATCAGCGACGGTGAAGCCGGCGTCCCGCAGACGCTGCCGCGCGGTGTCCTGATTCATGCCGGCGACGCTGGGCACCCGGGACCCGGGGGCGCCGTCGACGTAGCGCGGATCGGTCGGCGGCAGGGTGACCTCGCCGAAGTTGGTGGCGATCGGCATCATCGCGGTGAACCACGTTCGGGCGGGTTCATTGCCGCCGAACAGATTCCCACTGCCGCACTGGCGCAGCGGGAACGAGCACAGCTCGCTCGGGTTGGTGGAGTCGTCGTAGATGTAGCTGGCCGCGGCGAGCTGATTGGTGAACCCCAGGAACGCCGACGACCTGTTGGCTTCGGTGGTTCCCGTCTTGCCCGACATCGGCAGGCTCCAACCGGCCGAACCGGCGGCGGAAGCCGCAGTGCCCGCGCCCCTGTCGTCCTCGCTCATCGCCACGGACAGAGTATTGGCTAGGCCCTCCGGAACGGCCTGCTCACAGGTCTCGGTGGTGACCGCTACCTCTTCACCGTTGCGGTCGACAACCTGCTCGATGGGGTTGGGCGGACACCACGTGCCGCCGGAGGCCAGCGTCGCCGCCACGTTGGACAGCTCCAGTGCGTTCACCTCGATCGGTCCCAGCGTGAACGAACCCAGGTTCTGCCGTTTGACGAAGTCGGCGAGGCTTTCGTTGCTCTCCGGGTCGTAGTCGCGGGCGGTACCCGGCAGCGCGTAGGACCGCAGCCCGAGCCGGACTGCCATGTCCACGGTGCGCTGCACCCCGACCTGGGCGATCAACTTGGCGAATGCGGTGTTCGGCGACGTCGCGAGCGCGTCGGTGATGTTCATCGAACCCCGGTAGTTGCCGGCGTTCTGCACACACCACGTCGCCGGCGGGCAGCCGCGCGCACCGCCGCTGCCCAGCCCCTTGGCTTCGAATCGCGACGGAGCGTCCAGTTGGGCGTTGATGCCCATCCCCATCTCCATGGCGGCCGCGGTCGTGAAGACCTTGAACACCGAGCCCGCTCCGTTGCCGGCCAGTGTGAACGGCTGCGGCTGCATGGTCTCGCCCGCATCGAGGTTCAGGCCGTAGGTGCGGTTGCTGGCCATGGCGAGCACCGGGTGGGATTCCTTGCCGGGGCGGATCACGCTCATCACGCTGGCGACACCGTTGAGATCGGGGTCGGCGTACTCGTTGATCGCCGACTTCACCGTGGCCTGCACGTCGGGGTCCAGCGTGGTCCTGATCAGGTAGCCGCCCTTGGCGACCTGATCCTTGCTGATCCCCGCGCGCGCCAGGTAGTCCAGCGCGTAGTCGCAGAAGAACGCGCGGTCGCCTGCGGCGATGCAACCGCGGGGCAGCTCTTGGGGCTGCGGCAGGACGCCCAGTGGCTGCTGGCTGGCCTCGCGCAGCTCGTCGGCGTACTCGGGCAGGTTCTCGATCATGGTGTCCAGCACCACGTTCCGCCGCGCCAGGGCGCCGTCGGGGTTGGTGTAGGGGTTCAGCGTGCTCGTCGACTGAACCATGCCGGCCAGCAGTGCGGCCTGCTGCCAGTTCAACTCGGAGGCGTTGACGCCGAAGTAGGTCTGCGCGGCATCCTGGACCCCGAACGCGCCGTTGCCGAACGACACCAGGTTGAGGTAGCGCGTCAGGATCTCCGGCTTGGTGAACGTCTTGTCCAGCGTCAGCGCCATCCGGATCTCCCGCAGCTTGCGGGCCGGGGTGGTCTCGATCGCCGCCCGCCGCTCGGCGTCGGTCTGGGCGACGACGAGCAGCTGGTAGTTCTTCACGTACTGCTGCTCGATGGTCGAACCGCCGCGCGTGTCGAGGTTGCCGGACAGGTATCCCGAGAGACCGGTCAGAGTTCCCTGCCAGTCCACGCCGTTGTGATCGGCGAACCTCTTGTCCTCGATCGAGACGATCGCCAATTTCATCGTGTTGGCGATCTGATCGCTGGGCACCTCGAACCGGCGCTGGCTGTACAGCCACGCGATGGTGTTCCCTCTGGCATCGACCATCGTCGACACCTGGGGAACCTCGCCCTCGACCAGTTGCGCCGAACCGTTGGCAACCACATCGGAGGCACGGTTGGACACCAGCCCGAACCCGCCGACGGCCGGGAACATCAGCGCGGCGGCCACCACGCTGGCCAACAGACAGCACCAGGCGAGCTTGATGATCGTGACCGCAACGGGCGGTCGAGTCGGGGCGTCCTCCGGCATGGGTTACAGAGTAGCGACGACTCGGAGTCCCGGAATCCACGCGGCAGCCCCAGGGGAACTCCCGGCAGCCCCTGTCAAACGCCGAGGTCCGGCACTGTACCGGCCTGACGGCACGGTCGTCCCAAAAAAGTGGTCACGAACGTATTGCGCAGAACGGTCCTGACCACCTAAGTTGAGCACACAGTGCGATACAGGTCACACCTGACACTCGCAGTGTGGCGTAGATCGCACTTTGTGATTGACGCCGATGTAGATAGATGTCTGCGTTGTCGGGGCGCGGCCACAACGAAGGGGAACGCAGGTGTCAGGTAATCAGCCCGCCGCTCGCACGGCCACCATCAATCCGACAGCCTCCTCCATTGTGCAGGGCGCGGAGGCGGAAGCGCGTATTGCCTGGGTTTCGCAGGCCCGGTGTCGCCAGGCGGATCCGGACGAGTTGTTCGTCCGCGGCGCCGCTCAGCGCAAAGCCGCCGTGATCTGCAGGCACTGCCCGGTGATCGCCGAGTGTGGTGCCGACGCGCTGGACAATCGGGTGGAGTTCGGCGTCTGGGGTGGAATGACCGAGCGTCAGCGCCGGGCGCTGCTCAAGCAGCACCCCGAAGTGGTCTCCTGGTCCGAGTTCTTCTCCGCACAGCGCAAGCACCGCACTGCGGGCTGACCTGACCTGCGGCTGATTCGTTCTACGCCGCGGACGTATCGCCGGTGATCTGGTCGGCGATCGCCCTCAATGCCTCGAGGTCTGACACGTCAAAAGGTAGCGACGGCACCCCGACGATGGCGACATGCGGGTTTGCTCCGGTGAATCGCGAGAGCAACCGAACCTCCCGTTTGGCAGTCGACGCGCGGTCGGCGTGGATCTGCAGTGCGGCCACCGCCAGGGAACCGGGTTCGGTTTTCGCCAACTCTTCTGCCGCTTCGGCGGCCTTGTCGGGTTGCAGCGTGCACAGCGTGGGATGTGTGCGGTTGAGGATCAATCCAGCCAGCGGCATGTGTTCGGTCGACAACCGGTCGACGAAGAAGGACGCCTCCCGCAGCGCATCGGGCTCAGCCGCCGATACGACGACGAACTGGGTGCCGCGGCGCTTGAGCAGTTCGTAGGTGCGGTCGGCCTTCTCCCGGAAGCCACCGAAGGTGGCATCGAGGGACTGGACGAACCCGGCCGCGTCGGAGAGCATCTGCGAACCCAGGATCGTCGACATGCCCTTCATCGCCAACCCGACCGCGCCGGTGACCAGGCGGCCGATGCCGCGACCGGGGGCCAGCAGCAATCGCCACAACCTGCTGTCCATGAAGCTGCCCAATCGCTTCGGCGCATCCAGGAAGTCCAGCGCATTGCGCGAGGGCGGGGTGTCCACCACGATCAGGTCCCATTTGTCTTCTGCCAGAAGCTGACCCAGCTTCTCCATGGCCATGTACTCCTGCGTGCCGGCGAGTGAGGTGGCCACCGTCTGATAGAACTGGTTGTCCAGGATGGCGTCCGCGGTGCCGGATCCGGAGTACTGCACCACCATCTCGTCGAAGGTGCGGCGCATGTCCAGCATCATCGCGTGCAGTTCGCCGGTCACCTCCGGAGCCAACGGCACGCGCTGCGGGTTGTTGCCGAGATCCCTGATCCCCAGAGCCTGGGCGAGTCGCTTGGCGGGGTCGATGGTGAGCACGACGACCGTGCGACCGTACTCGGCGGCGCGCAGCGCCATCGCGGCGGCGGTCGTGGTCTTGCCGACACCGCCCGCACCGCAGCAGACGACCACCCGGTTCGATCTGTCCCGTAGGACCGAGGCCATGTCCAGGGCGGGCGGTGTGTGACTCATCGGGACCATCCTCCGGTTACCGCACGCCCTGCTGGGCGAGCGCTTCGGCCAGTTCGTACAGGCTGCCCAGGTCGACCCCGTCGGTCAGGGCGGGCAACTCGAGGCGCGCGACATCGATCTCGACGAGTTGTTCGGCGCTCTCGGTCCGGGCCGCGACACGTGTCGCGTGCTGGATCGTCTCGGTGAGCAGGCCGGCGAAATCGGTGTCGGACAGCGTGACTCCGACACTGCTCAGCCCGGCTCGCACCGCATCGGCGTCGATGTCACCCTCGGCTGCTTTCGCGAGGTCTTCAGGGGACAGGAACGCCGGGATGTTCCGGTTGACGATCACGCTGCCGATCGGCAGTTCCATCTGCCGGAGCTCGCCGATCGCCTCGATCGTCTCTTGGATCGGTAACGACTCCAGCAGCGTCACCAGATGGATCGTGGTCAGGTCGGAGTGCAGAAGTTTGACCACGCCCTCGGCCTGGGAGTGCACCGGTCCGCCCTTGGCGAGGTCGGAGACCGCCTTGGTGACGTCGAGGAAGCGGGCGATGCGCCCGGTCGGCGGCGCGTCGACCACCACGGCGTCGTAAACGCTCTGCTTGGCCTTCGCGTCGGCCTTCGTCCGCGTCACGATCTCCTTGATCTTGCCCGTGAGCAGCACGTCACGGAGCCCGGGAGCGATCGTCGTCGCGAACTCCACGGCGCCGATGCGGCGCATCGCCCGCCCGGCCAGCCCCAGGTTGTAGAACATGTCCAGGTACTCGAGGAACGCCGCCTCGGTGTCGATGGCCAGCGCGTTGACCTGACCGCCGCCCTCGGCGGTCGCGATCTTGACCTCCTCGTAGGGCAGCGGCGGCACGTCGAAGAGCTGCGCAATACCTTGGCGGCCTTCGACTTCCACCAGAAGCACCTTGCGGCCACCCGCGGCCAGCGCCAGGGCGAGCGAGGCGGCGATCGTCGATTTCCCGGTGCCGCCTTTGCCGGTGACGAAGTGAAGTCGCGCCTTGTTCAGGCGGGCCGGCCAGCCGACCGGCTTGGAACCGTCCGCTGTGCCGGTTGATGTGGTAGCCACCAGTGCATGCTAGCCATAGCGTGTCGGTCGCCGGATAAGCTCAGCCGCATGAGCGAACCGACCCGCTGGGAGTACGCGACCGTCCCACTACTGACACACGCCACCAAACAGATCCTGGACCAGTGGGGTGAGGACGGCTGGGAGCTGGTCTCGGTCCTGCCCGGTCCGACCGGGGAGCAGCACGTCGCCTACCTCAAGCGCCCGAAATGAGCGGATGGTCGGCCCGGCTCGCCGAGCTGAGCATCACGATTCCGCCGGTCGTCGCGCCGGTGGCGGCCTACGTGCCCGCCGTGCGCACCGGGAACCTCGTCTACACCGCCGGCCAGCTGCCGATGACCGACGGAAAGCTGCCGATGGCCGGCAAGGTCGGGTCCGAGGTGTCCGCCGACGAGGCCAAGGCGCTGGCCCGCCAGTGCGCGTTGAACGCCCTCGCCGCCATCGCCTCGCTGACGGGTATCGACTCGGTGGTGCGCGTGGTCAAAGTCGTCGGCTTCGTGGCCTCCGCGCCCGGCTTCGGCGGCCAGCCCGGTGTGATCAACGGCGCGTCCGAGTTGTTCGGCGACGTGTTCGGAGAGGCCGGCGCGCACGCCCGATCTGCGGTCGGGGTGTCCGAACTGCCGCTGAACGCGCCGGTAGAGGTCGAAGTGATCTTCGAGGTGGCGTGACCGGTCGGCGAGGGGTCGCGTGACCCCTCTCGAGCACCCCGCCTACGGGGTGCTCCGACCGGTCACCGAGACCGCGTCGGTGCTGCTGTGTGACAACCCGGGGTTGATGACGCTCGAAGGCACCAACACCTGGGTCCTTCGCGGACCGGGCAGCGACGAGATGGTGGTCGTCGACCCGGGTCCCGATGAGGACGACGAGCACATCGAGCGCCTCGCCGCGCTCGGACCGATACCGCTGGTGCTGATCAGCCACCGTCACACCGACCACACCGGTGGTATCGACCGGATCGTGGACATGACAGGGGCTGTGGTCCGGTCGGTGGGCAGCGGGTTCCTCCGCGGCCTGGGCGGACCACTCGCCGACGGTGAGGTGATCGACGCGGCCGGTGTGCGCATCACCGTGATGGCGACCCCCGGTCATACCGCGGACTCGGTGTCCTTCCTCGTCGACGGCGTCCGGCGCAATGACGGGACGGGTGCTGTGCTGACCGCAGACACCATCCTCGGTCGCGGCACGACAGTCATCGACAACGAGGACGGCGATCTCGGTGACTACCTCGAATCGCTGCGCCGGCTCCGGGGCCTGGGGCACTGGACGGTGCTCCCCGGGCACGGCCCCGAACTCGACGACATGGTGGCGATCAGCGAGACGTATCTGGCGCATCGCGAGGAGCGACTCGACCAGGTGCGCGGCGCGCTGCGTGATCTCGGCGACGGCGCCAGCTCTCGCGAGGTGGTCGAGCACGTCTACACCGACGTCGACGAAAAGCTCTGGGACGCAGCCGAATGGAGCGTCCAAGCCCAGTTGGACTACCTGCGCCGCTGAGACTGCCGGCGCAGAGGTCAGCGGGCCCGGCGGGCCAGACGCTCGGAATCCGAGATCAGCACGCTCTTGCCCTCCAGGCGGATCCAACCGCGGTGGGCGAAGTCGGCGAGAGCCTTGTTGACCGTCTCGCGGGACGCTCCGACCAACTGCGCGATCTCTTCCTGCGTCAGGTCGTGCGTGACGCGCAACGCGCCGCCCTCCTGCGTGCCGAAACGCTGCGCGAGCTGCAACAGCTGCTTGGCGACGCGACCGGGGACGTCGGTGAAGATGAGGTCGGCGAGGTTGTTGTTGGTTCGCCGCAACCGGCGGGCGAGCACCCGCAGCAGCTGCTCGGCGATCTCGGGGCGGTCGGCGATCCACGCCCGTAGCGCCTCGCGGTCCATGGACACGGCGCGCACCTCGGTGATGGTGGTGGCGCTCGAGGTCCGGGGTCCCGGGTCGAAGATCGAGAGCTCACCGAACATGTCGGACGGGCCCATGATCGTGAGGAGGTTCTCGCGACCGTCGGGTGAGCGACGGCCGATCTTCACCTTCCCGGAGATGATGATGTACAGCCGGTCCCCGGGCTCGCCCTCGGCGAACACCGTGTGCCCGCGGGGAAAGTCCACTGGCTGTAGCTGTTTGGTCAGCGCAGAAACGGCGCTGGGTTCCACCCCCTGGAAGATTCCGGCCCTGGCCAGGATCTCGTCCACGTTGCCCCTCTTGTAGCTGTTAGGTGATCAGACAGGCACGAGCCGGCCTCGAGTTGGATCGTGAGATCAGTCTAGAGGTATGCCTTTTCGTGACCTGCCCACGCTACACAGGATTGGCGTGCCGGGTCTGCTGAAACTCAGTATTCGGGTGGTGATGGAAGTACTGGCGTGTCGGCAAACCTGGCGCGGGGATGTGCTCGACGAGCCCGCCGGTCGCCGAGTCCCGCTCGCCGAGCCGCTGATGAAGGCTGTGCAGCGCGCGTCCCATCCCGTCCCGCGCAAGGGTGTCGACGTCGCCTGCCTCGGCTTGGTCGAGGAACTCGGCGACGTCGGTCGCCGAGAGGGTGTCTCCGGCGAGGCTCGATTCGACGCGCTCGAGCCCGAAGGTCGCGAGCATCAGCAACCCCGGGATCAGCGCAACGAGCAACCACGACACAAGGCTGAAGTAAACACGGCCAAGGTCTCGGCAGGATCACGAATAGCCGTCGTTAAGAACCGATCCGATCCTCGGCGCGTCGCACCTTCTCAGTAGCGCGTCGTTCCTTCTCAGTAGGCTGGGGTGGTGACTGTGGGTCAGGCGTCGGCGCAGGGATCCGGCGGTGGGAAACCGGTCCGGCGCGCGCCGGCGCGCACGTCGGGCACCAAGTGGGACGACGAAACCCGGCTGGGTCTCGTCCGGCGTGCCCGCCGGATGAACCGCACTCTGGCGCAGGCATTTCCACATGTGTACTGCGAGCTCGACTTCACCGACCCGCTCGAACTCGCGGTCGCGACGATCCTGTCGGCACAGAGCACCGACAAGCGCGTCAACCTGACCACCCCCGCGCTGTTCGCGAGGTACCGCACCGCGCTCGACTATGCGCAGGCGGACCGTGCCGAACTCGAGGAGCTGATCCGGCCCACGGGCTTCTTCCGCAACAAGGCCAACTCTCTGATCCGGCTCGGCGAGGAGTTGGTGGCCCGGTTCGACGGTGAGGTCCCCAAGACGCTCGACGAACTCGTCACGCTTCCCGGAGTCGGCCGCAAGACGGCCAACGTCATCCTCGGCAACGCCTTCGACGTTCCGGGCATCACCGTCGACACTCATTTCGGCAGGCTGGTCCGTCGCTGGCGCTGGACCAGCCTGGAGGATCCGGTCAAAGTCGAGCACGCCGTCGGCGAACTCATCGAGCGCAGTGAGTGGACGCTGCTCAGCCACCGGGTGATCTTCCACGGCCGGCGGGTGTGCCACGCCCGCAAGCCCGCGTGCGGCGTCTGCGTGCTGGCCAAGGACTGTCCGTCCTTCGGCGAAGGTCCCACCGACCCGCTGGTGGCCGCACCCCTGGTCAAGGGCCCCGAGACCGAGCACCTGCTCGCGCTCGCCGGGCTCTAGGCGCCTGAAACCCGTCCTGATGAGCGCGTCGGCCCGCTGGAGCATCGTGGCGTTGGTGGTCGTCGTCGCGCTGAGCGCTGCGCTCTGGTCGGAGC
>NZ_JBAUJR010000152.1:0-35185 GCF_049683935.1 Mycobacterium sp. | reverse complement strand
CCCGGACGCTGTGCGGGTTGTCCTGGTCGGCCATCCACAGCGCGATCACGCTGGCGACGATCAACGTCGCCGCGGCCAGCCCTTCGCTGCGCCACTCGCCGCTGACCACTCCGATCGAGCGGGCCATCAGCAGGCCGGTCATCACCCCGATGGCGCTGGCCATCAGCACCGCCGACGCCGCGACGGCGGGCCCGAACACCAACAGCGCGCCACCGATGACGGCGGCCGCCACCACCCACCACGGCATGACGGGTTCACCGGTGGCGCCCGGGGTGGCGAGGCGACCCTCGACGATGAAGGCGTTGAACAGTTGCGCGACGTACACACCGACAACCAGTGACAGCGCCAGGATGCCCTGCGTCTCGATCGGCGCGATGCGGGCGTAGATGGCGATGAAGATCGCCGGGTAGACGTTGAGCGCCAGGCCGGCGGCGACCTGAACCGCGGTGTGCAGGTGTCTGCTGTCAGGCACGGCCGGGCCGGTCAGTCATGGCTTGCGAGCGCCTGGGTGATGACCCCGGACATGTTGTGGCGAAACGCTTCCGGCGAGAACTTCTCGGCGTGGGAGCGGATCGCGACCGGGTCGAATCGGCTGCTGTCGAAGTTGGCGAGTTGTTTGGCGAAGCCGCTGACCACGTCGGCCTCGCTGCCGTCGGCGACGAAGGTCCCGGTGACGCCGTCGACGACGCTGTCGAGTGCGCCGCCAACACCCAGTGCGATCACCGGCGTGCCGCACGCCATGGATTCGACGGGGGTGATGCCGAAGTCCTCCTCCCCCGGCATGACCATCGCCTTGGCGCGGCGGTACAGGCTGCGGAATTCCTCGTTCGACACCCGACCGGCGAACGTGATGTCGCCGCCCTCGGCGAGCCTGCGACATTTGGCGGCGTCGCGGCCGTCACCGGCGACCACCATCTTCACGCCCGCCTCCACGGCCGCGCGGATCGCGATGTCGGGGCGTTTGTAGCCCACCAACCGGCCCGCCAGCAGGAAGTAGTCTTCGCGGGTCTCGGTGGCGTCGGGGGTGTAGAAGTCGACGTTCACCGGCGGGTGGACGACCTGCGCGTGACGATTCCACTGCCGCAGGATCCGTTGGGCCACCGCGGAACTGTTCGCCACCACGGACGTGATCTTCGGTGCGGCACTCAGTTCCGCCTTGATCGCCAACCGTGCCAGCACATCGAGGGCCCGATGGCCGGCCCACGACGTGGCTTCCTGGCGACGCATGTTCTCGTCCCACGCCCACCGTGCGGGGGAATGCACGTAGACGACTGTCGGGGTGGACGCCGCGGCTTCGACGGCGGCCACCCCGAACGCGTGGTGGCTGATGACCACCGCGTCGACGGATCCGAAGTCGCGGCGCCGCAACCACCCCGGCACCATCGGCAGCAGCGGCGCGTAACTGCGGTAGCCCGCCATCCGGTAGGCCCGCGACAACACCCCGGTGCGCACCTGCGACGCGAACGAGGCGTCGACCCGCGGGTCGACGATCGGAATGCTGATCGGTGCGTCCGGCCACTCCCGGGACAGTTCGGCGACGACGTGTTCGGATCCGGCGATCTCGGTCAGCCGTTCGTGGACGAGCGCCAGCCTCACGTCGCACCCCGACCGTAGGTGAACACCGCCGCCACCGGTGCGGAACTGGAGGCGCGCACCGACCGCAGCGCCAGGGCCTGCGCCACAGTGTCCTCTTCGATGCGGGCCACGAGCACGATGTCGGTGGCGGCGCCGATGACCTCGGGTGTCACCGTCGGATCCCCCACCGCGCCGCCGGCGATGACCTGAGTGGTCACCGATTCGGCTGAGCCGGGCGACGAATGTTGTCCCGACGACAGTGCCGCAGGATGACTTTCGGACGCCGCGGTCTCCAGCAGCGACGCCACCACGGCACTCCCGGACGACGATGACGCCCCGACGACGAGGATCACCCGGGCAGGCCCCGGGGACGGACATTGGGCATACAGCGTGCGGGCGAGGCGCAACTGGTCATCGGACCAGTCGTCTCGGGACGGCATATTGAGGTCGACGGCGGGCAGCAGCACACCGTCGACACCCTCGGTCAACGTCTTGACCACCGAGCCGCGGCCCGAACGGCGTCGCCGGGCCAGCAGTAGAGCCACAGCGCAGCCGCCGCCCGCCAGCCCTCCGAGCAGTGCGCCGATCACCCACTGCTGGGTGCTCACCGCGTTCGGTGTGGGCGGCTGCACGACGGTCAACATGCCCGCGGCCGCCTGCAGTTCCACGCTCTCGCGTATCCGCTGCAGGTCCCGCACACGCGCGGGGTCTTCGGTGTCGGCCTGCTGCCAGGCCTCCAACGCGGGCAGGATGGTCCGCAGCTGCTCGTCGGCGCGCTGCTCGAGTTGTTGACGGTAGAGGTCGATGGCCGCCTGCACGGTCCTGACGGCGTCATCGTCGGAACGGGCGCTGTAGCTGATGGTGATCACCGAGGACTCGCTGGCCTGGGCGACGTTGAGCGCCACCGACTCGTCCTCTGCCATCTTCCGGGTGACGGCCTCAGCGAACCCGTCGCCGGTCAGATAGGCGATCTCACCGGCGACGAACGTGGCGGTGTTGTCCTGATTGTCGGGGGTGATCTGGCTCGCCCCACCGGCAATCGCCGTCAGATCCGCGGGTGCCTTGAGCCGCAGAAACGCCGTCGCGGTGGTGTCGGCCCCCAACGCAGCAAACGCGAGAGCGCCGATGAGCGCGCCTGCGATAACGCCTATGACGGCACCGATCAGTAATTTTGTTGCGACTAAACGCGATTCCAGCGACGACATGGTCGCAATCGCAGACGCCGGCACTTTCGGCGCATTGGCGGACAATTCTGCGGCACTCCATCCTGGATTCGCGATGCGCTCCATATGTTAGTTGCGCCAAGGGGATTAGCCGGGCCAGACACCAAGATTGAGTTTCAGCCGATATCCCCACCGAGGACGGTCGGCGGCGCGTTTTCCGCGTTGCACTGCCGTTTGCCGGGTAATGTTCGGCGCCAGGAAGTGATTCGGAAATCTCTCACTCGGGGCGGTAATGGCGGAGTCTTTGGGAATCACGGCGATCCGTCGGGCAATCAGCCTGCTGCTGTCGGTGATGCTGATGATGGCACTCGGCGCGCCTCACCTCGCGCACGCCGAGCCACTGAACTCCGATCCCGCCGCCGGCCCGGACGTGTCTCTGCCGTGGACCGGCTTGGGCCTGCCCGACGAACTCACGCTGGTGGGCGCCAACACCAGCCAGGGGGTGTCGCTGCCGGTTCCGTCCGGGTTCACCGCCACCCGGTTGCGCGGACTCCTGCACTCGCCAGTCGATTTCGGCGCCGGCTTCGTGGAGATCACCGACAGCACCGGCAGGTTCCTCGCCACGGTGAACCTGCCCGAGGTGGTCCCGGAGCAGGTGGTGGTGCCGTTCGACGTCGACATGTCCGCAGCGCAGGTCAGGGACTCCGAACTGGGACTGTTGTTCACGGTGCGCCAGGCCGGCATCCCGGCCCAGGAACGGTGCGGACTCGGTGAGCGTCTGCTCATCAGCGATCTGGCCGCGGTGTTCACCGGAGTCGAGCAGGCGCCGACGACAATCGCGTCGTTCTTCCCGCCGGTGCTGCAGCGGGTCACGATCTACGCACCGGTCGACGCCGACGACGCCGAGCAGCAGGCCGTGCTGACGTTGACCTCCGCGGTGGCGCGGATGTACCGGCCGCAGACGACGGCCATCACCGTGGTCACCCAACCGCGGAGCGCGACGCCTCCCCCGGCACCGCAGCTCACCCGGGCCATTGTGGTCGAAAACGGTGATGCCGGAATCACTGTCGTCAATCCGGACCGGGCGGATGTCTTCCTGAAGGTGACAGGCCGCGGTGGTGAACTCACCGATCAGGCGTCGCTGGTGGTCAACGAGTTGCAGTCGCTGGCGCAGGTGTCGACGGTGCGCGTCGAACAGGCCGGCTCCAATGCGAGCTCAGAAGCCGACGAGATGACGTTCGAGGACCTGGACATCAGTGGGGAGAGCACGGTCCTGCGGACGGCGAGTCTGTCGGTGGGTGTCGACCGGTCCGCGTTGGGTGCCCGCATCAACGGCCTGACGGTGCATCTGCTGGCCACGCACACCCCGGTCGCGGACCTGGATTCGGCGAGCATGACGGTCAGCGTGGGTGGCCAGGCGGTGCACACCGCGGCGCTGGACAACACCGGGCAGGTCGACGCCACGTTCGAGGTTCCGGGTGAATTTCTCAGGCAGCGCATCAATTTCGATTTCGATCTGACGTTCAGCCCGCGCCAGGTGTGCAGTCCGACGATCGCGCCGATGACCTTCCAGCTTGATCCCCGGTCGACGCTGACGATGCAGCGCGGTGGGCCGGCTGGCGACGGCTTCGACGCGGTGCCCTCGGAGTTCAGCCCGGAGTTCCTGGTGGCGCTCGACGGCAGCAACCCGAACCAACTCGACTACGCCTCGCGAGTGGTCGCGGACACCGCACGATTGACCAGTTCACCGCTGACACCGCGGGTCGTCGATGTCAGCGCCGCGGCCGACGCCACCACCGCTGCGTTGATCGTGGCGAACTCGGCGACGATGGAGCAGACGTCGGTGCGCGCGCCGGTCGGTGGTGAAAGTGCCGATGTAGCGGTGGATCTGCGCAACCAACTACGTGCCGACATCAACAGCGGGCTGGGGTCGATCCAGGTTTTCGCCGACCAACCCCGCGATCGCACGGTCGTCCTGGTCACCACCAGCGGAGCGTGGTCACTGGTCGACCCACTGTTCGGCTACGTCGACCAACTCCCCGACGGCTGGTCGAGCCTGGACGGCAACGTCATCGCGGCCGGCCCGGAGGGCACCGTCACTCAGCTGTCGATCGGGTCCAACGACGATGCGGCGGCGGCACCCCAGGAGGAAGCGGGCCTGCCGGCCTGGCTGGTGATCAGCGCGGGAATTGCGGTGCTGGCATTGGTTGTTCTGGGTGCGGCGCTGTGGTGGCGCCGGCGCGGGACTGCGTGAACCGAGGGAACTCAAGCGCCGCAAGCTGTTCCGCGGGGCGTGTGCAACCCGCCTACTTATGGTTCGATACCCTGCAGATTCCAGCGGGAGACGCCCGCCCTGCGGGCGAGAGGTTGTTGCGAGGCCACGCAGTGAGTGCCAAACGAGGCTGGACCTATAGCCGGCCTGGCCGGAATCCAAAAGACGGCTCAGTAAGCGCCGGAGTGGCCGACCATCGCCTTGACTGTCCGCAGGGCGATCAGCAGGTCGGAGATCATCGACCAGTTCTCGACGTAGAACATGTCCAGACGAACCGAGTCCTCCCAGGACAGGTCTGAGCGTCCGCTGACCTGCCACAGGCCGGTGATGCCGGGACGGACGAGGAGTCGCCGTCTCGCGTAGTCGTCGTAGGACTTGACCTCGCTGGCCAGCGGCGGACGCGGCCCGACAACGCTCATATCGCGCTTGAGCACGTTGATGAACTGGGGCAGTTCGTCGATGCTGTACTTGCGCAAAAACTTGCCGACGGGCGTCACTCGGGGATCCTGGCGGATCTTGAACAGCACCCCGCCTTCGCTCTCGTTGAGCGCGGCGAGCTTGCCGACCATCTTGTCGGCACCGTCGACCATCGTGCGGAACTTGATCATCTCGAATGGATTGCCGTCCAACCCGATCCGTTCCTGACGGTAAAAGACCGGCCCCTTGCTGGTCAGCTTCACGGCGATGGCGACGGCTAACAAGATCGGCAGCCCAAATAGCAGCACCGAGCCCGAGAAGACAACATCGAAGAGGCGCTTCTGAAATCTCTTGGCGCCGTGATACTGCGGCTTCTCGACGTGGATCAGCGGCAGTCCACAAACTGGCCGCATCTGCAGTCGGGGACCTGCGACATCAACAACGCCTGGCGCGACGAGAAGATCGATGTCGAGCTTTTCGAGCTCCCATGACAAATCCCGTATTCCGCGGCCATTAAGCCGCTCGGTCGCAGTAACGGCCACGGCATGGCTGTTTGTGGCAGTCACGGCGCCCACAACGTTGGACTCGTCACCGAAAGTGGGAATGGTACCAACGCCCGGGATCTCGAGCTCAGTTCGCGGGATCGGACCGGGGATACATGCACCGACGACCTGGTACTCGGATCTCGGCTCACGTGCGAATGAGGTGGTGAGGTCTCGAACCGCGGCGGCACTGCCGACGACTAGGACGCGAGTGATGCAACGGCCCTGACTCTGACGGACGTGGCGAACAAGTTGGCGTGCAGCCCATCGGAAAAAGACCAAGACGGCAATGCCTACAGGTAGCGCGATCACCAGATAGCCGCGAGCAATCTCCAGCTTGAACAGCATCGAGATGATTGCAACTCCGCCAAAGACGGCGAGTGTCGCTAGTAGCACTCGCCGGTACTCCTCCGCGCCAGTGCCAATAATCCGCGGCGAACGGGAATGGTTGATCGACAGGGCTGCAAGCCACAGGCCAGCGATCGCGACCGACACAACGGCATAGTCGAGGTACCTGTATGCGGAAACTTCGCCACTCAATCCGCCGAAACGAAGCCACTGAGCAAGTCCTACCGCAAGTAAGACAGCAACAGCGTCGATAGCAACGAGCCGGCGCGCATACCCCCGTTGCCACGCCGGAAGCTTCGCTGGTATTGGCACGATGTTAGCTACAACATCAAGCCGGTCATTTACCGCCGTCATGTGTCCCCCCAGACGTTCCACCCCTTGGGCTGGAACTTTAGCCCACCCAGATCCTGATTCTCAAGGCGAACAGATAGTTCGCCCAGCAACTTAACAAAACGGACACGATTGCTCGGCGCGGAATCCCTCTAGCGCAATTGTGTCCAGAGTCAGCCCATCGTTTGACGATTTCGGCTAGCTCGTGCAGACATGCAGCTTGGACCACCAAAGGCTCCTAGTTGTCGTTTGCCAGTTTGCCGGTGCATGTCGCACCGAAAGACGGCAACCACCCGGCTCACCGCTCGGCGGCCGCTGACAACTCGGCGGGACGTTAGTCCGCCGACTTTTCGGAAGACTGTCGACAAAGCTCCAGAATCGGCGGCAGTAGATCCGCGATCTGCGCACCGACGCGCGAAAACTCTTCGACGCCTTGATCTATTGGGTCCGCAATATCCAACAGTTCGTGTGTCCGCAGTTGAGGACGGAACGCCGACAGCTCCTCCACTCTCCGCGGATTGAACTCGGACGCGAGCCGACCGGCTTCCACTAGCGTGAATGTTCTGTGAAGCTTGTGAGGAGCAAGCTCCAACACCTTATCCCGGTGCTCTCTCGTCATTGTCAGGATCAGATCGGCAGCTGCGGCGATCTTGAAATTTAGCTGCCGTGCTGCGAACGCAGATGCATCTCCTCCGAGACCTCTAAGCACGAGCGCCGCATCGCGATGCATCGGGTGCGCGACTACTGCGCGAGTTCCTGCGCTGGCGCTAACGAAATTCGGGATCTGTCGGTCAACCCCGTACGCGGCGGCTAGTCTCTCCGCCGTGGGCGAACGACAGATGTTTCCCGTGCAGACAAAAAGTAGGTTCAAATCTGACTCCCTGTCTGATTGTGCAACTCGGCGGCCTGCCCACTGATTGTTTAGCATCCGAGGGTCGTCCGCGGCGGTCTGCGGGCACTCAATCTACTGGGGGGCAATCTACTCCGCGGACTGGTTGGTGCGGCACTGCTACCTCGGTCGGACGACTGGCGGGTGCGGTGAAATTGGGGCATATTGACCCCGATGGGCGCCGCCGAAGGGGGCACCGAAGGGGCGGGAAGCCGAACGAGCTTCAAGTACCGATCTCAGATCGGCACGTCGGAAGGCTAAGGGGGATGTGAAATGGGTTGCCGTATAGCTGTTTTCGGCACCGGCTATTTGGGTGCGACGCACGCTGCCTGCATGGCAGAACTGGGACATGAGGTAGTCGGAGTCGACATTGATGCGGCCAAACTGGCGCGGCTTGCCGATGGAGAGGCCCCCTTCTATGAACCGGGCCTGGACGAGGTGCTTAAGTCGAACATCACTGCTGGCCGCCTACGCTTTACGTCTTCTTACGAGGAGGCCGCAGATTTTGCCGACATACACTTCATCGGAGTGGCGACTCCACAGAAGCGCGGCGAATTCGCCGCAGACGTCACCTACGTAGACGCAGTCATCACCACCCTGGCACCACTGCTCGTAAGACCCGCGATGATACTTGGCAAGTCGACTGTGCCTGTTGGAACTGCAACACGACTGAGTCGGCTTGCGCAGTCAATCGCTCCCGCCGGGGAGGCTGTTGAATTGGCGTGGAATCCTGAATTTCTGCGCGAAGGTTTCGCGGTGCAGGACACATTACATCCGGACCGCATCGTGCTGGGGGTTGACGTCGACCGCAAGGGTCGAATCGAAGAGATCGCCAGGCAAGTGTACAGCGACATTATCGAAGAGGGCATTCCGTTCTTGGTTACCGATCGCGAGACAGCAGAGCTTGTCAAAACGGCGGCAAATGCCTTTCTAGCGACCAAAATATCCTTCATCAACGCTATGGCAGAAGTGTGCGAGGCTGCTGGCGCTGATGTAACCGAGTTGGCGGACGCCATCGGCTACGACGCGCGCATCGGTCGGCGGTTCCTTAACGCGGGCATTGGGTTCGGGGGCGGGTGCCTACCCAAGGATATTCGCGCGTTTATGGCTCGAGCAGGCGAGTTAGGAGCCAACCAGGCTTTAACGTTCTTGCGCGAGGTCGACAGCATCAACATGAGACGCCGAACCAAAATGATGGAAATGACAAGAGAAATTGCCGGCGGATCTCTTATCGGCACACGCGTTGCAGTGCTTGGTGCCGCATTCAAACCGGACTCGGACGACATCCGCGATTCGCCTGCGCTAAACATCGCCGGGCAGATTCAGTTGCAAGGCGCTTCGGTTTCTGTTTACGACCCCAAAGCAAACAGTAACTCGCGGAAACTATTTCCCACTCTGGACTACGCAAACAACGTAAACGAAGCTTGCAATGGCGCCGATGTCACACTCGTACTCACCGAGTGGGACGAATTCCGAAAGCTTGAGCCGTCGGAATTAGACCCGATAGTCCGTTCTCGACGCATTATCGACGGGCGGAATTGTCTTGATCAAACGAAGTGGCGTAGTTCCGGATGGGTATACCGCGGCATGGGCAGACGTTAGGACAACTAAGGTTGAGTTACATACTAGTAGTAAAGCTGCCGATACGCCCTTGTTCTTCTATTAGGGCCGGTCAAATTCTCCGTGCATGCCACGCTTCATCGTAAGAATCCAGTAGGATCCTATTAGATTTATCCCGAGCAACAACGAGAAGATATAGCATCTACGACAATGGGGGAGGAAATAGCGATGATATTGGAAGCTCCGCTCAGTACAGCTTCAGCCAGGACGAACGGCGATTCTGCCCGAACAGGGTCGCGGGCCGCAAGAGCAGACGAGAAGTGATGGAGTCGATCAAATCCGCGTCAGACCTTACACGTGACCGGATGGATGGCTACGCGAAGAAACAAGCCGCGAAGGTTTCCGGTTGGCTCGCAGCCGAAAGCGCCGAGGTCATCAGCAGCTTGGCGTTGAAACAGATTGAGTCCGGCCCGGCTGGCGGCGTCGGCGAGATCGGCATACACCACGGTAAGCTTTTTCTGTTGCTTTATCTGTCCATGCAGGAGGGAGAGCGCGCATTCGCTCTCGATGTCTTTGAAGAGCAGCAGTACAATGTGGACGCTTCCGGACGTGGCGACCGCGAAATATTTTTGGCCAACCTGGCAAAAGTTGGAGGTGACATCGAGAGAATATCTATATTCGCCACAGATTCTTGCTCGATATCAGCCGAGACATTGGGGGCAGCAACGGGTCCCTTAAGGCTTATGAGCGTCGACGGTGGCCACACCGAAGACATTACTCATAACGATATGTCGCTCGCCGAAGATTTGTTATTGGACGATGGAATTCTGGTGCTCGACGATCTGTACCAGGCCCGTTGGCCCGCCGTCGCCGCTGGAGCCTTCCGCTTCATGCTCGAGCCAGGCCGGAGCCTCCGCCCCTTCGCAATAAGTCCAAACAAAACCTACTTCTGCAAGAGCAGACCCGCCGCAGAAAGATACCGCAGGCACTTGGCCACCGCCTTTCCTGAGCTCAGGGTCGGAGAGGCAGACATACTGGGCAGTAATGTACTGATCTTGGGTCAGCGCACGATCGTTAACCGCGTTCGCAATTTTCCGTTGGTGCGAGACAACCCTGCACTATACGAGCGACTTTCTCGCACACTGCACCGTTTGCGCTGAGAAATAGTGCAATGCCCATCAGTCGTATTTCCTGCAGAAAGACGAAGCGACCGCACAGTCGCCCGCTCGACCGAGCACTGCGATCGCCCGAACTCTCAATTTGATGCGGCCGATCTTGAAGGAGGCAGAACATGCGATCGACGTCAATCTGGGGTGACGATTCTTTCGGCTATCTACGTGCAGCCAATCAACGGGTTGAACGCGCTAGTGAGAAGCGTGGGCAGAGGCGCTAAGGAATAATTGAAATTGGCAAACGGCGACGAAACCCACGGTCCGCGCGCTTCCTTGCGCGTGAATGTCAACGTAGGCACATCCCGCATCCCAATCGATATTTTGTCATTTGAGGAAGCCGTCGCCTGGATTCTGGAGACTCAACGAAACCGCTGGGAAACAATGGTCACGCCAAATCTGCACCACCTGCGGGTAGTACGGGTTTCATCTAAACTGGCAGAACGCTACGCCGGTGCGAATTTGTCTTTGGCTGACGGTTGGCCAGTGGCGTGGCTTGCAACCCGTATCTCAGGTCGTCCAGTCAGTCGTGTAGCAGGTGCCGACCTGTTCGCAGCATTCACACAACAGCCCGGAGAAGGTCGGCCTTTGGTGCTCGTTGGCGGTACAGAAGGACCTCTGCTCGAGGATTTCTTCGATCGGTGCCGGCAGCTGGGGTGGAGCCTCACCAGCGAACCGGCCCCTCGCGCAGAGCTCGATGATTTTCGATCGCGCGCCGAACTCGCCGGTAGAGTCGCCCGCGCGGGATCCGGTGGAATCGTGGTCGTCGGCGTCGGGACGCCGAGGCAAGAGGAGCTAGCCAGTGAGATTGCAGCAATGCCCGGGTCCGGGGTTCTGCTTTGCCTAGGGATGTCGATCAATTTCGCTTCGGGAGCGGTTCGTCGCGCTCCGCCTCTGGTCCGTGCCGTTGGTCTTGAGTGGGTGTACCGCGCGCTGAGCGAACCACGACGGCTTCTCGCCAGATACATCAAGGATTCGTTTGTGCTGCCCAAATTGGCGCTGCAGAATCCGCGGCGGCGATGAGTTGCCCGGCGACCGGCGGGTACCCAGCCCATCCGATTAAATCGAGCACACATGTGACAGTAGTTGACGTTCGGGCCGTCGGCGACGCAGGTTTTAGCGAGAAGCAATCTCCTCGAAGACAAGCCAGAGTACTGCCTGCCACGTTCCCAATATTGTGCGGCACCATTGCTATCGCTGGCACGAAAACCCAGCCCACCCCCACCGTGGGCCACGAGGCACACCTACCGACTTCTACAATTTTCGCCGACTTAAACGGCGTTTGTAGGTATGACCCCGACACCCTTAGGGACAAATTTCGTGATGCCAGTTTGCGGCGTTCGAGGCTTTTGGCAATGATGCATCGCAAGTTTCGCACAAGTGCAGTTGCGCGCTGCGCCCGAGATCACAGGTAGGCAGCATGAGCACTAGGACCCGAGTTCTGTTTGTGACTGCTTCGACGGAACCCTGGGGGGCCGAACACTCCCTGCGTACGCTGCTTGGTTCCGCCCCGGCGAATTACTCATGCACCTTATTGGCTAGTTCCCATGAAGTGGCAGAATACTGCAGGCCTCTCGTCAATGAACTTCGTGTCGTAGACGAGCATCAAGGAATGGCGCGAAGATTAGCCAGCTTCTACAACGAAATCGCCAAGATTAGTAATCAATATGATGTCATCGTAATCTTTAGCCTCAAGCTGCTGCCGCTCGCCTGGCCGATCCGTTCTCGCTGGCGGCACATCTGTGTGATCGCTGATGTGCACGATGCGCCTATCGGCGTCGACCGATTAGTTTCTCGATTACTGCTGCGATTCGTCAACGGGAGCATCGCAATCAGCCGATTTGTGATCGAACACCTGAAACTAAAGAACGCGACAATTGTTCCTCGCCCGATTGCAGATAATGGCAGTTCCGCAGTGCGCCATGGAGCTCGGGACGACTCCCTAGAAGTTGTACTCGGAATAGTTGGAAGAATCGATCCAGAAAAAAGAATAGAAGTTGCTATCGACGCGATGCGCTTTCTACCACCACGTTTTAAGCTCAACATCTACGGTGATCCGTGCATTGCCGGCGATGAGTACGCACTCGAACTCAGTTCCCGCGCGCAATCCCCCACACAAACTCGCTTTCGCGGCCGAATGGCGCCGGAAGACATTTATGAGGAGATCGACGGCCTAATCGTGTGCAATGAACGGGAGCCTTCTGGCCGCACCGTGGGCGAAGCTATGTTGAGACAAAAGTTGGTTTTCGCACCGGACCGCGGCGGGTCGAATGAGTACTTCGATGATTCAATATCGGGATTCATTTATCGGGCGCTTGACGCTGAGAGCCTTGCCCAGGTTGTCGAGTCTGCTTTCGCCCCGGCACGAAATACAGACTTAGTGCGAAAACGAGCACGCGAAAAAGTCATCGCCGAACGTTCGCCCGGTCCGGTAGCTGAACACTACTTCCGCGTTCTTGGTCTGATCGCGAGCAGTTCATAACCCGAAGCTAGATCTAGCGAAAGGCTGGCGCGCACCACGCTACTTCAGCCACAGAACCTCGCTTTTAGCACAGGCAGCGAGTGGTCCTCTGTATAGCGAGCTAAGCGATCGAAGCGAGAAAATTGCGAGTATAGTCCGCGTTAGACAATGAAGCATTCTTGAGTGAGGCGAGTTGTGGCAACAACCTGTCGGCAGAACCATATGCATCTTCGAAAGCTTCCACGATGGTCGCTGGCTCCCAATTGGCCCTCGGAACACAAATCGATTCGCGACCTAATTGGCGGTAGAATCGGACAGTTTTTTGGTGTGTGGGAAGAGAAAGAACGGAGCGGCCAAATGCTGACGCTACGATTCCAACGTGTAACTTGCTTGTAATTATCAAATCTGCAGCGTATAGACGACCCATTAGTGAGTCGACCCCTCCGTAGTGTTCGAACCTTGAATTGGGGAATTTCTCCAGAAAGGTTTCGGCCGCCGTCTGATGCATCCTCGAAACCTCCGTACCAGCCTGATCCGAGATGCCCAGCAGATAACAATCCTTGCCCACGAGGCATTCTGTGAGACACCTGAACAACATGCGCCAGTCCTCGCCTGCGGAGGAGTCACGATCGAGCTGAAGTGCAACGATCTTGCGTCCTTGCGCCAAGTCCCGAATGCGCTCACATTCCGCGATAGCGCTCACGCTGAGCGATTCGCTTGAAAGTGCGATCGCAGCATCGGCCGACACTGCATCGACTTTCATACCGTAACGAGTAGCCCAATCCGCGCTCTCACGATCCCTAAGTACATTCAGCTGAGCTCCGGCTAGCAAACTTCTGGTCTTTCGTCGTGCAAGCAGATTAGTTATGGGCCCTAAACCAACTCCTACCACAGCGTAAGGAACACCATCACATTTCGCCTGTTCTAGTACGGGAAGGTGTCGTTTGATCAACCGATGTCCCCAGCGCCAGCGCCCAAGAAGCCGGCGGTTGGGTTCACCTAGATAACCCCCTCCAACTAATAGAACAGCCTTTGGCTCTACCTGGACATCAGCCCGGAGACGGAGCTCCCTGCAAACATAGGGCGGTGGATCCACGACTAGAGGCTCCCACCCTGCTTGACGAACCCAGTCGGCAAAGATGCGCATAAGTAGTATGTCGCCGAAGTTCTCAACTTCGAATGCGCCGTGGACACGAACATAGTTGGCATGCGTGGTCACTTGTTCATCCTCCTAAAGAAGGCTTTAAAGAGTTTCTGTCCAGATAGCTTGCTCGGAAGCTTCAAGAAAAGAAGTTGCGACAGCCACAGGCCATCAGGCCGCAAAAAGAATCGTGGGCTGAACCAAACGGCGGCTAGCGTAAGCGCAACGCACGTTATCGTTGATATAACCAGGGCGAGGGGCGAGGCGATGACATCCGACGCTGAGGCAACCATCCCAGTTCCCGCGCCGATCGCCACGAGCAAGGAAAGCGGAAGACCTGCAAAGTGACTCGCGAGCAACTGGCGCCCATCAAGCGACAGCGCGAGTTTGCAGGCGATGACCGAGGCCAGGTAGTGGAGGGCAAAGGCTACCGTTACTCCGATAGCAGTGCCGAGCAGCCCGAACTTAATACCGATGACCGCACCGACAGTAGTGCCCGCAAACAAAAACACCTGCAATCCAGCCACCAGCCACGAGCGGCCCACTGCACGGAGAAGAGCGCTACAGATGCGTTGGGCCGAGCGAATCGGAATTACGACGCCAAAGGCGATCATCAGGGAAGCCGCACCACTCCACTGCGACCCCAGCAACACATCAGCTATCGGACCAGCCGTCAGGCAGAAGAACACCGTGAGTGGCGCTAGCGCAACAAAGATCGAGCCGACAGATCTCGAATATGCGCCTCTAAGGCGGTCCAGATCCGTTTGGACGCCGGAAAAGGAAGGAAACAGCACGTCTTCGATGACGTGGCCGACCATCGTCGAGGGATAGCGGGTAATCTGTAATGCCCTTGTGTACAGGCCCACGGCGGCAGCGCTGGCATTCATAGACACAATCGCGCGATCTGCCTGGTTTGCAAGGGAATTCGCAATGCGCGCGACAGAGAAGCCTGTTCCGAAACCTAGGATGTCGCGGTAGGCGGACCATGCGATGGTCGGCCGACAGTCGAATCGAACTACTGCTATCAGTAGGAGTGTTGCGATGCCAACTTGAGTCAACTGAGCATAAACCAAGGCCCAAGCGCCGAGCCCGAGTATCGCGCCGCCAATCCCAATTACGCCGTAACCCAACACGTATGCGGCTAGCTGACGGACGGCCAGGACTCGGAATAGCAAGCGACGAGCAGCTAGTCCTTCGGAAACCGACCCCAACGCGCGGATGACAAAGGTAAAAGACAGAGCGGCAATCAGAGGCGCGCTCGCGGGATTTCCCAGAACGGCGGCAAGCCAACCCGATAGGCCATACAGGACCGCAGTCGCCACGAGCCCCATCAGCATCGAGATCCAGAAAGCCGCACGTATGTGAAACCTCGTCAGGTCCCGTCGCTGCACAAGAGCCTGGCTCGCCCCCATAGCCGCAACGCCGGCGGCAAGGTCGACAAAGATGCCGGCGACGGCGACCAATCCAAACTCAGTTGGCGAGAGTAGACGCGCAAGCACCGCGAAAATGACGATCTGCAGCAGTGCTTGGGCCAGCGCGGCCATTCCGAGCCAACCCCCGCCTCTGAGCACCGTGCCTGATAATGACCCCTCGGCTGGTATGGGCTCCGCCGGCCGTTGTTTCGGCAGGTTCACGACGCTGGCGCCGGGAAAAGCGCGTCTAAATACAAGCGCGTGCTCTTTTCGACTGTGAATTCACAGCCGCGAGCCTGCGACAGATGCGTGTCGACTGGTGCGTCCAGTGTTGCCGAGATGGCGTCCGCCATCGCGGCGAAGTCACCCACAGGCACGAGCCGTCCGTAGCGACCCTGCTCGAGGATATCTCTAGGGCCACTGGGGCAGTCGGTCGCAACAACTGATGCACCGCACGCTAAAGCCTCTATGAGCACGTTAGGCTGACCCTCGTAACGCGACGAGAGCACAAACACACTGCAGTTCGCCATGGACGAGAATGGCAGAACACTGAAACCAGGCAGAGCAATGTCCGCCGCAAAGGCCGAGGCGGCGCGCGCCCCCTCGAGCTGACCCCGTAAGGGACCGTCACCCATAATCAACAAACGGCAGGCCCGCTCGGCTCGTACCCGCTCGAACGCGCGCATCAGGGTCATAAAGTCCTTCTGATGGTCGAGTCGACCGACCCCCAGGATAATTGGGATATTGCCGTCGAACCAAGGGTGGCTGGGTGCGTCCGCCGCTGCCCGCCGAAGCGTCTGAGTTACAACGGGATTCACAGGAATGGTGGTGATCCGCCCGGCATCAATTCTCGCCACACGCGCTAGGTCCGCCGTCATCTCGTCGGCGATCGAGACGATGACGTCCGCATGGCGGTATAGGACAGGTGCCATGGCGTAGGCGAGACGCGTGGATCTATGAGGACTTTCCTTGATAGCGATCGATGGGTAGAGGCCCTCCCGAATCAGAATGCGCGAAGAAGTACGCGCCGCGAGCTTCGAAAGGATAACCGCGATATTGCAGGCGGGTTCTGTTACAAGCAGGGCAGCTGGTCTCTGCCGCCTCAGATGCCGTGCAATGGCAGGCACAGCGCTCCAAGTGCGCTTCGAAGCAAGCGTGGTTAGTTTCACGGAGGGCGACAGTTCAGCGCGAAAGGTTCCCTCTGGCTGCAAGGTCAGGACCTCGACCGCATGACCAGCCTCGGCGAAACCCGTCGCCAACCTGACCATAGCCCGTTGTGCGCCTCCGCCCTCCATTGAGCGCACGAAGAATGAAATATTCGTCATCGGGATTCCGGCGGTATGACACTGTCTTTGGCCGACACACGATCTTCCGACGCGTAGCAGGCGAAGGCGACGATCATGATCCATATGCCACTGTTCGGGCGGAAAAACAACGCCCCGGCGATACCGATGACGGCAAGAGTGAGCAGAATAGCAAACATCGTCGCTGCGTCTCTGTCGCCTCGTGTGGCCCCAAAAAATAACCTCGCGGCCATAATGAGAAGGAACGAGACCTGGGTTAGCAGGCCGATCAGGCCCACATCTAGCAAGATCTCGACATATGCATTGTGCGCATGACCAATTCCGACCATCCAACTAGAATTTCCAAGATATTCAGCAGCGTGGTCCCAGAACGCGAGATATCCATTCCCCAACCACAGATTGCTTTCGATCAGCGGCCATAGGGCGGTCCAGACAGAAGTTCGACCAGTGAGGCTTTCATCTCGCCCAAGCGCAGCTAGCGTCCAAGCAAACAGGGACTGATAATTCATCGCGACCATAAGAATCGTCACGCTCGTCGCCGTGACAATCAGCGGCCGGAGCATACGTGACCCGCTGTACAAATTCATTATCATTAGTACCGCGATGCCAAAGCCTAGAGCAGCAATTCCAGTCGCCGATCTTGTGCTGAGTAGCATCAGCAGACCACCCGCAAGTAGCGGGTATTTCCATCTTTTCATCCGCCCTTGCATTCGTGCGCCTAAGCAGACGAGCAAGAAAAGTACAGTCGCCCATGCGGCCTGGTTCTTGAAGCTAAGCAAACCCCGCCAATCACCGGCGTGCTTCCCCGAGATGTGAGTTCCGAGGGCGGGAATTCCAATCGCAAGCAGAATTGAGCCGACTACAAACAGGGCCAAATTGACAGCAAAGAATCGCAGAACGTCAGAACGGCCCACCTCAATGTAAATAAGAAGGCCCACTGCAGTTGTGCCCAGCAATGCAACTGCCCGCCGTAGGGTGAGCTCAGAATCTATAGACCAAACTGTGCTCGCGAATATCACGACGAGCGCGACGATAAGCGCGCCGTTCCGAGACAAGAGTTGAATCGACTTATGTATACGCTTGGGGCTGGCTAGAAGAACCATTGCCGTCAGCTGGAAAAATAGCGCTATGGGGAGAAATAGGACATTTAGGGGCCCTGTACCCGCACCATCGCTGCTACCAAATACGTGGGTAAGAACACCAAGAAAGAAGAGGAATGCGCAGGAACAGAAGACCTTCACCCACTTGGATGAATCGGCGCTGGCGGAGCGCGCTTTGCCTGACGGAACGGTCTTGGCACCAGAAACCGTGCTCATTTGACCACTGAATCCTGCTGTACCATCAGGTCGCACCCCCATCTTGAACACCTTGAGTGTCTCCGCTAAACGGAGTTTATAGGTTCATGCCCTCGCTGTCGCGATTCGCCGATTGAGCATTATAACTACCGTCCAACAAACGACCTCCCCGTCGCGGTTGGCGTCATTCTGACTTGCTGGCCAGCGAGAAAATTTTGATTACGTACTCGCAATAGATGAGCAGCAAAACCCTGAATAGGGTGGTCTAAACGTCCGCTCGAGCTCATCTCGTCTGCCGATACTCTTGGTACCAATCCACAAAGGCTCCAACACCAAATTCAATTGGAGTTGACGGCTCGTAGTCTGTAAGCGCCTTGAGTAAAGCAGCGTCCGCATAAGTTTCGCGGACATCCCCCTTCTGCATTGGCAGAAGTACTTTGTCAGCCTCACGTTCAAGACAGGTTTCAATCGTTCTGATGAACTCCAATAGCCCTACCGGTTGGCCGCCAGCGATATTAACCGCCCGCCAAGGTGCGACCGAGGACAACGAATCGACTACTCCGACGGCATCGATCGGTTTGCCCTCTTCTGGCGCACAAGGGATTAAGCCATATATACCTTGGACGATATCGTCGATGTAAGTGAAGTCACGGCGCATGTTCCCTTCGCCGTATACCTCAATTGGCCGCCCTTCCAGGATCCGCTCAACAAACTTAAACAACGCCATGTCCGGCCTTCCCCATGGGCCATACACAGTGAAGAAACGGAAGCAAGTCGTCGGCACCTTGAATAAGTGCGAGTAAGAGTGGCTCATCGCCTCTCCAGATTTTTTGGTCGCAGCGTACAGCGAAACCGGGAAGTCGGTACGGTCCGACTCATTGAATGGCATCTTTTGGTTGCCACCATAGACGGATGAAGTCGAAGCGATCAGCAGATGACGGGGTGCAATCTCTTTAGCTACTTCGAGCAAATTGTACGTGCCGACGAGGTTGGAATCGACATACGCTTTAGGATTCTCCAGGCTGTACCGAACACCAGCTTGAGCTGCCAAATGGACAATCGCGTCTGGCGCGAAGCCAGCCGCAGCGTCATTCAGCGCGTCCATATCCTCGAGCATTGCCTCAATAAACGTATAATTCTGGAAAACCTCGAGAATTTCTATTCGCCGGCGCTTCAACTCAACATCGTAATAAGGCGTGACGCCGTCGTAGCCCATCACTTCGTGATCGTCGCAAAGAAGCTTTCGCGACAGATGGAAACCAATGAATCCGGCGCTACCAGTTACCATTATGCGCATTGAGCGTTACCAATCGCTGCGAATTGAACGTCTACGGCGTCGGTGCTCAAGCCGCGCAGATTCTAGGTTCCGAAGGGCGACTACTGTGCCGGAACGGAAAGGCTCCGCCTCAGTATTTTGGCGTGGCCAAAGTTGATCAACATCACTCAAGGTTCGCGCCTTCGCCTTCTGCCGACATTGGGTTGTACGGCGCTCGCACTTTCCTCCGCAGCATCCGGTCTGGGAGGCACTGGAGCTTCCGCGACCGTCTCCGGCGACTTTTCTCGGGGTGGAGTTCGCTGAGGGTTGTCCGGACCGTAATACGTATAGTTATAACTGTATGTGGACCGTCCGCGAGTCGGCATCATAGTGAACACCGCGCCGAGTAGAGGTGCTCCAACGCTTCCGAGACTCCCTACCGCGTGAGTCAGTTGCTCTCGCTTAGTCTGACCATATCGAGTCATAATTAGCACCGCGTCCGCGCCAGCCGCCAAGATCGCGGCATCGGTTACCGCTAGAAGAGGCGTTGAATCCACTATCACGTAATCGAACTGTGCACGTAACTCGCCTAGCAACTTCCTGGCCGCCTGTGAGCCGAGCAGTTCACTCGGATTAGGGGGAATGGCTCCAGAAGTGAGAACTGTTAATCCTGGGAAACGGGTCTTTTGCAACGCATCTTCGAGGGATGCCCTGCCGCTGAGAACAGTGCTAAACCCAACCGACCCGACCAAGTCGAGGTACTTGGCCAAGGTGGGCCGGCGCATATCGCCATCAACCAGTACGACACTATGCTCGCCTTCCGCCAGCGCAAGCGCGACATTAATCGCGGTGGTCGATTTACCCTCGCTCGGCATCGAGCTCGTCAATACTATCGCGCGTGGTGGATTGTCGACCGCAAGGAACTGCAGGTTCGTTCGAAGTTTGCGGAATGCTTCAGCAATGGCCGAATTGTCATTGTCGAAGGAGATAGCCGGCTGGCTACGACGCTCTTTATCAAGGGGAATGCTACCGACTAGACTTACATTTGTTATTTGTTCTAAGCTCTCTCGGCTCTTGACTGTGTTATCCAGCGCGTCGCGCAGGGTTGCAATCCCAATTCCCAGGACCAGTCCAAGTCCAAGTCCGCCGGCAATGTTGCGGGCAGTTTTTGGCACCACAGGTTCGTCTGGGATCGAGGCCCGCTGCTCCACGACCACGCGAGCATCAGGGTTAGCATTTGTCTCGGGTGGCGTCTCTAGTTCGCGCACCATGACGACAAATTCATCGGACAACGTATTGGCTATATCACGTGCACGTATAGGTGATCCGTCTAGGACGTGAACGTCGATCAGCACAGTATCGGGTTTAACGGTCGCCTTAACGTTCGCCTGTAAGTCACGCGCACTGACATCAAGTCCAAGTTTGTCCACCGTACGTTGCGCCAAGGTTTCACCCATAAGTAGCTGGGCGTACGACACGACACGTTCTTGAGAGAGTCGATTACCCTGGTAGATGTCCGAAAGCGATGACCCAGATGCGGTCGACACAAAAAGCCTTGTCGACGCTTGGTAAAGCGGCGAAGTAAACAGCGATAGGGCGACGGCACCCAGGACCCCCAGCACCGTCATCACCACAACGGTGATCCACCTGCCACGCAGCAGCACAACAAAATCTTGGAGATTCAACTCCACTCCTCCACCGCTGATTGCTCGCCTACCGGGGCTCCCCCAGCGAATACGTGCACTTCACAAGTAGGGTGGTCGCGCTTTGGTCGCTGAATTGCAGGGATCCGTCCACCGTTGGCGACGCCGCTCACTGATGATCCCTTCGTCGTCTCGAGAGGTCGTACGGACTTGACTGTCGTTCTGTTGGACTCGAACAAGACGGCTCGACTACCACCGCCAGTGCCCTTGACATATTCCGGCCGCCCACGACAGACAACTGAAGCCCGAATACCCATCGGCACGCTATGCTCACCGCTCACCCCGCGCACTCTGGCACCAGTACCTTGGGGACTACGGTTTCCACCAACGGCTGGCTGGGAGCCCGCGGCTTACCTGGCACAGTTGGCTCAGACATCTGGAAACTCACATCGGCGGATTGACCGGGCGGAATGATGACCTGCGCCTCGAAGACAGGATGTCCGAGTTCCGTGTTTACGATCGCCGGCACCCGCTCACCGTTGAGGATCACACTCGATAACTCTGCACCTTTGGTCGCGAACAGACGCACCGACGTAATGTTCGTGCCTTTCGGCACCTCAATCAGTAGCTCGGGAGCAAGGCCTACAGCACCAGCTACATAATCCGGCAGCGGCTCATTGGGCACAGTATTGGCGAGTTTCACATTGACTGTGGAGGAGCGCGTTTCGCCGTTGCAGGCATCTGCAGCGTATTCGATCTCGGTCCTCAGGTAGTAATCGAGCTTGTTCCCGCCGAGATTGTTGATGACCACCGCAGCGTACGGAGCCTCATCGCCGGGAAGCACATGGGCCAATGAAGTCTGCTCGAGCAGTTCCTGCTCTTCAGGCACCGCGCTCCACACCGCGATGCGCCGTTCGCTGACAGCTTTGCCCAAGGCGTCCATCAATTGCCGAGGTGACCGCACCGACCCCGTCATCTTGGTGACGACAGCATTCGCGATGTCTTGCAGGTACTGCTTCCGCGCCACCTGGTCGGTGGGGAAACGGCTGTAGGCAGTGGATTCGGTCAGTTCGACGACATTGTCCCTCGAAACAACCTCGCCGTCCGGCATCGTCACTGGCCCGACGGCTCCGAGTATGTAGCTCAAAGCCACTGGGTCGATGACGATCACGCCATCCACGTCCACGCCCGTCTGCTCAGCGAACATGCCCTTCCATATCTGAGCGGCATAGGGAAAGTGCGGACTCAAGTTGCTATTGCGGAAGTCCGTGAATGGTTGGGCGTACCCGTACTGTTGATCGAATTCAAGGCCGAGGTCGACGGCCGTCAACGCCTCAGCAAGGTCGGTATTCGGAGCCAGGGTGTCGACGGTGGGCACGCCGTTGTCGAATCGCAGGATCCCATATCCGCCGAGGAGTCCTCCGGTTCCACGCGCTTCGGCGTTGGTCTGGAATCCCATGAAGTAGGTGCGCGGCCCGTCTGCGCCCATCATCGACGGCACCAAACGCGCAGCCAAAGCAGCATTCTCGATGACAGACGTGATACCGGAAATCTGGCTCTGCAGTTCGGTACGCGCATCACTCATCAGCGACACGTACCGCGGATCCGAGATTGCAGCGGCATCGCCGTTGAGACGTGTCGCGTTGGTGGACAATTCACGCAGTTGAGGTTCTTGGCTACGGAGTAGGTCGACGTCCACCCGACCGTCTTGGTACAGCCGTTCCGGGGAAATCGCCACGCCGACATCGGCCGCAGGCCTGAGAACATCGGCGGCCAGGCCGAGGACGACATCGGTGACCTGCTGGCCGGTTTTGAACGGACTACCCAGCCACGGCACTCCGGCAATGATGTTCCATGGCAGGGAGTGAGTGGCGTCGCGGGCCGCCTGCGCCCGCAGAAGCGCATCGTCGGCTGACGTGGACGCGGCTTCGGTGTCTCCCTCTAGCAGTGCCTCTTTGGCGTCTTGGGCACTATCGCGGGCCTGCTCGAGATTCGACTTCGCTTGGAAGGCGCCGACTGCTGCCCAGGATCCCAACCCGAGCACGACGAGAACCAGTAGCGCAGTTCCCCAAAGGAATTCGCGGCGCCGGACGAGCTCTGGAAGCCGTCGCCGGCCTTCGTCGTAACCCGGGTCAGCGTCATCGCCGTCCTCGCCATTGGAATTCTGATCAGATTGGCGTCGCGGAAAAAATCGCACTCAGAGTTCCCTGTGAATAGTTGAAGCCTGCACGTCGCTGGCACGACGCGCAGGCTTCAGCTCTATAGATGATGATTCTCTGGCCGGCGCCCGAGGCTCGCTAGCAGGCGCCCCGCGTCACCGTTCCGTACGGTCCGGCGGAGATTCCCTGACCATCCCTGCAGACGCTGAAGTTGAGCTGCCCGAACGCCGCTCGTTGCGCCTGTAGTTGAGCGATTCGCGTCTGCCAACCCGTAGCGAAGAACGAATCAGGGTGCCGCGCCAGCGCCGCCTCGTAGCGGGCGATCGTGGTATCGGTCCAGAAGGTGGCGCTTCGTGTAAAGGTGGCGGCAAGCTGCACCGAGGTGACCTGGAAGAACCAGATGAAATCTCCCGGCGCCTGCGGGAGATCGCCGGCGATCTGCACGGGGGCAGCCGGAACCTCTACTGCCGGAGCGGCATTCGCGGCGGCGGGTGCAAATGCAGCGGCGGCCCCAACCGCGAGAGCGGCCGCACCCACCTGGAATTTGGTCGTGATGGCAGTCATTTAGGTCCCCCCGAAATGTATTTAGTTTCCCCTGATGTTGCTGGAAGCTTCTCAGACTCCCCGCACCCTGTCAACCGGAACGGCCGTGTTCGCGGAACTTTCTCCGCAAAATCGGAAAAACGCATGACCAGCAGGTCTCCAACTGCAGCTACGGTCCCCGAGGCGCCGGCAGGAACGCCCACGTACCCCCCGGAACACCATTCGGAAAGGGTGATGCGATTTGTTTGCTGGCGAGGATTCTGCGAACCATTTGCTCAGGATGAAGGCTTTCCCAGCGGCATATGAATGGTGGCTAAAAGTGCACGGTGATCGGTGGCAGGCAGAGGGATCGTCTGCAAGGAGGACAGGGAGGTGTTTCGCGTCAGCACATGATCGAAGGTGTAGAACGGCGGCATCCATGGATACGACGGGTAGGTCGGCCCTAGCCCGGAGCCCGTCTCCTTGACTGCATCTCGGTACCCGTCTGTCAGCAGTTTTCGATATTGGCGCATGTCCGGCGCCCTGTTGAAATCTCCCGCGACGATGACAGCTCCATCCCCCGCCTCTGTCGCGAGACCTTCCATCCGGTCTTTCGGGGCAGTGATGCCTGCCAGCCACCCCTCGAAGGCCCTACCGTAGAAGGTCAGCGAGTTCATGACGTGCAAGCTGGCCATGATCGGATCGACCTGAACGTCGGCGATGGCGACCCTGGCAGCCACCATGCTTCCGCCCTTCAATGGCGCAATCAACTTGACCGGGGGGCGACTCCAAAGGCCATATCCCCCGGGCGCCGGGTAGCGGCATCAACACAGAGTATGGAAAATCGCTGCGCATGCCCGCGGCGTAGAACCCCCGAACCCAGTCGAGTGTCAGCTCTGACACGGTGATGACGTCAGCACTGGTTCGCGCCAGGTTGTGAAGGACGCCATATCGGCGCGCCCTTCAAGGAGGTTCGCCGACAACACGCGCAATTCGACGTGCTCGTCACCCGTCGGCTGCGGTTGTCCCGCGTAATACCAACGCACTTGGACCCCGAGGGTGGCCGCACCACAACGGCTGCGATCACTGACATCACGACGCGGCGGCTCAACACCGACAGCAACAGACCGACCGCGGCCAGAACCGCTGCGTAGGGCGCGCTCACCGCCACAAGCAGCGCGACGTTATTGGTCAGCGGAAACGCGCGGGCGAGGAGGATGACGGCCGCGTACGTGAGAGCCAATACCGCTGAGGCTGTGCGGCGACAGGTTTGCGACGCGCGAGGATTGGCACACAAAAATCGGTGCGCCTTCCCTTCAACGCACTCCAGAGCAGGCAGACAAGCGAGTCTAACCGCCGTACTGTCAGCCAGCGATGTCATCGTGATTGCTCGGCCCCAGAGATCGCCGCAGCCCGCATACCGGTTCGTCCGGTGATCATTCGCATCTAACCGGTCCGTCGCCAATCAGCAATTGCACGAATGCGCGATGCCACGGCTTGTCGGCTATGTTGATAGCAGCCGAATCGTCGCGCAGGGCACGGAGGGGAAGGGCCGCCTGGCGCTTGGGGGGAGTTAGATTGTCGACCCAATCGACACAGTGGATCACAGCAGCACGAGTGCTGCGACGCAGCGGGTTTGGCGTTCGAGGATCCGAAGTCGATTCCCTGTTGGAATACGGCGGCCCTGCCGACTACGTCGACAGCCTTCTGAATTACGACTCAACCGATGACCAAGGTGCCAAAGCCACGCCAGTCCCAACGTTCGAAACGATCGAGGCGCCCGAGAAGGGCGCAGGCGATGCTGAAGTCCGCAAGTACCGCGAGCAACTCGCTGATCAGATGCAGGAACTTTCACGCTGGTGGATCCGGCGGATGATCGCTACCGAGCAACCTGTAGCTGAGAAGCTCACTCTGCTGTGGCACAACCACTTCGCCACCTCCGCATCCAAAGTCAAGATCGCGTCTCTCATGGCGAAACAGAACGAAACATTGCGCGCGCGAAGCCTGCGCGACTTCACATCGTTGGCCTACGCAATGCTGACCGACCCAGCAATGCTTGTCTGGCTAGACGGGCGCGGAAGTAAAGTCGGTTCACCCAATGAGAACCTTGCCCGTGAGTTCATGGAAATCTTCGCGCTCGGCCATGGCAACGGCTATTCGGAAAGTGACGTTCGAGAAGGAGCACGTGCACTTACCGGCTGGGTGATTCGCGATAATCGCAAGGCCCAGGTTGTAGCCAAAGCCCATGACGACGGCCCCAAGTCGATTCTAGGATCTGACGGAGAGTTCGACGCCGCGGACTTCTGCAACATCGTTCTTGCTCAATCCCAGTCAGCGGCATTCGTGTCAAACCGGTTGTGGCAGCAGCTAGCATCCGACAGTCCCGCCCCAGCTGAAGTGCTGCAGAGACTGACAACCGCCTACGGACGCAAGCGCAACCTTCGCGCCTTGACCGCGTCCGTCCTCACTGATCCTGACTTTCTGGAGCGCACGGCGACAGTCGTCGTCGGCCCAGTGGAATGGGCGGTGGGTATTGCCAGGGCATTGAACACGTCACACGGAGATACGAAAAAAGTCGACGAAATAGTTAATACGTTGATCCGATTGGGACAGCGTCCTTTTTATCCGCCGGATGTCGGCGGATGGCCACATGGACGAGCCTGGCTCTCAACTTCTGCTGCCAGCATTCGTCTCCACGCAGCTGGCAAGATGGCCCGGGATGGCGATCTCAGCACGGTAACGGAAACAGCGGTAGGGGACCGGATTGATGCCATCGGTTACATGATCGGAGTCGGCGCGTGGTCCGACCGAACCGTGAAGGTCTTGACACCCTTACGAAAAAGCCCTCACCTGCTCGTAGCGGCGGCTGTCAACTCGCCCGAATACCTCACATCGTAGGAAGACACTGTGCCCGCTATATCTCGTCGCAATCTTCTCGCTGGATTCGTCGGCGTCGGCGCCCTTGGCGCGATGGCCTCGAGCCCGATCCTTAATTGGGACGACGTCCTACTTGCCGCCGATGACCGACCACTGCAAGCACAGGAATCGATCCTCGTACTTATCACGCTCTACGGAGGTAATGACGGTCTCAACACCCTTATCCCTTTGGGGGACGACGCCTACCACAATGCGCGACCTGAACTCGCCTACGATTTAGACGAGGTACTGAAGCTCGACGGACAATACGGCTTGAATCCAGGCTTGAGCGGTACAGCCGAGATCTTCGGCGACGGTAGGTTGGCGATCGTCCGCGGCGTCGGCTATCCAAAGCCGGACCGTAGTCACTTCCGTTCGATGGATATCTGGCAGACCGCATCGCTGGATAGCTCGGTCACTACCGGATGGGTGGGCCGGTGGCTGGACGCCACCGGCAGAGACCCGTTGGACGCGTTGCATATGGGACCCACACTTCCTCCACTTGCCCTAGGCGAAAGCTGCAGCGCAGGAGTCTTTTTGAGCGGAAACAGGTCCTCAAAGACCTCGACCGAACTGATGGACGCCCTCTCGAAGAGTCACGCAGACGACAGCCCCGCAATGGCTACGGTTTGCGATTCGTATCGCGCGGCCGCGCGAATCAACCAAAAGCTGGCTCCGCTATTTCATGAAGATGGTTCCGCCACAGTCGAACTCGACCCCAAAAGCTTGGCATCACAGCTCGACGTCGTCTCGGCCTGTATAGCCGCAGATGTCCCCACCCGGGTCTACAGCGTTGGCCTCGGCGGCTTCGACACTCACTCCGATGAGCGCGGGACTCAGGAGAAGCTACTGAAGACGCTCGACACGGCACTCGCCGGATTCATGAAAAAAATTTCCGGCGACAAACGCGCCAAAGACGTCATCGTGATGGCCTACTCCGAATTCGGCCGACGCGTGGCTGCAAATGCTTCCGATGGCACAGACCACGGCACTGCCGGGCCGGTATTCATCATCGGCGACCGTGTCCGTGGTGGCTTCTACGGCGACGATCCGAGCCTCACCGATCTCGTGGATGATGACCTCAAGGTCACCACCGACTTCCGCGACGTCTACCACGAAATCCTGACCCGGGGGTTGGGCACTGACCCCGAACCCGTCATCGGTAAGGGCCGGAAAGAAATCGGCTTCTTGAAGGCCTGACGTGCGATGCCACCGAAGCCATCCCGACTTTCTAAGGGACTCGTAAGGGCCAATCGCGACGTCCGAACTCTGCGCCGATACCATCAGTTCCCATGACCAGCGTGACTGAGCCTGCCGCCGAGCACGAGATCGACATCCACACCACCGCCGGGAAGCTGGCCGATCTGCGCAAGCGCGCCGAAGAGGCCCTGCACCCGGTCGGCGAGACCGCCGTGGAGAAGGTGCACGCCAAGGGCAAGCTGACCGCCCGCGAACGCATCCTGGCCCTGCTCGACGAGGACTCGTTCGTAGAACTCGACGCACTCGCCAAGCACCGCTCCACCAACTTCGGCCTGGACAAAAACCGCCCCACCGGCGACGGTGTGGTCACCGGCTACGGCACCATCGACGGCCGCGACGTGTGCATCTTCAGCCAGGACGCCACCGTGTTCGGCGGATCCCTCGGCGAGGTGTACGGCGAGAAGATCGTCAAGGTCCAGGAACTGGCGCTGAAGACCGGCCGCCCGCTGATCGGCATCAACGACGGCGCCGGCGCGCGCATCCAGGAGGGCGTCGTCTCCCTGGGCCTTTACAGCCGGATCTTCCGCAACAACATCCTGGCCTCCGGCGTCATCCCGCAGATCTCGCTGATCATGGGTGCGGCGGCCGGTGGGCACGTCTACTCACCCGCGCTGACCGACTTCGTCATCATGGTCGACCAGAGCAGCCAGATGTTCATCACCGGACCCGATGTCATCAAGACCGTCACCGGCGAGGACGTCACCATGGAGGAACTCGGCGGCGCGCACACCCACATGGCCAAGTCGGGCACCGTGCACTACGTCGCCTCCGGCGAGCAGGATGCCCTGGACTACGTCCGCGACCTGCTGGGCTACCTGCCCCCCAACAGCTACGCCGAGCCGCCGCGCTACCCGGCGCCGGCCCCCGGCCCGATCGAAGAGGGCATCACCGACGAGGACCTCGAACTCGACACGCTGATCCCTGATTCACCGAACCAGCCCTACGACATGCACGAGGTCATCACCCGCATCCTCGACGACGACGAGTTCCTCGAGGTGCAGGCGGGGTACGCCGGCAACATCATCGTCGGATTCGGCCGCGTCGACGGCCGCCCGGTCGGCATCGTGGCCAACCAACCCACCCAGTTCGCCGGCTGCCTGGACATCAACGCCTCGGAGAAGGCCGCACGCTTCGTGCGCACCTGCGACTGCTTCAACATCCCGATCGTCATGCTGGTCGACGTGCCGGGCTTCCTGCCGGGCACCGAGCAGGAGTTCAACGGCATCATCCGTCGCGGCGCCAAACTGCTCTACGCCTACGGCGAGGCCACCGTCGCCAAAATCACCGTCATCACCCGCAAGGCCTACGGCGGCGCGTACTGCGTGATGGGGTCCAAGGACATGGGATGCGACGTCAACGTCGCCTGGCCGACCGCTCAGATCGCCGTAATGGGCGCCTCCGGCGCGGTGGGCTTTGTCTACCGCGGCCAACTCAAGGAGGCGGCCAAGAACGGTGACGACGTCGACGCGCTGCGCCTGGAGCTGCAACAGACCTACGAGGACACCCTGGTGAACCCGTACATCGCCGCCGAGCGCGGTTACGTCGACGCGGTCATCCCGCCGTCGCAGACCCGCGGCTATATCGGCACCGCGCTGCGGCTGCTGGAGCGCAAGGTCGTCCAGACCCCGCCGAAGAAGCACGGCAACATCCCGCTGTAAGTCCCCGCCCGGATCTGCCTGACAGACAAGGACGTCCACACCATGGACCACACCGCCGACATCGTCGAGGTCTCCGACCCGCGGGACATGACGATCGACGACCCGCCCGCTCCGGATCCGCACTTCCACGTCGTCAAGGGTGCTCCCACGACAGAGGAGATCGCGGCGCTGGTGACCGTACTGGCCGGTGTCGGCGGTGGCGCCGGCGAACCAGGGCCGCAGGAGCTCAACCTGTGGGGCCATCCGGTGGACAAGCTGCGCTACAACACCTCCAGTTGGCAGCGGGTGACCTTGCTGGAGCGGACGCATATGAGGCGATGAGCGCTCGCTCGATGAGCGGACGGCAGCGATGACCCGGGTTGTCCTGGGTTCGGCGTCGTCGGGCCGGCTGCGGGTGCTGCGCCAGGCCGGCATCGATCCACTGGTCATCGTCTCCCACGTCGACGAGGATGCCCTGCTCGCGTCATTCGAGCCGGAGACACCTCCCGAGGCGGTGGTGGCCAAGCTCGCCAATGCCAAAGCGCTCAGCGTCGCCGCGCAACTTCCGGAGGATGTCGCCGCAGACTGCGTGGTCATCGGCTGCGATTCGATGCTGTATCGGGACGGCGAGTTGTACGGCAAGCCGGGATCCGCAGTAGCCGCGCGCCTGCAATGGCAGTCGATGGCCGGCACCACCGGCCACCTGCTGACCGGCCACGCGCTGCTGCGCATCTCGGCGGGGGTCATCACCCACACTGCAGGCGATACCGGCAGCACCACAGTGCATTTCGGTGAACCCACCGAGGAGGAGCTGACCGGCTATGTGGACAGCGGTGAACCCGTCGACGTGGCAGGCGCATTCACATTAGACGGCCTGGGCGGATGGTTCATAGACAAGATCGACGGCGACCCGTCGAATGTCATCGGGTTGAGTCTGCCGGCGATGCAGCGCCTGCTGCGCAGCGCCGGCCTGTCCGTCGTGGATCTGTGGCAGGCCAATAGCTGACGAGTCGCCGTTCGCCCGCCCTAGAACGTTACGAGCAGGTGCGCTGGTTGAAGCGCTTCACGTAGAGGATGACTCTCATCGTCTTCTGCGAGATCGTCCGTCCGGCGGACGGCGACTGCGAGCACACCGCCCAGTTCGACTGGTTGATCACCTCTTGGCCGTTCTTCAGATCGATCATTCGCAGATCGATCTCGGCGTCGCCGGTCACGTCACGAACCGCCTTGACCGCCTGACTCAGCACTAGGTTTCGCACATTCGGCATCACCCAGACCTCGGTCGGAGCCTGCGGTGCGACGACGACCGGGGCCGCCATCGCAGGGGCTGCGAAGCCCACGGTCGGGGCGAACATCGCACACGAAATCGCCATCGCGCCGAACACTTGCTTACGCACCATCTGCCCCCTCGTATCTGTCCCAACCCCCTAGGGACAGTATCCGAATGAACAGCAGAAGTCGGTCACAAAACGGTCTCGTCGGGTTTGCTCGACTAGATGCCGATCTTGACCCGCGCAAACCCGGCCGCGCGTGAAGCGGCGGCGGCTACGCGCAGCTCGAGTCGTGGGGTCGATGCACCGCGAGGACCACCTTCAACGTCTCCCGCGAGATCTTGGCGCCCTCTTTCGGCGACTGCCCGCAGACGACCCAGTCCTCCTGGTTGATCACCGGTTGATCACCCTTCGCGACGGTTCCGATGTGGAGGGCCACCGGCGCTGTGACGTCCGAAACGGTGATGATGGCGTGCTTGAGCACCATTCCGTCGACGTCGGGCATCACCCACGTCATGTCGTCGGATCCGGTGGTGTGAATCTTGCCGTCTCTGGCAGCTACCGCAGGCCCAGCGGCCCCGATGGTCCCGGCGGTCAGAGCGCAGGTGGCCACCACTGCCGCGATGATGCTGTTCTTCATGGTCAATTCCTTTGAGGTCAGTGAACCCAAAACCATTGCGGCAGTGTCTGATTCCCTCGTTGGACTCAGCGACGTGCGGCTTGTCGGAAAAACGCTCCAGCTCTTGGCTGGTCAGGGGTAACGATAAGGCGCAAATCCGCTCGCCGACGAAATCCCAAGCAGATCAACAGAAACGCCGCAGGAACCTGGCAGCCGACGCGACCCACACCCCTGAGCACCGGCGCCCAGCGCAGTGATCCGAGTCACACAACTATTGCCACGATGCGCGCTGGGGTACTTTTGGCGAAGATCTGACGCACGTCAATATTCAGCCGGGGGGCTCCAGTCATGACCACTGCGCTCGACAGATATCGAGAAACATCAGAACGCCGCCGCAGGAGAGCGGAACGAGCAAACATTCGTTTGGACATTCAAGGTTTGCGAGCCGTGGCCGTCCTCGCGGTGCTCGCCTACCACCTGTGGGGCGTGCCGCGAGGTGGCTTCGTTGGCATCGACGTCTTCTTCGTCATCTCCGGGTTCCTCGTCACCGACAGCCTGCTGCGCCACACCGAGCAGACCGGCCACGTCGACTTCCGGGACTTCTACTGGAACCGCGTCCGCCGGATCGTGCCGGCGGCCACCATCGTGCTGATCCTGACCTGGGCCGTGTCGGTGTACGTGCTCCCGCCCCCGGGAGCACGCGAGGTCGGCGTCGACGCGTTGTTCGCGTTCTTCTTCGTCGCGAACTGGCACTTTGCTGCCGGGGATACGAGTTACCTTACGGCGGCCGAAGCGGTTTCGCCCGTCCAGCACTACTGGGCACTGGCGGTCGAGGAGCAGTTCTACCTCGTCTGGCCCGCACTGATCCTTGTCGCCACCGTTGTTGCTGTCCGGAAGTCGTGGTCCAGCGGTCGCTGGATGTTGCTCACCGGCGCCATCATGGGCCTGGTTGTCGCCGCATCCCTGGGGTGGGCGCTCCACCAGAGCGCGACGTCACCGTCCTGGGCGTTTTTCAGCACCCTCACCCGGGTGTGGGAGTTGGGCGTCGGCGCGATGCTGGCCACCGCGGTGGGCGTGCTCGCCAAGATGCCGGACATTCTTCGGCCCGTGCTGTCGTGGGCGGGACTGGGCCTCGTCGGCGCCGGCATGGTCCTCATCGACGGCACCGCCGGCTTCCCGGCGCCGTGGGCGCTGCTGCCGGTGGCCGGCGCGGCGATGGTGATCGCGGGCGGCGTCGGCACCAAACCGAAATTCCAGGGCCTGCTCCGCAACCGCGTCAGCACCTATCTGGGCGACCTGGCGTATTCGCTGTACCTGATGCACTGGCCGGTGATCATCTTCCTCACCGCGCTGATGGCGACCAGCGTGAACTTCTACGTCTGTGTGCTGGCGCTGACGTTCGGGCTGGCGATCGCGTCGTACCACTTCGTCGAGAACCCGCTGCGGTTCGCCAGTCGCGAAGCGATCCGCGACGCCCGACATGCCATGCGCCACGGCCTGTTCGAAACTGAGCGGGCCACCAAGGTCGCGGTGGTGGCGTCGCTGGCGCTGCTGGCGGTCGCGCTGATCAGCTACGCCATGCGACCCGACGCGTTCGAGCCTCCCGCGCCCGCCGACGCCGCCGTCGTTCAGGCGCGCTGAAAGCTCAGCGTCTCCCCGCGCACGCCGCCCATCCACAGGTCCTGGCACGCCGCGGCCATCTCGTCGAGACCGTCGATGATCTCGCCGAACACATTGCCGGGGATCCAGCCCTGGTCACCGTTGATCAGCAGATTGTTGCGCCCGTAGAACAGCGCCAGGTCGACGATCCCGCCGGTGGTCCCGGTGCCGGTCGTGTTCTCGTACCCGTAGGCCGGGTTGCCCAGGTCGTCGGAGTCGAACGAAAACCAGCACAGGTCACCGGGAATCGGGGTGACCGTGGTGTTCTCCTTGCCCGGATCGGCCCCCGAGAACGCCGGCAGCAGCGTGTAGATCTCGTTGCGGGCGTACTTGCCATGAAAAACCTGTGAAGAAAGCGCGCCCCCGTCGGACATTGCATCCCACACCGCCGCACACGTGCGGGGCGCCTGCTCGTCGAGAAGCCGGGCCGTGCACGACACGCCGCGCTTGTCCAGCGAGACGGTGATCAATCTGCCCTCGGTCACTTCAGATCCTCCTGCGCGATGAGTGTTGGTGTGCGACGGTGCCATTCGGTGGCTTGCTGGTATGCCTGACCGACCCGCAGCACCAGCGCATCGGCGTGCCGGGCGCCGACGATCTGCAGGCCGACCGGTAGGCCCGCGGCGGTGAACCCGCACGGCACGCTCAGCGCGGGCTGCTGGGTCATGTTGAACGGGTAGGTATAGGGCGTCCAACTCGTCCAGTTCGGCGACGCCGACCCGTCCGGCACGTCCCGGCCCACCGGGAACGCGGGCAGCGGCAGCGTCGGCGTGAGCAGCACGTCGTAGCTCTGATGGAACCGACCCATCAACTGTCCCAACTGCATTCGCACCGCCGTCGCATCGAGGTAGTCCGACGCCGACAGCGTCTCCCCGATCTGCGCGGTGCGCAGCAGCCCGGGATCGGCCCGGCCCGCCAAGCCCGCGAGATCGCCGTAGCCCTCCAGCACCTTGGCCTCCCCCGAGAACCACAGCACATGGAACGCCTCCACCGGGTCGCCGAACCCCGGATCGACCTCCTCGACCATCGCGCCCGCGTCGGCCAGCACCGCCACCGCGGCGCGCACCGCGGCGTCGATCTCCGGGTCATTGCGGCCGAAGCCCAGATTCGGCGAGTAGCCGACCCGCAAGCCCGCCACCCCGCCGTCGAGTCCGTCGAGGAACGACCCCGTCGGCGTCGGCAGCGCCGACCAGTCGCGGGCGTCGAACCCGGTGATCACATCCATCAGGGCCGCGGTGTCGCGCACCGTGCGCGTCATCGGACCCGAATGCGCGAGCGTCCCGAACGGACTGGCGGGAAAGTGCGGGATCAGCCCGAACGTCGGCTTCAGCGCGACCGTCCCGGTGAACGCCGCCGGAATGCGCACGGAGCCACCACCATCGGTGCCCACCGACCACGGCCCCATCCCCAGTCCGACCGCCGCCGCGCTGCCGCCGCTGGACCCGCCTGCGGTCACCGCCGGATTCCACGGGTTGCCGGTGGCGCCGAAGCGCAGCGAGTCGGTGACGCCCTTCCACGCGTACTCCGGTGACGTCGTCTTGCCGAGGATCACCGCGCCGGTCTCCCGCAACCGCGCGACACACGGCGAGTCCTCGTCCCACGGGCCCGCCGGGTCGATCAGGGCGCTGCCCCGCAGCGTCGGCCACCCCCGCGTCAGGAACACGTCCTTGATCGACGTCGGCACCCCGTCGCCCGGCCCGAGCGGCTCCCCGGCGTGCCACCGGGCCTCCGAGGCTTTCGCCTCCGCGAGCGCACCCTCGGCATCCACCAACACGAAGGCGTTGACCGCCGGGTTTCCGGCGTCGATCGCGTCCAGCGCGGCGCGCGTCGCCTCGACCGGGGAGATCGTCCGATCCCGGTATCCCGCAACGAGTTCGGTGGCCTCGAACATCACGCGGTCCCGCCGGGGACATAACCCAGCTTCTTGTCGACGACGTTGTGCAGTGGTTCGCCGGCCAGCCAGCGGCGGGCGTTGGCGACGAACTGGCCGGCCAGCTCGTCGCGCCAGCCGATCACGTCGGCCGACATGTGCGCGGTGATCGTCGTGTTCGGGGCGTCCCACAGCTGATGCTCGGCCGGCAGCGGTTCAGTGTCGAAGACGTCGAGCGTCGCTCCCCCGATCCGTCCCTGCGTCAACGCCGTCAGCAGTGCCGCCTCGTCGACCATCGGGCCGCGGGCGATGTTGATCAGATGTGCGTCGGGTTTCATCGCGTCCAACACTGCCTGGTCCACCAGGCCGCGGGTCGCGGGGGTCAGCGGCGCGGCCAGGATCAGGTGATCGCACCACCCGGCGTGCGCGGCCAACTCGCCGCTGTCGACGACCTCGCCGAAGTCGGGATCGTCGGCCACCGGTCGGCGGCCCGCGC
>NZ_JBAUJR010000151.1:0-24233 GCF_049683935.1 Mycobacterium sp. | reverse complement strand
GGGCACACCGGACCGATCGCCACCACGCTGCTGTTGCCGTCGGTGCTCGACGCCGTCGCCGACACCGGGATGCCGGTGATCGCGGCGGGCGGCTTCTTCGACGGCCGGGGTCTGGCTGCCGCGCTGTCCTACGGGGCGGCGGGCGTCGCCATGGGGACACGGTTCCTGCTGACGTCGGACTCCACCGTCCCCGACGCGGTCAAGCAGCGCTACCTGCAGGCGGCCCTCGACGGAACCGTGGTCTCCACCCGGGTCGACGGCATGCCGCACCGGGTGCTGCGCACCGGGTTGGTGGAGAAGCTCGAGGGCGGCTCCCCGGTTCGTGGTCTCGCCGCCGCGGTGGGCAACGCCCAGAAGTTCAAGAAGATGTCCGGGATGACCTGGAGCTCGCTGGTCCGCGACGGCCTGGCGATGCGCCGCGGCAAGGAGTTGACCTGGTCGCAGGTGGTGATGGCGGCCAACACCCCGATGCTGCTGAAGGCCGGATTGGTCGAGGGCAACACCGAGGCCGGCGTGCTGGCGTCGGGTCAGGTCGCCGGCATCATCGACGACCTGCCGACCTGCGCCGAGTTGATCGACTCGATCGTCGCCGACGCGGTCGAACACCTCCGGTCGGCGGCCGGTCACATCCGCTAGCCGAATCGACCTCGGCGGGCGGAGCATGTTCCTAGACTCCGACGGATGAAGACCAACGCCGCGATTCTGTGGGAGTACGGCTCCGACTGGACCATCGAAGAGATCGACCTCGACCCACCCAAAGACGGCGAGGTGCTGGTGTCCTGGGAGGCCACCGGCCTGTGTCATTCCGACGAGCACATTCGCACCGGGGACCTGCCGGCTCCGCTGCCACTCGTCGGCGGCCATGAGGGTGCGGGCATCGTGCGGGAGGTCGGCCCGGGTGTCATCGGTCTGGCGCCCGGCGACCACGTCGTCGCGTCGTTCCTGCCGGCCTGCGGACGGTGTCGGTTCTGTTCCACCGGCCATCAGAATCTCTGTGACCTGGGCGCGTTGATCATGGCCGGCACCCAACTCGACGGCACCTACCGACGCCATGTCAACGGGCAGGACGTCGGCGTCATGGCGCTCGTCGGCACGTTCTCGCAATACGGCACCGTGCCCGAGGCATCGATCGTCAAGATCGACGACGACATTCCGCTCTCGCGCGCCTGCCTGCTCGGGTGCGGTGTCACCACCGGATGGGGCTCCGCGGTGCACACCGCCGACGTGCGACCCGGCGACACGGTCGTCGTCATCGGCTTCGGTGGCATCGGCAGCGGAGCGGTCCAGGGCGCCCGACTGGCCGGCGCGGAGAAGATCGTCGTCGTCGAGCCGGTCGAGGCCAAGCGCGAGAAGGCTTTTCAGCTCGGCGCGACACACTTCGTCTCATCGCTGCCCGAAGCCACCGAGCTGGTCGCAGAACTGACCCGCGGCGTGATGGCCGACTCGGCGATCCTCACGATGGGCCTGCTCGAGGGCTCGATGCTCGAAGATGCCGCCAATATCGTCCGCAAGGGCGGCGCGATCGTGATGACCGCGCTGTCCACGCTGGCCGACAACTCGCCCACCTTGGGCCTGATGATGTTCACGCTGTTCCAGAAGCGACTGCTGGGCAGCCTCTACGGCGAGGCCAATCCCCGCGCCGACATCCCGCGACTGCTCAGCCTGTACCGCGAGGGCAAACTACTGCTCGACGAAACCGTCACCCACGAGTACAAACTCGCCGAGGTCAACGAGGGCTACGAGGACATGCGTGCCGGCCGCAACATCCGCGGCGTCATCGTCCACGACCACTGAGCCCGCCGGAATTGCATTCCAGCAGCGCCGTTCTCGAACTTTCCCGGCTGGAATGCAATTCCGGCGGAGAGACTAGAGGCGTTCGATGATGGTGACGTTGGCGGTGCCGCCGCCCTCGCACATCGTCTGAAGACCGTAGCGGCCGCCGATGCGTTCCAGCGTGTTCAGCATGGTGGTGAAGAGCTTTGCGCCGGTGGCACCGAGGGGGTGTCCGAGCGCGATCGCGCCACCGCTCGGGTTCACCTTCTCCGGATCCGCCTTGGTCTCCTTGAGCCAGGCCTGGACTACCGGTGCGAACGCCTCGTTGATCTCGACGGTGTCGATGTCGTCCATCGACAGGCCCGTCTTCTCCAGCGCATAGCGGGTCGCCGGGATGGGCCCGGTGAGCATGAAGACCGGATCCGCGCCGCGTGCGCTGATGTGATGGATGCGTGCCCGCGGCTTGAGGCCGTGCGCCTTCACTGCGCTTTCCGAGGCCAGCAGCACCGCGCTGGCGCCGTCGGAGATCTGGCTGGCCATGGCCGCGGTGAGGCGACCACCCTCGACGAGGGTCTTGAGGCCGGCCATCTTCTCCAGCGAGGTGTCGCGCGGGCCCTCGTCGACACGGAACCCGTCCACCTCGAGGATCTCTTTGTCGAAATGCCCGGCGCGGATGGCCGCCTGCGCGCGTTGATGGCTGGTGAGCGCGTACTGCTCCATCTCCTCGCGGGACAGGTTCCACTTCTCAGCGATCATCTCCGAGCCGCGGAACTGGGAGATCTCCTGGTCCCCGTAGCGGTGCAGCCAGCTCTTCGATTCGTTTGTCGGAGAGGTGAATCCGAACTGTTCGCCGACGATCATGGCCGAGCTGATCGGGATCTGGCTCATGTTCTGCATTCCGCCGGCCACGATCAGATCGGCCGTGCCCGACATGATCGCCTGCGCGCCGAAGGAGATGGCCTGCTGAGAGGAGCCGCACTGCCGGTCGACGGTGACGCCGGGGACCTCTTCGGGGAATCCGGCTGCCAGCCAGGACAACCGGGCGATATTGCCGGCCTGCGGGCCGATGGCGTCGACACAGCCGGCGATGACGTCGTCCACTGCGCCGGGGTCGACGTCGACGCGCTCGAACAGGCCGCGCCATGCGGCCGCGCCCAGGTCGACGGGGTGCATCCCGGCGAGCGATCCGTTGCGCTTGCCGATCGCGGTGCGCACCGCGTCGACGACGTATGCCTCTGACGCTGCCATGTTCAGACTCCTTCTGTCGTTATGCCACCGAGCACGATGGCGAGGTATTGCTGGCCGACCTGCTCAGCTGTCAGTGGTCCACCCGGCTGGTACCAGCGGACCGAGACCCAGGTGGTGTCGCGGATGAATCGATACACCAGATCGACGTCGACGTCGGGTCGGAAGTAGCCCTCCTCGATGCCCTGGGTCAGCACCTCGACCCACATCTGGCGCTGTTCCCGGTTGCGCTCGTCCACGTAGGCGAACCGCGGCTGCGAGGACAGATGTTTGGCCTCGTCCTGGTAGATCACCACCGCCGCGTGCTGGGTCTCGATGGCCTCGAACGACGCCATGAACAGCCCCTTGAGACGCTGCACCGGATTCGGTTCGGTCGCGACGATCTCCTGGTAGCGGTGGAACAACCAGTCGAGAAATCCGCGCAAAACCTCGTCGACCATCTCCTCTTTCGACGAGAAGTGGTGGTAGAGGCTGCCGGACAGGATTCCCGCGGAGTCGGCGATGTCGCGCACGGTGGTGGCACGCATCCCGCGCTCGGCGAACATCGTCGCGGCGAGCGCCAGGAGCTCGTCGCGTCGGGTGTTGGCCGGGGCGGCCGGGCGCTCGGCCATCATGGGTGTTGGCTCGACACCGAGATCACTTCGCCGGTCAGGTAACTGGAGTACTCGCTGGCCAGGAACGCGATGGTGGCCGCGACCTCCCACGGCTCCGCGGCACGGCCGAACGCCTCGCCCTCCGAGAGCCGGTCGAGTAGCTCGGAGCTGCTGGTCTTCTCGAGGAACTTGTGTCGCGCGATGCTCGGGGACACCGCGTTGATCCGCACGCCGTATTCGACGGCTTCTATTGCGCTGCAGCGGGTCAGCGCCATCACACCGGCTTTGGCCGCCGCGTAGTGCGACTGCGAATGCTGCGCCCGCCACCCGAGCACGCTGGCATTGTTGACGATGACGCCGCCGTGCGGTGCGTCACGGAAGTACCGCAGCGCGGCGCGGGTCGCGCGCATCGTCGACGTCAGCGTCACGTCGAGCACGCGGTCCCATTCGTCGTCGGTCATGTCGACGACGGGAGTCTGGCCACCGAGACCGGCGTTGTTGACCAGCACGTCGAGTCGACCCATCTTGTCGACGGTCGAGGTGATCAGCGCATCGACCGCGGCGGTCGACGTCACGTCACACACCGCGGCGTCGACGCGGCCCAGACCGAGGCCGGCAAGTTGGTCCCGGGTCTCCCCGAGGCGGCGCTCGTGAAAGTCGGACACGACGACGTCGGCGCCTTCGGCAAGAGCCCGCCGGGCCACCGAGGATCCGATACCGGTGCCTGCGGCCGCGGTCACCAGGACGACCTTGTCGGTCAGCAGCCCGTGTCCGTCGATCTCTTTCGGCGGTACTGAAAGTGTCACGAGGGCTTCATCTCCCGGGGAAGGCCGAGCACCCGCTCGGCGAGAATGTTGCGCTGGATCTCGTTGGATCCGCCGTAGATGGTGTCCGAGCGGGAGAACAGGTACAGCCGCTGCCACTCGTCGAACTCGCCGCCGTCCAGGGTCAGACCCGCCATGCCCTGCACGTCCATCGCGATCTCGCCGAGCTCGCGATGCCAGTTGGCCCACAACAGTTTCGATACGTTGTCTTGTCCAGGCTGTTCCACGTCCATCGTGGCGAGCGCGTAGGCCCGCATCGTGTTCAGCCCGGTCCAGGACCGCGTCAATCGCTCCCGGATCACCGGATCATCGGCCGCACCGGTGCGTTTGGCCAGCTCCACCAGGTTGGAATGCTCACGGGCATAACGGATCTGCTGGCCGAGCGTGGACACGCCCCGCTCGAACGTCAAGGTCCCCATCGCGACCCGCCAGCCGTCGCCCGGCTCACCGACCACGAGGTCGGCGTCGGTGCGGGCGTTGTCGAAGAACACCTCGTTGAACTCCGAGTCACCGGTCAGCTGGATGATCGGACGGATGTCGACTCCGGGCTGGTCGAGGGGCACCAGTAGATAGGACAGGCCGGCGTGCCGCTTCGAGCCCTTCTCGGAGCGGGCGATCACAAAGCACCACTGCGCCCAGTGGGCCAGTGAGGTCCAGACCTTCTGCCCGTTGATCACCCATTGATCACCGTCGAGCGTCGCCGTGGTGGAGACGTTGGCGAGGTCGCTGCCTGCTCCGGGCTCGGAGTAACCCTGCGACCACAGTTCGGTGACGTCGAGGATCCTGGGCAGGAAACGCTTCTGTTGCTCGGGAGTGCCGTAGGCGATGAGCGTGGGCCCGACCAGTTCCTCGCCGAGATGGTTGACCTTGTCGGGGGCGTTCGCCTTGGCGTACTCCTCGTAGAACGCGACCCGGTGCGCAACGGAGAGCCCACGGCCGCCGTGTTCTTCGGGCCAGCCCAGACAGGTCAGCCCGGCAGCTGCCAGATGCTGGTTCCATTCCCGACGTTCTTTGAACGCTTCGTGCTCGCGGCCGGGGCCACCGAGGCCCTTCAACGCGACGTACTCACCGACAAGATTCTCGGCAAGCCAGTCGCGGACCTCAGCCCTGAACTCCTGGACCTCTATCACCCCTGTAGGCTAACCTACCAAGCACTTGCTTTGTTAGAGGGAGCATCGATGACCCAGCTGAGGACCACTCCGGCGGTTCTCGACCGGATCACCGGCGAGATTCCCGACCACCCCGCCGTGGTCACGCCGGACAGGACCTTGACGTTCGCCGCGCTGCGTAACGAGGTCCGCCACGCCGCCGCGGCGATGATCGACCTGGGCGTAGCACCGGGCGACCGCGTCGCGATCTGGTCGCCGAACACCTGGCACTGGGTGGTGGCCGGCCTGGCCGTCCACTACGCCGGCGGGGTCCTCGTCCCGCTGAACACGCGCTACACCGCGAGCGAGGCCACAGATATCCTCGCCCGCACCGAGGCGCCGCTGCTGTTCGCCTCCGGTGAGTTCCTCGGCTCGGACAAGGCGGCCAGCGTCGACCGTGGCGCCCTTCCCGCGCTGCGTCATATCGTGCGGATCCCGATCGAGAAGGCCGATGGCACGTGGGACGAGTTCGTCGCCCGGGGCAACGACCTGTCGGTCGTCGACGACCGCGCCGCCGCGGTCACACCCGACGACGTCTCCGACATCCTGTTCACCTCGGGGACCACGGGTCGCAGCAAGGGGGTGCGGTGCGCACACCGGCAGTCTTTGGACGCGTCTGCCGCCTGGGCCGCGTGCGGCCAGGTCACCCGCGATGACCGCTACCTGTGCATCAACCCGTTCTTCCACAACTTCGGCTACAAAGCCGGCATCCTGGCCTGCCTCCAGACCGGCGCAACCCTGTTCCCGCAGCTGACCTTTGACCCGCTGCAGGCGATGAACGCCGTGGCCGAGCACCGGATCACCGTGCTGCCCGGTCCGCCCACGATCTACCAGACCCTGCTCGACCACCCCGATCGCAGCGGCTACGACCTGAGCTCGCTGCGATTCGCGGTCACCGGGGCGGCCACCATCCCCGTCGTACTGATCGAGCGCATGCAGACCGAACTCGACATCGACATCGTGCTCACCGCCTACGGCCTGACCGAGGCCAGCGGCTTCGGCACGATGTGCCGCTCCGAGGACGACGCGGTCACCGTCGCCACCACCTCGGGACGCCCGATCGCGGACTTCGAACTCCGGATCGGCGACCAGGGCGAGGTGCTGCTGCGCGGCCCCAACGTGATGCTGGGTTATCTCGACGACCCCGACGCCACCGCCGCCGCGATCGACGGCGACGGCTGGTTGCACACCGGCGATGTCGGCGAACTCGATGACGCCGGGAACCTGAAGATCACCGACCGGCTCAAGGACATGTACATCTGCGGCGGCTTCAACGTCTACCCCGCCGAGATCGAGCAGGTGCTGGCCCGCCTCGACGGAGTCGCGGAAGCGGCGGTGATCGGGGTCCCCGACGAGCGGCTCGGTGAAGTCGGCAAGGCGTTTGTGGTCGCGCTGCCGGGCGCCGAGCTCGACGAGAAGACCGTGATCGATCACACCCGAGAACATCTCGCGAACTTCAAGACCCCACGGTCGGTGGTGTTCCTCGACGCGCTGCCGCGCAATCCGGGCGGCAAGGTCGTCAAACCGCAGCTCCGGCAACGCCCCGAGAACACAGAAAGGGCCTGAGTTGGACCTCAACTTCGACGACGCCACCCTCGAGTTCCAGTCGGAGGTGCGCGACTTCCTCTCGGCGAACAAGGACTCGTTCCCGACGCAGTCCTACGACACCGCCGAAGGCTTCGAGCAGCACCGGCACTGGGACAAGGTGCTCTTTGACGCCGGGCTGTCGGTGATCACCTGGCCGGCCGAGTACGGCGGTCGCGACGCCACGCTGCTGCAGTGGCTCGTGTACGAGGAGGAGTACTTCCGCGCCGGTGCCCCGGGACGCGCAAGCGCCAACGGCACGTCGATGCTCGCGCCGACCCTGTTCGCGCATGGGACTTCCGACCAACTGAAGCGAATCCTGCCGAAAATGGCCAGCGGCGAGGATATCTGGGCGCAGGCCTGGTCGGAGCCGGAGTCCGGCAGCGACCTGGCGTCGCTGAGATCGACGGCAACCAAGACCGAGGGCGGCTGGCTTCTCAACGGTCAGAAGATCTGGAGCTCACGGGCGGTCTTCGGGGAGCGGGCTTTCGGCTTGTTCCGCTCCGATCCCGAAGCGCAGCGCCACAAGGGGCTGACGTACTTCATGTTCGACCTGAAGGCCGACGGCGTCACCGTGCGGCCGATCGCGCAGCTCGGCGGTGACACCGGGTTCGGGGAGATCTTCCTCGACGACGTGTTCGTGCCCGACGAGGACGTCATCGGCGGCGTACACGACGGCTGGCGCGCGGCGATGAGCACCACGAGCAACGAGCGTGGCATGTCGCTGCGCAGCCCCGCACGGTTCATCGCACCCGCCGAACGTCTGGTGGCCCAGTGGCGCGACAAACCTGATCCGGCCTTCACCGACCGTGTCGCCGACGCGTGGATCAAGGCCCAGGCCTATCGGTTGCACACGTTCGGCACCGTCACCCGGGTGAACAACGGTGGCGAGCTGGGCGCGGAGTCGTCGGTGACCAAGGTGTTCTGGTCCGACCTCGACGTCGCGCTGCACCAGACCGCGTTGGACCTTCGTGGCGCCGACGGTGATCTCGCCGATCCGGTGACCGACGGTCTGCTGTTCGCCCTCGGCGGCCCGATCTACGCCGGCACCAACGAGATCCAGCGCAACATCATCGCCGAACGACTCCTGGGCCTGCCCCGAAAGTAGACGATCAGTGAACTTTGAGATAGACGACCAGCAGCGTGACTTCGCGGCCAGCATCGACGCCGCGCTGGGCGCTGCCGACCTGCCGGGCGCCGTACGCGCCTGGGGTGCCGGCGACACCGCGCCCGGCCGCAAGGTGTGGGCACAACTGGCCGACCTCGGTGTGACAGCCTTGATGGTGCCCGAGAAGTTCGACGGCATCGAGGCGCACCCCGTCGACCTCGTGGTGGCCATGGAGCGGCTCGGGCGCTGGGCAGTGCCGGGACCGGTGACCGAATCCATCGCGGTGGCACCGATTCTGCTGGCGGCCGACGAGCGCAGCGCCGCCCTGGCTTCCGGTGAGCTGATCGCGACGGTGGCGCTGCCGCCCACGGTGCCCCGCGCGGTTGACGCCGATACTGCGGGCCTGGTCCTGTATGCCGAAGACGGGCAGGTGCGCGACGGCGTGGCCGGTGAGGCGCACGAGTCGGTCGACCTCAGCCGAAAGCTGTTCGAAGTCAATGCTTCCGGAGACCTGCAGTCGGCCGACGTCGACCGAGCTTTCGAATTCGGCGCGCTGGCCACCGCAGCTCAACTGGTCGGTGCAGGTCAAGCGATGTTGGATGCCGCTGTCGAATACGCCAAGCAGCGCAGCCAATTCGGCACCGTCATCGGCACCTATCAGGCGATCAAGCACAAGCTCGCCGATGTGCTGATCGCGATCGAATTGGCGCGGCCGCTGGTCTACGGGGCGGCGTTGTCGCTTGCCGACGGATCCGCCAACACTGCCCGCGATGTCAGCGCCGCCAAGGTCGCTGCGGCCGACGCCGCACTGCTCGCCGCGCGCTCAGCGCTGCAGACCCACGGTGCCATCGGTTTCACCCAGGAGCATGACCTGTCACTGCTTCTAGTGCGGGTGCAGGCGCTGCGGCCCGCGTGGGGTGACCCGACGTGGCATAGGCGCCGAGTATTGGAGGCACTGACAGTATGAGCGTTCAGCGAGTAGCGAAGGCGGATCGCGCATGACAGAAGAGCGGGAACTGCTGCGCGACACCGTCGCCGCGCTGGTCGACAAGCACGCACCACCTGAAGCGGTTCGTGAGGCGATGGCTTCGGAGCGCGGATACGACGAGTCGCTCTGGCAGATGCTGTGCGAGCAGGTCGGCGTCGCGGCCCTGGTGGTACCCGAGGAATTGGGCGGTGCCGGCGGCGAACTCGCCGATGCCGCGGTGGCGCTCGAGGAGCTGGGCAAGGCCTTGGTGCCCACCCCGCTGCTGGGGACCACGCTGGCCGAGTGGGCGCTGCTGTCGGCCGACGACCCCGACGGCGAGACACTCGGAAAGCTGGCGGAGGGATCGTTGGTCGGTGCCGTCGTTTTTGACCCCGGCTATGTGGTCAACGGGGACATCGCCGACGTGGTGATCGCCACCGACGGTGAGACCCTCACGCGTTGGCAGTCTTTCACCACCGAACCGGCCACCCCGATGGATCCGACGCGCCGGTTGGCTCGAGTGCAAGCAGGAGAGACCTCACCGATGGGGCGGGACCCCGGGCTTGCCGACATCGCGGCGATCCTGCTGGCCGCCGAGCAGATCGGTGCCGCATCGCGGTGTCTGGACCTGACCGTGCAGTACACGAAGGACCGCGTCCAGTTCGGCAGGCCGATCGGTAGCTTCCAGGCGCTCAAGCACCGGATGGCCGACCTGTACGTCGCCGTGCAGTCGGCACGGGCGGTCGTCGACGAGGCCGTGGCGGACCCGAACCCGACGTCGGCCGCGCTCGCTCGGGTCGCCGCCAGCGAGGCGTTCTCGACCGTGGCCGCCGAGGCCGTCCAGTTGCACGGCGGCATCGCGATCACCTGGGAAAGCGACATCCAGTTGTACTTCAAGCGTGCCCACGGCAGCGCACAGCTGCTGGGGCCCGCCCGCGAGCACCTGCGTCGCCTCGAATCGCAGGTGTTCTAGCCTGAAGTCGTGACGGTTTCGCTGCGGGCAGGTATCCCACCGTTCTACGTGATGGATGTGTGGCTGGCCGCGGCAGAACGGCAGCGCACCCATGGCGACCTGGTGAACCTGTCCGCGGGCCAACCCAGCGCGGGAGCGCCCACCCCGGTTCGCGACGCGGCCGTCGCAGCGCTGGGCCGCAACCAACTCGGCTACACGGTGGCGTTGGGCAAACCGGAGCTGCGGGCGGCGATCGCGGATACGTACTGGAACCGCCACGCGATCGAGGTCGAACCGCGCGACGTCGTGGTGACCACCGGTTCGTCCGGCGGATTCCTGCTGGCCTTCCTCGCCTGCTTCGACGTCGGCGACCGGGTGGCGATCGCCAGCCCCGGCTACCCGTGCTACCGCAACATCCTGTCCGCTCTCGGGTGTGAGGTGGTCGAGGTGCCCTGCGGCCCCGAAACACGTTTCCAGCCCACCGTGCAGATGCTCGACGAGCTCGATCCACCTGTCGCCGGTGTGGTCGTGGCGAGTCCGGCGAACCCGACCGGAACGGTCATCCCACCCGAGGAACTCGCGGCGATCGCCACCTGGTGTGAGTCGTCGGGAGTCCGCCTCATCAGCGACGAGGTGTACCACGGGCTGGTGTACGACGGTTCACCCGCGACCAGTTGCGCGTGGGAGACATCACGGGAAGCCGTTGTGGTGAATAGCTTCTCGAAGTACTTCGCGATGACCGGGTGGCGGCTGGGTTGGCTGCTGGTGCCCGACGAGTTGAAGCGGGCCGTCGATTGCCTCACCGGCAACTTCACGATCTGCCCGCCGACACTGTCCCAGGACGCAGCCATCGCGGCGTTCACCTCCGAATCGATCGCCGAGGCCGATTCCCTGCTCGAGGGCTACTCCGCCAACCGGATGCTGCTGCTCGACGGACTACGCGGGATCGGCATCGACCGGCTGGCCCCGGCCGACGGCGCCTTCTACGTGTACGCCGATGTCTCTCACCTCACCACCGACTCGCTCGCGTTCTGCTCGTCGTTGTTGTCCGACACCGGGGTTGCGATCGCGCCCGGGGTCGACTTCGACACTGTTCGCGGCGGGGCGTCCGTGCGGTTGTCGTTCGCGGGACCGTCCGACGACATCACCGAAGCGGTGCGGCGCATCGGTTCGTGGCTGGGTTAGTGCCCGGCTCACCCCAGGCCGGTGGACGAGCGCCGTCGGCGCGAAATCGCATCCACGCTCGCCGCGAGTAGCAGCACGCCTCCGGTGACCAGGAAGTTGATGTAGGACGACTGATTCAGCAGGCCGAGACCGTTGGCGATCGTCGCGACCACCACCCCGCCGATCACCGCGTCCACAGCTCGTCCCTTGCCGCCGAACAAACTGGTTCCGCCGATGACGGCGGCACCGACCGCGTACAGCAGGGTGTTGCCGGCACCCGAGGACGCCGACACCTTGCCCGCGTAGGACGCCGCGATGATCCCACTCAGGGCGGCCAGTGACGAGCACGCGATGAACACCGACACCCTGATCCGGTCGACCGAGATGCCCGCGCGCCGGGCCGCTTCGGCATTACCGCCGACGGCGTAGATGTGTCTGCCGTAGGACGTTCGGTTGAGCACCAGGGTCAACACGATCAGCAGCACCAGGATGATCGGCAGCACATAGGGGATACCGCGGATCTCCACGTTCGGGTTGACGCTGCGGTTGATGCTCAGCACGTAGGTCACCCCCAGGGTGACCACCGCGAGGCCGGCAACCCGGGCCACCACGATCCCGAACGGGGGGTGCGCCAGCCCGAGCTCCTTCTTGGTGCGATAGCGGTAGACCTCCAGCGCACCGAAACCGATGACCACCAACAGGGCGATGGTCCAGCCCGCGGTCACCGACAGGTTGTTGATGGTGATGCCACGAATGACGGGATCGTCGACGCGGACCGACCCGCCCTCACCGATGAGTTTGAGCGTGACCCCTTGTAGCCCAAGGAAGAACGCCAAGGTCACCACGAAGGACGGGATGCCGAGTTTGGCCCGCAGGGCACCGATCATCACGCCGATCAGCGCGCCGGCGGCGATGCCCGCCGCCATGGCAACCCACCAGGGCAGGCCGGTGTTGACGATGCTCAAGGCCATGGCACAGGCGGCGACGCCCCCGGCCACGCCCGCCGACAGGTCGATGTCACCGAGTAGCAGGACGAAGACCAGTCCCATCGCCAGCACGCAGATCGACCCGGCCTGGGTGACGAGGTTGGCGAGGTTGAGCGCCGACAGGAAGCGGTCGTTGGCCAGGCCGAACACCACGAACAGCACGATCAGCCCGAGAACGGCGGGCAGCGAACCCATATCGCCGCCGCGGACCCTGCGCAGATAGGAGCGTACGGCGTCGCCGAAACCCTCGTCGGCACGGGCGTCGACGGCGAAGTCGGACCCGGCCAGCGCACCCTCGGGTTGTGAACTGCCCCTCGATTGAGAGCTGACTGTGGTCATGGAAGTGTCCTTCGCATCCGTCACATCGACTCGGCGGCATCGGCCGACGCCAGCCCGAGGTCGCCTGACCGTCCGGCGGTGATGAGTTCGACCACCTCGCTGTGGGTGACATCGGCGGCCTTGACGTCGGCAGCAACCCGGCCGAGGTACAGCGCGCAGATCCGGTCTGCGACCTCGAAGACGTCGATCATGTTGTGGGAGATCAGCACAACACCCACACCCTGGTCGGCCAATCGGCGCACGAGATCGATCACCTGGCGGGTCTGTGCGACACCGAGTGCGGCCGTGGGTTCATCGAGCAGCACCACCTTGGAGTTCCACAGAACCGATTTGGCGATCGCCACGGTCTGGCGCTGACCTCCGGAGAGGCTGGACACCGTCTGCCGCACCGATTTCACGGTCCGCACCGACAACGACTTCAGTGCGTCGCGCGCCATCGTCTCCATGCGGGCTTCGTCGAGCATCCCGCGGTGCTTGAGCTCACGGCCGAGGAACATGTTCTCGACGATGTCGAGGTTGTCGCACAGCGCGAGGTCCTGGTACACGACCTCCACACCGAGTGCCGAGACATCGTTGGGACCGTGCACGGTGACCGGCGATCCCTGGAACAGGTAGGTGCCGGTGTCGATCGGATGGATCCCGGCGATCGCCTTCACCAGCGTCGACTTCCCCGCGCCGTTGTCACCGACCAGTGCGGTGACCTCACCGGGATAGACCTGGAAGTCGATGTCGTGCAGCACGTGCACAACCCCGAAACTCTTGTTCACCCCCCGTAATTCGAGGATCGGTTCGGCACTGGACGTCATGTCGCTCAGACTCCCGCTGCGGCGCACATCGCTTCGAACTGTCCCGCGCACACCTCGTCCTTGGACTGACCGCCATCGGTGAACACGATGTCGACGGTGTCCTTCGTGATCGACTGCGGGGTCAGCAGCACCGAAGGCACGTCGCGGCCCCCCTGGTCATCCCGGGAAGTGCTGTTGGTCTCGGGCTGCTGCCCGGCCGCCAGCGCGATCGCGGCTTCGGCCAGTGCGCCGGCCTCCTCGGTGGCGGATTTGTACACCGTCATGCACTGCGTGCCGGCAAGAATGTTCTGCAGGCCCTCGACCGTGGCGTCCTGCCCGGTGACCGGCACCTGGCCCGCGCGCTGGTTCTTCTCCAGGATCGAGATGACCGACCCGGCAAGCCCGTCGTTGGCGGCGTACACGCCGTCGATCCTGCCGTCGGCCGCGGTGTTGAGCTGCTCGAAGATGGTGACCGCCTCGTCGTTGTCCCATTCCGGGACGGCCTGTTCGCCGACGATGGTGATGGTCGGGGTGGCGTCGACCACCGAGTGCGCGCCGGCGGAGAACAGCGTGGCGTTGTTGTCGGTCGGCGAACCGTTCAGGAAGACGACGTTGGCCGGATTGCCTCCGAGGCAGTCCACCAGGCCCTGGCCCTGCAGCTCACCGACTTTGGTGTTGTCGAAGGACACATAGACGTCAGCGGAGCCACCGAGCGTCAGCCGGTCGTAGTCGATGGTCTTGACGCCCTGGGTGGCGGCCTTCTGCTGAATCGAGGCACCGCTGTCGGAGTCCAGGTTCACGATGGCCAGCACCGTGACACCGTCGGCGATCATGCCGTCGGCGATGGTGGCCATCTGGTCGGCCGAGCCCTCGGCATTCTGGATGGTGTACTCAACCCCGGCTTCCTCGAACGCGGCTTCCAGCGCGGGTCGGTCTTTGGACTCCCACCGGACCGAGGATTTGGTGTCGGGCAGGATGACGCCGATCTTTCCGCCTGCGCTCTGACCACTTCCGCTCCCCGAGTCGCTGCTGCTGCACCCGCTGAGGGTGAGACCGACGACAGTGGTCGTGAGTACGGCAGTGAGAACGGTGCTCGTACGTTTCACGGAACTCGCCTCCAGATAGGTGGTGTGGATGGTGGCAGCACCGACGACCATCGCGGCCACGGGCTTTTGTAATCGTGAGCAACATATAACGTGATGCACGTCACGTCCAGCGTGCTACTCATCGCGCGCCCATCAGGTGCTCGATGGCCAGCTGATTCAGCTCGACAAAACCGAAACCCTTTGCGCCGAAATATGAGTCGGCATCAAAATCCTCGTAGGCTGTCCGGTCGGCCAGCAACTCGTCGTAGGTTTCGCCGGGGTTCAGGGTCGGGGTGCGCAATTCGGCCACCTTTGCCCGCCCCATCGCGTCGACGACTGCCGGGTCTGACCGGAACGCGGCCGCCCTGGCACGCAGCAGCAGATACATCCGCATGTTGGCCGCCGCCGATGCCCACACCCCGTCGGCATCTTCGGTGCGACTGGGCTTGTAGTCGAAGTGCCGGGGTCCGTCATAGGCCGGCCCGCCATCCGGGCCGCCGTTCTCGAGCAGATCCACCAGCGCGAAGGCATTGGCCAGATCGCCATGACCGAACACCAGGTCCTGATCGAACTTGATTCCCCGCTGACCGTTCAGGTCGATGTGGAACAGTTTCTTGCTGTAGAGCGCTTGGGCGATACCGTGCACGAAGTTCAGTCCGGCCATCTGCTCGTGCCCCGTCTCGGGGTTGACGCCGACCATGTCCGGGTGAGCGAGGGTGTCGATGAACGCCAGCGCGTGCCCCACCGTCGGCAGCAGGATGTCACCGCGTGGCTCGTTGGGCTTGGGCTCGATCGCGAACCGGAGTCCGCTGCCCTGATCGATCACATACTGGCACAACAGATCAAGTGCCTCGCGATAGCGTTCCAGGGCAGCTTGGACGTCCTTGGCGGAGTCGTACTCGCCGCCTTCTCGCCCGCCCCACATCACAAAGGTCTGGGCACCGAGTTCGGCGGCCAGATCGAGGTTGCGGAGCACTTTGCGCAGGGCGAAGCGACGCACCGAACGGTCGTTGCTGGTGAACCCGCCGTCCTTGAAGACCGGCTGGGTGAACAGGTTGGTGGTGACCATCGGCACGACGAGACCCGCACCAGCCAGCGCGGAAGTCAGTCGATCGATCATCCGTCGCCGTTCCGTGTCGGAGCTGCCGAAAGCGAACAGATCGTCATCGTGGAACGTCAGGCCGTAGGCGCCCAACTCGGCCAGCCGCTCGACAGCCTCCACAACGTCGAGCGCGGGCCGGGTGGCGACACCGAACGGATCGTTGCCCGGCCAGCCGACCGTCCAGAGACCGAAGGAGAATTTGTCCGACGGTCGCGGCACGAGAGCCTCCGCTGCGGGAATGCTGGACTCCAGAACGGTCATCGGGTACTCCTCGAAAATCATGACACCCGGCGATGCGGGCCCAATCCATGGCGAATGGGTTATTTTGTTCTCTGTGCGAACATAAGATGTGGCCTGCGCCACTGTCAAGGCCGAAGACGAGGGAGCAGACGTGCCGGTGAGACGGACCGACAACCATCGGGTTGTTCGTGTGGGCACCAGTACCGACGACGTCCGGCGGCGCAATCTGTCCAGTGTCTTGACGCTGGTGCACCGCCACCGCGCTCTCAGCCGCGCCGAGCTGACGCGCCACACCGGATTGTCGCGATCCACCACCAAGGATCTCGTCGAGGAGTTGGTGACCCGCGGCCTCGTGGCCGAATCACCCGCACCATCGGCATCGCAGGTCGGGCGGCCCAGCGCCATCGTGCGCCCCGGTCAGCGGGTCCTCGCGGTCGCGGTCACACCCGAGGTCGACGCCGTCACCGTGGGTGTGGTGGCGATGGGCGGTGCGGTCCTGGACGTGGTGCGGTGCCCGACAGACCGGGTTCCGACTGCAGCAGACGCCGTGGACATCGCGGCCGGCGCGGTCGCTCGGATCCGGCGCGGCCTGCGAGACGGGCAGGCGGTGACAGCTATCGGCGTGGCGGTGCCGGGGCTGGTACACAGTCCGGAGTCGGCAGTGCAGCTGGCGCCCAACCTCGACTGGCACGATGTCGAGATCGGACAGATGCTGAGCGCCGCAACGGGTTTGCCGACGATTGCCGCCAACGACGCCAATGTCGGCGCCATAGCGGAGCACCTGTTCGGCAACCACCGCGACGCCGAGCATCTGATCTACGTCAACGGCGGCCCCAGCGGCATCGGCGCTGGTTTTGTGGTCGGCGGTGATCTTCTCGAGGGTGTTGCCGGTTATGCAGGCGAACTCGGCCACACCTACGTCGGTGGTGGCGAACAGTGCCACTGCGGCAGTGTCGGTTGCCTCGAGACCGAGGTCACCCAGGCACCGCTGACCGGTCTGCTCACCGAACTCGACGGCGGCGGTGGTGAGCCACCCGGCCACAGCAGCGCGGAGCGCGACGTGCTCAACCGGCAGGCTCGAGTGCTGGCCATCGCACTGGGCAATGCGATCAACATGCTGAACCCCCGACTGATCGTGCTCGGCGGATTTCTGCGGGTCTTCCCCGCCTACGCCGCCGCGGTGCTCCGCGAAGAACTCGCGCGACGCACGATGGGTGCACCGCGCGCCCTGGTCCAGGTGGTGCCCGCCACCCTCGGCGCCGACACGTTGTTCATCGGCGCGGCCGAGCTGGCCTTCGCGCCGGTACTCGCCGATCCCGGGAGGTTCTGAGATGAGTCTTGTTGCGGGGATCGACTCCTCCACGCAGTCATGCAAGGTGCTGATCTGCGACGCGGACACCGGCCGGATCATCCGGTCGGCGTCGTCGCCTCACCCGAAGGGCACCGAGGTCGATCCGAGCCTCTGGTGGGATGCGTTGCAGCGCGCGGTCACCGCGGCGGGCGGGTTGGACGACGTGGCCGCCATCTCCGTGGGAGCCCAGCAGCACGGCATGGTCTGCCTCGATTCCGCCGGCCGCCTGGTCCGAGATGCTCTGCTGTGGAACGACACCCGGTCCGGCGACGCGGCCGATCAGCTGGTCGAGGAGCTCGGCGGCCCCGCGGTGTGGGCGCAGCGTGTCGGCGTCGTGCCGGTCGCATCGATCACGCTGACAAAATTGCGCTGGCTGGCCGACAACGAACCGCACCATGCCGACGCCACCGCGGCGGTGTGTCTTCCGCATGACTGGCTGACGTGGCGCCTGACGGGCTCCTCCGACATCGCCGACCTCAGCACCGACCGCAGCGACGCCAGTGGCACAGGCTACTTCTCGGCGGAGACCGACAGCTATCAGGACGATCTGCTCGCGCTCGGTTTCAGAGGTCGAATTCCCCTCGTGCCGACGGTTTTTGGACCGCACGACTCCCCCGGTGGCACACATCATGGAGCGATCCTGGGACCCGGTGCCGGTGACAACGCCTCTGCCGCATTGGCATTGAACGCAGGAACCGGCGACTGCGTGGTGTCGCTGGGTACGTCTGGGGTCGCGAGCGCAGTCGGCCGGTCGGCTCCGCACGACCCGGAAGGGATCGTCGCCGGCTTCGCCGATGCGACCGGCCGCCAGCTCCCGCTGGCGTGCACTCTCAACGGGGCGCCGGTGCTGGCGGCGGTCGCAGGAATGCTGGGCGTCGATTTCGACGAGTTCGATCGCCTTGCACTGTCAGCCCCCGCGGGCGCCGACGGCCTGGTCCTCGTCCCCTACTTCGAGGGCGAGCGCTCACCGAACCTGCCGCAAGCCTCGGGCGCCCTGCACGGGGTGACGCTCCGAAACCTGAACCCCGCGAACATCGCCCGCGCAGCGGTCGAGGGTCTGCTGTGCTCGATGGCCTACTGCATCGACAAGATCACCGGGCAGGGAGTCGACGTCGAGCGCATCATCCTGGTGGGCGGTGGGGCACGATCAGAAGCCGTCCAACGTATCGCACCTGCCGTCTTCCAGCGGGCCGTACACGTGCCGACGCCGGCCGAGTACGTGGCGCTGGGTGCTGCCCGGCAAGCGGCCTGGGTGCTCTCCGGTCACGACGCGCCACCGTCGTGGGACGTGGGGCTATCCACCAGGTACGAGGACGCAGCGACACCAGAGGTGCTGCTGCGCTACCAGGACGCGGCACAGCTGACGCTGAGGTGAGCGTGCTGTCGGAGCCGTGGGCTAGCCTGGGATCATGTTCGAAAGTTTGTTCGACGTTGATCCCGGGGCGGGCGAGGCTGCTCTGCGGGCGCAGGTTGAGCACTTCGAGCAAGTGAAGTCGGCGGCGGCTGCGGCCCAAGCGCGGGCGACTGCGTTGTGGGCCGAAAAGCGTGCTGCTGCTGAGCAGGCGGCGGGGGTGCCGAAGACCAAGCGGGGCAAAGGGTTGGCCTCGGAGGTGGCGTTGGCGCGCCATGAGGCCCCGGTCAAGGGTAGTCAGCATCTGGGTTTCGCGAACGCTTTGGTGCATGAGATGCCGCACACGTTGGCGGCCTTGGAGGCCGGGGTGCTCTCGGAGTGGCGGGCCACGCTGATCGTGCGCGAATCGGCCTGTCTGAGTGTGGAGCACCGCCGCGAGTTGGACGCAGAGTTGTGCGCGGATATGTCGCGGTTGGTGGGGTGGGGCAACAACCGGGTCGAGGCTGAGGCCAAGAAGATCGCGCTGCGTCTGGACGCGGCGGCGGTGGTCGAGCGCGCCGCCCGGGCGGCCGGGGATCGGTGTGTGACGATCCGCCCGGCGCCCGACACCATGACCTGGGTGTCTGCGTTGCTGCCGGTGGCGCAGGGGGTGGCGGTGTATGCCGCGCTGAAGCGGCAGGCCGATGTCACGTTCGACGGGCGTTCGCGCGGGCAAGTGATGGCCGACACCGTCTATGAGCGGGTCACCGGACGCTCGGCGGCCACGCCGGTGCCCGTGGCGTTGAACATGGTGATGGCCGATTCCACGCTGGCCGGTGACGATGAGGAACCGGCGTGGCTGGACGGCTACGGGCCGATCCCGGCGGGGTTCGCGTGCCGGCTGATCGGTGACGCGGTGGCCGACAAGGACACCAAAGCGACGTTGCGCCGGCTCTATCGCCATCCGCGCTCGGGGCAGTTGGTGGCGATGGAATCGCGGTCACGGATCTTCCCGAAAGGGTTGGCGGCGTTCATCGGATTGCGCGATCAGAGGTGCCGGACCCCGTACTGTGATGCCCCGATCCGCCACCACGATCACGCCACCCCGGCTCGGGCGGGCGGGGAGACCAGCGCGTGCAACGGGCTCGGGGATTGTGCAGCCTGCAATTACACCAAAGAAGCCCCCGGCTGGACAGTCACCACCGAACAGCGTGAAGGCGAGCACGTTGCGCAGTTCAGCACCCCGACCGGGGCGACGTATCAGTCCACCGCCCCACCGCTACCCGGGCCGCCGATACGACGAAAGCTGAGCCTCCTCGAAGGCCGACTCAGCATCGACCTGGTCACCTTCGACGCTGCGTGACGTACCAGTCGAGCAGTTCGGGGTCGTCCACTGCGCTGCGCTCGACGACTTTGGCAGCGTCACCGCCCTGGAACAGCTTCTTGATCGGCACTTCGAGCTTCTTGCCGGTGCGCGTGTGCGGAACGCCTGGGGCCACAATGATCTCGTCGGGCACGTGGCGCGGGGACACCTCGGTTCTGATGGTGTTGTTGATCCGGTCGCGCAACGTATCGGTGAGTTCCACACCGTCGGCGAGGACCACGAACAGGGGCATCCAGTAGCCGCCGTCGGACTGTTCGGCGCCGATCACCAACGCTTCGACGACCTCCGGCAGACTCTCGACCGCCTGATAGATGTCGGCGCTGCCCATCCGGATTCCATGCCGGTTGAGTGTGGAGTCCGACCGCCCGTGCACGACCACGCTGCCGTGCTCAGTGATGGTGATCCAGTCGCCATGACGCCACACGCCCGGGTAGTCCTCGAAATATGCTGCGCGGTAACGCTCTCCGTCGGGGTCGTTCCAGAAGGAGACGGGCATGGACGGCATCGGCTTGGTGACGACGAGTTCGCCCACTTCGCCGCGCACCGGCTTGCCGGACTCGTCCCACGCATCAAGCGCGACACCGAGGAACGGCGCCGACAACTCACCGGGCCAGACCGGAACCGTCCGCACCCCACCGATGAACGCCGACACCACATCGGTGCCACCACTGATCGAGGCGACCTGGACGTGCTCACCCACATGGTCACGTAGCCACAGCGACGACGCCGGCGGCAGCGACGACCCGGTGATCCCGACGGTCTTCAAAGCCGAGAGGTCGTGGGTTCCCTTCGGATCGGCGTCGGCCTTCATGCAGCCCAGAACGTAGCCGGGACTCGTGCCGAGCACCGTCGCGCCGACCCGCGCGGCGATCTCCCACAGTGCGTCCGGCCGGCCCGCCGACGGGCTGCCGTCGTAGCAGACTACGGTGGCACCGACGAGCAGTCCTGCGACCTGGAAGTTCCACATCATCCAGCTCGGGCTGGTGAACCAGAAGAACGTGTCGTCGCTCCCGATGTCGGATTGCAGCGCAACGGCTTTGAGATGTTCGAGCACCACGCCACCGTGACCGTGCACGATGCCTTTGGGCAGCCCGGTCGTTCCTGACGAGAAGAGGATCCACAGTGGGTGATCGAACGACACCGGTACCGGGTCGAGATCGCCATCACTGCGGGCAGCCAGATCGTCGACCGAGAACGTGGCCTTCAGCGTGGGCAACCCGGCCCGAACCGCTGCGGCATCCTCACTTTTGTCGCGATACTTTCCGCCGAAGGTGTACCCGTCTGCGTACACCAGCGCCTTCGGCTCGAGCTGGCCGAGCCGGTCCAGCGCTGCCTTCGCCGAATAGTCCTGGCCGCAGGCGCTCCACACCGCACCGACGGCGGCGGTGGCGACGAAGGCGATCACTGCCTCCGGGATGTTCGGGAGATAGCCGACGACACGATCGCCGGGACCGATGCCGGCTGCCCGCAGCGCTTCGGCGAACGCGGTGGTCCGTTCCGACAGCTCGGCCCACGACAACTCGCGGTCGGGACCTTCTTCACTGACATAGATGATCGCCGGCCGGTCGGTGCGCGCGTGGCGGAAGATCTGGTCGACGTAGTTCAGCGTGGTGCCGGGAAACCACCGGGCGCCGGGCATCTCGCTGCCCTCGAGAACGTCCGGACCACGATCACCGACCTCGAAGTAGTCCCACGCCGCGGCCCAGAAACCCTCGACGTCATCCACCGACCATCGCCACAGCGCGTGGTAGTCGGGGAATGTCGCCCCCGTGCGCTGCTCGGCGAATCGAGCGAAGTCGGTGACTCGGGCGTCGGCGATATCTCGGCCTGTAGGAACCCACTGGGGTTTCACGGGCGGCCCACCGACCGCGGCACTACCGTCAACGTGCACTCCATCCGCCATCCATCGTGTACGACGCCCCCGTCACCATGCCAGCAGTCGGTGAGGCAAGCCAACCCACCAGCGCCGCAACCTCCTCCGGCTCGACAAGTCGCTTCACCGCGCTCTCCTTGAGCAGGATCTCGGTCACCACCTGTTCTTCACCGATTCCGTGCGTTTTCGCCTGATCGGCGATCTGCTTGGTCACCAACGGGGTACGAACATAACCCGGGTTGACGCAGTTGCTGGTGACGCCGTGCGGACCGCCCTCCAACGCCGTCACCTTGGACAGACCTTCGAGGCCGTGCTTGGCCGTGACGTAGGCGACCTTGAACGGGGACGCCCGCAGGCCGTGGATCGACGAGACGTTGATGATGCGGCCGAACCCGCTGCGAAACATGTGCGGCAACGCCGCACGGATCAACAGGAACGGGGTCTCCACCATGAGCGCCATCATCATCCGGAACCGTTCCGGGGGAAATTCGGCGATCTCGTTGATGCTCTGCACACCGGCGTTGTTGACCAGGATGTCGGTCTGCAGCTGCAACTCTTCCAGCGCCTGGACATCGAGAAGGTCTACCGCCCAGGCATTTCCGTCGATCTCCTGCGCCAGCGACTTCGCCGCGACGTCGTCGATGTCGGCGACCGTCACCGACGCGCCCCGGCGAGCCAACTCCCGCGCGCACGCCGCACCGATGCCGCTCGCACCACCTGTCACCAGGGCGCTGCGGCCGCCCAGTTCGCTCACAGCACGCCGGCCTTGGCGAGGTGCTCACGGTCGGCGTCGTCGAGTGTCTTCAGGTCCAGGCCGTTGGTCTCCCGGTTGAACAGGGCGGCCACCAGGGTGATCGCTGCGGCACCGGCGAGGTAGAAGGCGATCGGCAGCCACGAGTCGAACCTGTCGAGCAGCCACGTTGCGATGGCCGGCGCGAGCGAGCCGGCGACGATGGAGGTCACCTGATAGCCAAGGGAGACACCGGAGTAGCGCATCCGGGTGGGGAACATCTCCGCCATGATGGCCGGCTGCGGGGCGTACATCAGCGCGTGGATCATCAGACCGACGATGACGGCCGCCATGATCATCAGGTAGTTGGCGGTGTTCATCATCGGGAAGGCGAAGAACCCCCAGGTGCCCGCGAGTACGGCACCGACGATGTAGACCGGCCGTCGTCCGTACCGATCGGACAGTCTGCCGACCTGCGGGATCACCAGGAAGTGCACCGCATGGGCAGCCAACAGGTACCACAGGATGTCGCCGGTGTCCGCGCCGACATGGGTGGACAGGTAGACGATCGAGAAGGTGACGACGAGGTAGTACATGATGTTCTCCGCGAAGCGCAGGCCCATGGCGGTGAAAACCCCACGGGGGTAACGCTTCAGCACCTCGAACACCCCGTAGGACACGGCCTTGGTCCGTTCGACCTCTTCCTGCGCTTCCAGGAAGATCGGCGCATCGGTGATCTTGGTGCGGATGTAGTACCCGATCACCACGACCACGGCAGACAGCCAGAACGCGACCCGCCAACCCCACGACAGGAAGGACTCCTCCGACAACGTGGCAGTCAGTATCAACAGCACCACCGTGGCGAGCATGTTGCCCACGGGCACGGCGGCCTGTGGCCAACTGGCCCAGAACGCACGTTCCTTGTTCGGGCTGTGCTCGGCGACCAGAAGCACCGCTCCGCCCCACTCGCCGCCCACCGCGAAGCCCTGCAGGAACCGCAACACGACCAGCAGAATCGGCGCCCAGATGCCGATCTGCCCGTAGGTCGGCAGGCAGCCCATCAGGAAGGTCACGGCGCCGACGAGCAGGATCGCGAACTGCAACAACTTCTTGCGGCCGTACTTGTCGCCGAAGTGCCCGAAGACGATGCCTCCCAGTGGGCGTGCGACGAATCCGACCGCATAGGTCAGCAGCGCCGCGATCAGCGCGTTGGCGTCGCTGGTCCCTTGGGCGAAGAAGATCTTGTTGAACACCAACGTCGCGGCCGTGGCGTAGAGGAAGAACTCGTACCACTCGACGACCGTGCCGGCCATCGACGCGACGACGACGCGTTTGAGGCCGGCGGTCACCGACCGAGGCTCGTCGGTCCCCGGCTCATGTTGTGTGCTCATGGGAATCCCTCCATTGTGACGCCGACCACAGACCCTGTGAGTATTCATGCAGCTACCCACTGCGGCAATGACCAAACCTGCAGTATCTATCTGCAAAACTGCACATGTGGCCCCGATCCCTGAACGTCCCAGCCCCGACGACCTGCTCGTCCTGCTGGCGGTCGGCCGGACCGGGCGATACACCACGGCAGCCGAGGAACTCGGGCTCAACCACACCACGATCAGTCGCCGCATCGCCGCGCTCGAGCGCGCGATGGGCGGGCGGGTACTGGCCAGGGT
>NZ_JBAUJR010000150.1:0-33988 GCF_049683935.1 Mycobacterium sp. | reverse complement strand
CGACTCGACCGCGGCGTCGACGACGCGGCGAACCTCCGCCTGGCCGACGCCGAGATCCCCGGCGACGAAGGCCGCCTCACCTCCCACGGCATTGATCTCCGCGACGACGGCGTCGCCACGAACCTTGTCGCGGCCGGTGACGACGACGAAGGCTTCGGCGGCGGCAAGCGCCTTGGCGATGGATTTTCCCAGGCCGCCCGTCGAGCCGGTGACCAGTGCGGTGCGGCCCGCGAGGCGCGTATCGTTTGAGTTCATGAGGCCGAGGATGCGCCGATGAAAATGGACCCGCAAGTCCAGAAGCTGACGGCCAAGGGACGCGCCACCCGGCAGCGAATCATCGACGGCGCGGCCGCCGAGATCCGCATCAATGGTGCCGTCGCCACCACGCTCGATCACGTGATGGCACACACGGGAACGTCCAAGAGTCAACTTTTCCACTACTTTTCCGGCGGTAAGGAGCAACTGCTGCTCGCGGTCGCCGAGCAGGAGGCGCAGCGGGTGCTGAGCGACCAACAGCCTCACCTGAGCCAGTTGGTCTCGTGGGCGGCTTGGCAACGCTGGCGCGACGTCGTGGTGGAGCGGTACCGCAGGCAGGGGCAGCAGTGCCCGTTGTCGACAGTGATGTCGGAGATCGGCCGCACGCCCGGTGCACACGCCGTCACCTCGACGTTGATCACCTGTTGGCGCTTGGAGATCGAGGCCGGTGTGCGCGCAATGCAGGCCAGAGGCAAAATCGCCGCGTCCGTCGATCCGACTCTCGCCGCCGCAGCGCTGCTCGCAGGCATCCAAGGCGGGGTGTCGGTACTGCTCAGCACCGGCGATATCGGCTACCTCGAGGCCGCCCTAGATGTCGGCATCGCCAACCTTCGCGCTTAGACAGCTGGGGCAATGGTTGGCGGTTCGTCTGACGTACTCCTTCGCATGTAGTTGGACCCGTCGTCGCCGCGCCGCACCAGTTGTCTTACAGCGCGCGAGCATCAACCGCCGCACCGAGCAGGGCGTCTGCGAGGCGGACCGTAGCCGGCGTCAGGCGGTCAACCGGAAGCGAAGCCAGATACACCTGCCACAGCACATGGTCTGTCAGGTGCACGGACCGCAGGTCACTGAACCCACGAGCTTCTGACGCGGGCATGAAGGCGGTGCCCAGCCCATTACGAACGAGGTCGGCGATCGCAGCGAACCCGGCCGGAACCTCGTACTGCGTGCGGGGTGCAACACCGGCAACGTGAAAGGCTCCGTCCATCAGTCGGCGCAGTCCGAACTCGGGCGGGAACCCCACTAATTCCTCGTCGCCGACATCGGCGAGATCAAGGGTCCCTCGGTCGGCGAACGCATGGTCATCAGGACACACGAAGACCATCGGCTCCTCGAAGAGCAGCCGCATCTCCAGTTGTCGAGGGAAACGGTCCGGCACAGAGACCAATGCGAGGTCCAGCGAGCCCTCCACCAGAGCGGACAGGTACGCCGACGCGCCTGCCTGGCTCAGCCGCAATCGGATTCGGACAAAGGGATGCGCGCGATGGAAGTCCCCAAGCGCCCGGCCGACGTCCATGGGACCGAACGAGATCAGCGACACGAACTCGACTGTGCCCATGAGCGATTGGCGAAACTCGCCGACCGACTCGGCCGCCACGCGACTGACGCGCATCAGCTCGTGGGCGTGGGTGTGGAACCGATCGCCCGCTGCCGTGAGTCTGATCTGCTGGCGAGACCTGTCGAACAACGCGACGCCGAGTTCGCGCTCCAGCTTCGCGATGGACGTCGACAGCGCCGACTGCACGACATGGGCCCTCTCAGCGGCGCGCGTGAAACTCATCTCGCCGGCCACAGCGAGGAAGTGTTCGACCTGCCGCAACTCCACCCCGGTATCCTATCTATTTCATCGATCGCTTCTATTAAAATCAATCGTTGGACTCGATGGATTCCGCACGGTCAGATGGATGCATGCCATTCATCACCTCGCCTGGTCGGTTGTACGACTTCATCGTGTGCGGCGCAGGCACGTCGGGGTCGGTGGTCGCCGGCCGGCTCGCCGAGAATCCCGCCGTGTCGGTATTGCTGGTCGAGGCAGGCGGCACCGATCAGGTGCCCAGCGTCACCGCCGCCTCCCAGTGGCCACTGAACCTCGGAAGCGAACGGGACTGGGGCTTCGCGGCCGTGCCCTCCGCCCACGTGAACGGTCGCGCCGTACCGCTGTCGATGGGCAAGGTTCTCGGCGGTGGATCGAGCATCAACCTGATGGTGTGGGCGCGCGGACACAAATCTGACTGGGACCACTTCGCTTTCGAATCCGGTGACAAGGGCTGGGGTTATGAGTCAGTCCTGGACATCTACCGTCGCGTCGAAGACTTTCACGGCGCCCCTGACCCTGACTACCGCGGCACTGGCGGGCGGATCTACGTCACACCTGCTCCGGATCCGAATCCGTTGGCGCCGGCCACTATCGAGGCCGCTCGGACTGTTGGGATCCCGACGTTCGACAATCAGAATGGGCAGATGATGGAGCGCTCCGCGGGTGCGGCGATCAGCGACATCCGCGCGCGAGACGGACGACGCCAATCCGTCTTCGGCTCGTATGTGGCGCCGGTTCTTCACCAGCCAAACCTCGACATCCTCACCTCGTCGGTCGTCACCCGAGTGAGCTTCAACGGCGACCGGGCCACCGGCGTGGAGCTTCTGCTCGACGGACAAACGCATCGCATCACCGCGAATACCGAGGTCATCCTCTCACTCGGGGCGATTCACACGCCGAAAGTTCTGCTGCACTCAGGAATTGGCGACGAAACGGAACTCCGGCGCGTCGGCATCCCGCTTCGCACTCACCTCCCCGGCGTCGGCCGCAATCTTCAAGACCATCCCGGCATCGACTGCGTGTGGGAGTACAGCGAACCAATGGCCCCACGCAACAACGCCTCCGAGGCCACCTACTTCGCAACCAGCCAACCTGGCATGGATGCCCCCGACCTGCAGACCTGCCAAGCCGAAGTGCCCAAATCCAGCGCCGAGAACACCGCTCGGTTCGGCCTCCCGGAATTCGGCTGGACACTGTTCGCCGGTGTGGTCCGACCCAAGAGTCGCGGCCACCTCGCGCTGCGGTCGGCCGATCCGCTCGACCCGATCGATATCCACGCGAACATGCTCGCCCACCCTGACGATGTCAAGGCCGCCGTCGCCGCCGTCGAACTGTGCCGGGAGATCGGCAACTCCGCACCCCTGCAGCCCTTCGCCAAACGCGAGGTCATGCCGGGCAACCTGAAGGGCGCGGATCTGGAGCGATTCGTCCGCGACGCCGCTTCGAGCTACTGGCACCAAACGTGCACTGCCAAGATGGGACGGGACGCGATGTCGGTCGTCGACGCGCAGCTGAAGGTCTACGGCATCACGGGCCTGCGGATCGCGGATGGCTCGATCATGCCGCGGGTCACCACTGGAAACACCATGGCACCGTGCGTGGTCATCGGCGAACGCGCCACCGACATCATCGGAAGGGAACACGGACTGTGAACAGCTTCAGCAGAAGGGAATTCGGCCTTCTCGCAACGGCGGCCGCAGGAGCCATCACCCTGACGGCGTGCACGTCGACACCCGCCGGCGCAGGCCCGCCGCCCGCTCCGACGCACCCGCTCGGCCCGGTCAAGCAGATCGACGCCGGCGATCTCACCGTCGGGTACGCCGAAGCGGGGCCACCCGACGGCCCACCCGTGATCCTGCTGCACGGCTGGCCCTATGACATCCACAGCTACGCCGACGTCAGCGCCATCCTCGCCACCCGGGGCTTCCGGGTGATCGTGCCCCACCTGCGGGGATTCGGGACGACGCGGTTCCGGTCGACGGACACCGTCCGCAACGGCCAGCAGGCCGCGCTCGCGCACGATGCGGTCGCCCTCATGGACGCGCTGAACATCCCAGACGCCATCCTCGGCGGCTACGACTGGGGCGGCCGCACCGCCAACGCCGTCGCCGCACTGTGGCCGAAACGCTGTACGGGACTGGTCGCGGTCAGCGGCTACATCCTGGTCAACCTGGAGGCCAACCTCGCACCCTTGGCGCCGCAGGCCGAGCAAGGCTGGTGGTACCAGTACTACTTCGCCACCCCGCGCGGTGAACTCGGCTACCGACGCAACACCAAGGACTTCAACCGGCTGATCTGGGCCGACGCCTCCCCGCTGTGGCACTTCGACGACGCCGCATACGACCTGTCTGCGACGGCATTCGACAACCCAGACCACGCCGACATCGTCCTGCACAACTACCGGTGGCGCCTCAGCCTTGCCCCTGGCGAAACCCGTTACGACGCTGACGAACAACGCCTCGCCGGCAAGCCCGCCATCACCGTCCCGACCATCACCATCGGCACCGACTTCGACGGACCCGCCAAGGACGGCAGCACCTACCGCGCGCTCTACACCGGCCCGTACGAACACCGCGTGCTCGACGGGATCGGGCACAACGTGCCACAGGAAGCCCCACAGGAATTCGCGTCAGCGATCAACGACGTCACTCGGATGTGAGAACCCACCGACTTGAACAAGGAGAGCCGGCATGTCAGTCCTGTCCATCCCCGTCGTCGCCGACTCCGTCGCCCGGGTGTTTGCCGCGACGGTCAATCCCACCCCGAAGGCGGCGGTACGCTTCGCCGACATCCCCGGGCGCACCTCGCACACCACGATCCCCACTAGCTACGGCCCGGTCACTGCCACGCTTTACCGCCCACCCTCGGAGGTGGAATTCCCGCCGGTGTACGTCAACATCCACGGCGGCGGGTTCGTCGTCGGACATCCGGAGCAAGACGACCCGTGGTGCCGGTACCTGGCCGCCAACGCAGGTGTCGTGGTGGTGAACCCCGATTATGTGCTGGCTCCGAGATGGCGCTTTCCCGCTGCGCCGCAACAGATCTACGAGATCGTGTGCTGGGCTGCCGAGGCGGCCCGGGACTGGGACGGCTCTCGATTGTGCGTCGGTGGCCAGAGCGCGGGCGGCAACCTCAGCGCCGCGGCCGCCCGACTGGCACTCGAAAGCGGCGGTCCGGCGATCGCATTGCAGATACTGCACTACGCACCACTGGACCTTGTGACACCGACCCGGAACAAGCCGTCCGCGTTAGCCGCGAAAGCTGTATTGAAACCCTGGATGGGCGAAGTGTTCGACACCGCCTACATACCCGATCGGGCACAACGTTCCCACCGGTTGGCATCGCCGGCCTGGGGCGGCAACGCCGACGGGCTCGCGGGTATTGCGCCTGCAGTGGTGGTGACCGCCGAACACGACCGATTGCGAGACGAGGCCCACCGCTACGCCGAAAGGCTCGATGCCGCCGGATCCTTGGTCGAATATCACGAGGTGGCTGGTGTTGATCATGGCTACAACATCATGAGCGGGGCTCTCGACGTCACCGAGCAGGTCTATTCACGCATCGCCGGCCACGTCGCGCTCGCGACGGATTCATCGTGACGATCCGCGCAATGCCGTCAACTCAACGGGGTGTCGACGATGGCTTCGAACACCGATTCCAGTAGTTCGGCAAGCTGAGCGTCGTCGCATTGGTTGAGCGCCCGAGCACCGACCACTCGCCGCATGAGGAGCACTCCGCTGATCACCGACAGCACCACTTCGCTGCGGAGCTCGCGCCCGGGCTCGGGGAGCTGTCGGGCCAGGCGCCGCCCGACGTGCCGCTCGATCGCGTCGCGCACGATCTCGGCGGCGCGCGGATTCGACGCCGACCGCAGCATGATCAGAAACGGTGCGAGTTCCTCGGCAGCCGGATCGGAGCGTGCGACGAGCGCGGCCGCCGCGTCACGCGCCATGGCCTGCGGGTTCTCGGTGATGAACACGGGGGGCGCGAACGACGACTCCACCGCTTCCGCGAACAACTGCTCCTTGGACCCGAAGTATCTATTCACCAGCATGGCGGTGACGCCGGCCTCACCGGCGATCTCGCGTACGCCGACTCCGTCGTATCCGGCGCGAGCGAAATTCCGGATGGCCGAAGCCAGGATCGCCTCGCGGGTGGCGGCGGCATTACGCGATCGAGACGGGCCAGCGGACATGGCCTCACGTTATGGAATAGATAGCGATAAGTCTACGTTCGTATACTGCAGTTAAGTCTACGGGTGTAGATTAGAGGAGGTCGTCGTGGACATGGGGTTGGCCGGAAGACGGGCATTGACCACCGGTGCGAGCACGGGGTTGGGTCGGTCAGTAGCCGAAATGCTTGCTGCAGAAGGGGCTTCGGTTCTCGTACATGGACGCGACCCAGCGCGGACCTCAGCGGTTGCCGGTGGAATCAGCGCTGGCGGCGGCGATGCCGTGGCGGTTCTCGGTGACCTAGCGTCGAGCGCCGGGGCTGCTGCCGTCGCCGAGGCTGCCGGCGAGGTCGACATCTTGGTCAACAACGCCGGTTACTACGACGGTCTGGGCTGGACAGAGCTCAGCGATGACGAGCCCGCATGTGCGATGGACAGCGTGGTTCCCCAATGACATCGGCCGATTCGGCCGACCTGAAGAGATCGCCTCTGCTGTCACTTTCCCTGCCAGCTCGCACGCCGACTACATCAGCGGCGCCGACATCCGCGTCGATGGCGGCACCGTCCGCACAGTCTCCTGAGAAGCCGTACCCCAAACATCAACGTTCAGTTAGGAAATGACATGACCGGTCAATCACAAGTCTTCTTGGTCTCGGGAGCTTCCCGCGGACTCGGGCAAGCCATCGCCGACGCCGCCTTGTGCGCCGGCCACCGTGTCGTCGCGGGCGTCCGCTCGGCGTCGGCCCTGGCCGACCTCGCGGCGGACTACCCGGACCACCTCGCCGTCGTGGAACTCGACGTCACCAGCGACGATCACGTCCGCGCCGCAATCCGCACCGCTGTCACCCGGTTCGGCGGGCTCGACGTTTTGGTCAACAACGCCGGCTACGCCAACATGGGCGCGATCGAGGATGTCGACTTCGACGACTTCCGCAGCCAGATCGACACCAACTTCTTCGGAGTAGTGCGCCTGACCCAGGCCGCTCTACCCGTCATGCGCACCCAGCGCGCCGGCCATATCGTCCAGATTTCCTCGGTGGGCGGACGACTGACCCGCCCCGGCCTGGCCGCCTATCAGTCGGCGAAGTGGGCCGTCACCGGGTTCTCCGGCGTACTGGCCCAAGAGGTTGCGCCGCTGGGCATCAAGGTCACCGTCCTGGAACCGGGCGGCATGCGCACCGACTGGGCGGGCTCCTCCATGCGCATCGACCCGGTGCGCGAGGAGTACGCCACCACGGTGGGAGCCTCGGCTGCCACGAGCACGCCGGCGAACCTCGGTGCCAGCGACCCTGGCAAGGTCGCCGCGCTGCTACTCAAGGTCGTCGACATGGCCGACCCGCCTGCCCGGCTCCTGGTTGGGCCCGACGCATACGCCTATGCCACTGTCGCCGGCCGGGACTTACTCGCCAACGACGAGAAGTGGGAAGCACTAAGCGTTTCCACCGCCGCCGACGATGCCACCAACGATCAACTGGATCCCCTAGGATCCGTCAACCGTTAGGAGTTCTCGTGCTGCCACGCGTCACACTGGGACACTGCGATCTGTCGGTGCACCCAATCGGGTTGGGCTGTATGGGGATGTCGCAGTCCTACGGGCCGACCGACGACGACGCATCCCGGGCGACCATTCACGCCGCGCTCGACCTCGGCGTGGACTTCCTGGATACCTCCGACGTCTACGGCGCTTCCGACATCACCTGGGGTGCAGCGATTCGCGGTTTCGGCCACAACGAAGAACTGATCGGCCGAGCGACAACGGGTCGGCGCGACGATGTGGTGCTGGCCACCAAGTTCGCGGCGAAGATCAACCCCGGTCGCAACGGAATCGCCATAGACGGCCGCCCCGAATACGTCCGGGCGGCCTGCGAGGCAAGCCTGACGCGGCTGCGGACGGGCGTCATCGATCTGTACTACTACCATCGCCTCGACCCGTCAGTTCCCATCGAAGACACTGTCGGTGCGATGAGCCAACTGGTCGAGGAAGGCAAGGTCCGCGCCCTCGGGCTCAGCGAGATGGGGCCAGAACAGATTCGCCGCGCGCACACCGTGCACCCGATCACGGCGTTGCAGTCCGAATACTCACTGTGGGAGCGCGGCGTCGAGAACAGCGTCACAACAACCTGTCGCGAACTCGGCATCACACTGGTGCCCTACAGTCCGCTGGGCAGGTCCGCGCTGACGGGCCGGCTGAAGTCCGGTGAACGCTTCGAACGCGGTGACTTCCGTGCCACCAACCCCAGGTTCTCCTCGGCCAACCTCGAGGCGAACCTCCAGCCCGTCGAGGAGCTCATCGCGATGGCAGAGGCCAAGGGTTGCCGCCCAGGCCAACTCGCCCTGGCGTGGCTTCTCGCCCAGCCCCTCGACATCGCACCGATCCCCGGGACGAAGCGGGCGGAGTTCGTTCGCGAGAACCTCGCCGCCACCAGCGTCGCGATCAGCGCGGACGAGGTCGCTCACCTCTCCGAGACCTTTGCGCCGGGTCGCATCAGCGGCGAGCGGTACGCCCCGGTGCACGCCGGTACCGTCACATGACCTCGCGCACGACCGGTGAACAGCTGATGAGCCGACGGGAACCGCCAGTCCGTCGGCGCGAAGGCGTCCGAGAGGTGCGTCAGGAAGGACTACCCACGGTGATGGAGCTACACACCTATACATTGGTCAGCGCAGATGCGCTGCATCGCTACACAACAAGCTTCTGGCCCCGCCACATCCAAAGCCTACGCAGGCATGGCATCACCGTCCACGGCGTGTGGATCGATGCCGGAACGGACGTTCATCGAGTGCTCGCGCTTGTCGGCTACCCGCCGGGTAGCGACCCTGTCCGCCTTGCCGAAAGCTACCGAGCCAGTGTGGAGTTCGTAGAGGACCACGCGAACTTCGAACTCTCGCTCATCAACTCGGCGCAGACCACCACGCTTGAACCGATTCCGGGTTCACCACTTCTGTAGCGTCGGGTCGTTCTTCTGGGGGCTGTTCGACCTGGCGGTGCGACTGATCAGCTTTCCTCCGCCGGTCCAGTGAAGCGATCGTCGGCCTGCCGGCACGTTCGGCACTGGCGGAGTACCTACAGATCGAGTCATCGGCAGCAGTCTCGCACTCGACGCAAGGCCTCGAAGCCGGTGGGCCGAGCTGGCTTGGTTCGGCGAAACTAAGCCTGGTCTGAGGTTGAACTCGCGTAATCCCAAGACAAGGTCCTAACGGGTGTCATGCGGATGTAGGCGGCGCCCGGTCTGGGTGCAGTGGGCCATTCGGACTCTGGCACGCCTCGTGCCCGGGCACCGTCTCGAGCGAGCTGAAGCGCTTCGCTCGGTTCGCGAACAATGCGGGCGTGACCTTGGAACATCACGCCCCGGATATCTGCCATGCTGGAGCCATCTTCGAGCAGGACACTCACGTTCGGGTTGCTTTCGACGTTGGCAACTTTGCGTGTCCTGTCTCGCACGCCCATGATGATGTCGCGGCCAAGGCGGAAGTATCCCAGGGGTACCGCGTGCGGGAATCCATCCTTGTCTATGGTGCTCAACATCGCCCACCCCGGACGACTATCGAGATACGCCTCAATTTCTTCGTCACTGAGTTTCCTTGGCATGAAAAGAGGTTAACAAGAGCGCCATCGGCGCTTGCGTGGCGAATTGGCAACATCCAATTTGGTCATAGGCGTTGCAGCAGAACGAGCCGACGCCCGGTCTGCGTCGTCTCTCAACCCACGCGGATTCCCTCGCCGGCGAGGAACGCGCGGGCACGACCCCGTTGGCGGTCGGCTGAGAAGGCGTGCCACTGTTCGGCGAGACCCTCCTGGTGGACGATGTCACGGAACCGATGGAACGCGCCTTTGCCCTCGATCGCCCGCTCCAGCCGCTCCCGCAGCGTCGAATCATGTTGCCGCTCGCCGAAGGCCGCCATGTCACGCCAGCCGTCCCGCGAGCCGGCGCAGTCGAACCGGAGCCAACGGTTGGGATCCGCCTCCACATCGACGGCGACGTCGTCCCCCACCATCATCGGGTCAGTACTGCTTTCATCGAGCACGCCCCCGGTGCCCAGGTCGAGGTAGCCCCCGGTTGACATGGCCAGATCCCCCTCCAGTGCGGCACCGAGCATCTCGATGTCGACCGGCACCACCCGCCCTGCGAGCGGCTCGCCGCGCAGACACGCGAGGAGGTCCTCGGCCAGGATGTCGTCACCTGTGGCGCCGCGCCAAGTCAGCCGGTTGATGACCGACAGCGTCACCGGCTCAGCCTGGTCCCGTCGCTGTTCGAGTGCCATCGGAAGGCCCTCGCCTACCTGTTGCAACACGTCGTCGACATCGTGTCCTATCACCCCGGCGAGAAAGCGGCCTGAATCTCCTGTCGCCATAGCTGCACGCAGCTCGCGCAGGTCGATCGAGGGCGCCTGCTTCAATGCGGGCCACGCTCGCAGCAGCATCGGATGCGGCTGCGTTGGTCTGCTCGGAACTCGGCTCTGCCCGTCGTCTTCTGACCAGCGGCGCCCGTACTGGTCCGGGATGCTGCCCCATCCCCAGAAAGGCAGGGGCTTCCTGGGCGTGATTCCCAACACGTCCACTGGGTCGACCTTGTCGGCGCCGACCACACAGCGGTGGATCCAGTCGTCGCCCAAGTCGAAGGTGAACTGGAACTCTGCTTCGGGCCCCACGACCCGAGCAACCTTGGCCGTCTCGATGTCCACCGACTCCGTGATGGGCCCACCGATCGACCCAGCGATCTCCGCCCCAGTCTCCGCGTCGGTGACCACTCGTCCATCAGCGAGGTTGAACATCGACAGGTGAGACCTGTCCCACCTGGCGAAGGCGTCGTTGATGGCATTCGCGAGGTCCATGAACGTGTGTGACGGTCCGACTGCGAAGACGCGGCCGGGCCAAGGCCACAAGTCCTCACCGCGCCCGCCGAGCAACTCCACCGTTATCGACAACCACGTTCGTGCCATCCCCCGAGGATCGCATGCGGGCCGCCGAACGTCAGGTGCCTTCGCGTGTCTACCCGGGGCGTTGTTGAGCGCATCGCAGCGCTTGCCTCGAGTGCTGGAGTACAGCGGAGGTAACGAGGGCAACTGGCTTACACCAGTTCAGGGAGCTGATCTCCGAGCGTCTTCTGCACCACGCCAGAGCGGTATCGGACTCTAGCTGCTGGTCAGTCTGTGGCTGCGTCGGCGGCATCGCCCTAACTGCAGCTACGCGGGTGCGCCAAAGGTTCGGCACCGATCGGCGCCTTCGGCGTCCACCTCCCAATCGTCGGCACTAACCAACAATCTGAGGTACAAATTCAAGGCAGTAGGAGCTGCCGGTGGAGGCACCATGGAATTCTCGACCATGCTGGGGATCCTCGTCGATCGACGCGACCCTTCGATCAGTAGGTGCCGAAGTAAGCCGTTGCTGTTCTTCTGAGCGTCTTGGATCGACGGCGTGCACTTGGGGTCGTTCCGGAGATTCTTGCCCTTGACCCGCCACGGTGGTGTTGCGAATTGGATCTGTCCCTCGTCGGTCACGTCGATCCAGATGAAGGACACGTGGGAGCGCCCGTTCGGCCGCATGGTGACCAGATGGGCGGTTGGCCGCGATTCGATGAGCGCGCGAGCCTCTGGATGGAGGGTGTAAGTCACGGAGATCGCCTTTGGTGCTCGTATTGTGATGCGTTGGCTGCAAATGTAATTCGACAACATCGGTGCGGATGGGGCGTCCGAGGATCATGTGGTAGATCCCCGACGGACGACACGGCGGCGAAAAGCACGCGACCGCCCGCGTAACGCTGTCATCGCTTCACGACACCGATGGCTGTGCGCCTTACAACGGAGTCATCCCAGCGGCTTGGCCAGTCGAGCACGCCGGCGGTTCTGGCCATCGCCTTCCTTCCGGTCGTCCTGCTGCTCACTGGTCCGGTACGACGTGGACTGGCGGGCCCGCAGAGCCGCATCGTGACCGACCGTCCCGCTACAACCGGAGATGCACCCCGCAGGTGGCCACGGTTGCCGTTCAGTCTCGGCTCAGCTCTGCCGGTCTCACTGCCCATCGTCACGATGACGGGCTTGGTGTCGTAAATGGACATCACTGCTAATCCTGACCGGGTCGTGTTCGACCGCCTGGTCCGGGCAGAGGCCCCGACACACACTGCGAAGTGTTTCGACACCGCCTGTGTGCTGGGCGGCAGTGTCGCCGGTCTGCTGGCGGCACGAGTGCTCTCCGATCACGCCGAGACAGTATTGATCATCGAACGCGACGCCGTCGATGCCGAAGGACCTCCTCGCACGGGGGTTCCGCAAGATCGGCAGGGGCACGTCCTGCTGCCGGGGGGTCGCACGCAGATCGAACGCTGGCTGCCTGGATTCACCGACGAATCGCAGGACGAGGGTGCCGTTCTCGTCGAGGTTGGACGTCAGGCCGTATACCTCGACGGTCGACCGCGGCTGCCGAACCGCGACCTGCCCATCCTGTCAGCCACGCGGCCATTCATCGAGGCTGGAATCCGCAGCCGGGTCCTCGCGCTACCAAACGTGTCGGCGCTGTCGGCCCGGGTGGCAGGGCTGGAGTTCCGGGACGGTGCGGTAAGCGCCGCGCGTTACGTGGCGGACCACGCCGAGCGGGTGGTGGCCGCCGACTTCGTGGTCGACGCCATGGGCCGCTCCAGCAAGGCATCGGAATGGGTTGAACAGGCGGGCTTCCAACGCCCGCCACTGCGCCGGCTTCGCAGCGACATCAACTATGCGACAGCATTGTTCGAGCGTTCAGCGGACGTCGCAGAACTGCCCATGAGTACACTTGCGCTATTCACGGGCCCCGATGCGCCTGATGGGGTAGCTCTCGGCGCAGCTCTAGCCGCCGAGAACGACCAGTGGATGGTGATGCTGACGGCATATGAGCCCGTTCGACCTCCCGCATCGCCCGAAGAGTTTCGTGCGACGTGTACCAAGCTGCCGCCCGTCTTCACCCACGCGACACGTGGTCGACTCACCCGCGAGATGCAGACCTACCGGCAAGCCGATAGCCGTCGCCGCGACTTCACCGCACTGCAGCATTTCCCGGCCCGCCTGGTCAGTGTCGGAGATGCCGTGGCCTCCTTCAACCCCATTCATGGTCAGGGCATGTCCTCGGCGGCGCTGTATGCGAACTGTCTGTCCGAATACCTCACCACCGGTCCACAGTTGGGTAGGGCCGCGACGGAGTTCTTCGATCTGCAGGCGATCGTGACCGACGCCGCGTGGACCCTCTCGACCGGCCCCGACGCCGCCCGACTGGACGCGTTGCAGGGCAACGAGGTGTCCGAGGACGTCTCTCAACACAGATGGGCCATGAACCAAGTGCTGCAAGCCACGTTGAGCGACCAGGCGATCGCCGACGCGTTCAGCGCCGTGTCCTTCATGGCGGCTCATCCATCGATACTCGCGGAACCGGCGCTGATCGAACGGGCGATGATGGCGAACAAGGCCGACTCGTACGGCTGATGAAACTGCGCCGGCCGATCGATTCCTGACCTGCTGTCCTCGCGAACTACTCGGGGGCGCTTGCGGCCTTAGTGTGGCGAAAGGCTTGCGTGTGAATGGAATTCGGTCGCCCTTGTAGCGGCGGGGACGTCAGCATCCGGGGTGCACAGCAGAGGCGACGTGGGGAGCGCCGAGGAACGTGAGGTTGCGCCGGGCGGCGTCCCTGCACTCGTTGATTGCGGTTGCTCAGGACTCCTCGATGATGTCGCGGCGGTAGCGCTGCGCGGCAAGGGCGTAACAGCCGATCGCTACCAGTTGCATCGTCGGAACCAAGATCAGCAGTGCGCGGCCCAGTGCCTGCGGGCCCAGCTCTGCGGTCAGTGCATCGCTGATCACACCGGTCAGGAACGGGCCGACAGCGCCCAGCGTCGCGTTGAAGAACAAGAAGATGGCCGACGCTGTCGCGCGCTGCTCGGGAAGCACCAGGCGCTGGATCGCCGCGATGGACGGCGCCAGATATGCGGTACCGATGACATAGGCCAGTGCCAGCAGCCATACGCACAACGTGCGGCTCTCGACGACGAAGGCCAACGCAGAAGCGGGCAGCAGGGCGGTGATCAGAATGACCACGATCCACAACAACCAGCGCGGGTCACGGGTGGCCAGCTGGTCCGCGATGCGCCCGACGATCAGCAGCCCGAGAATTCCGAGCAAGCCGGTGGCCAGGCCGTACTGGATTCCGACCTCGCCGAGCGACATACCTCGGCTGCGCATCAGGAACGCAGGCGCGAACGTGGTCAGTGAGTAGCCGGCCGCCGACACCAGCGCGGTGCCGGCCACCATGGCCAGAAAGCTGGGTTTGCGCAGCAGATCCCACCAGTTCAGTGCGGCGGACGGCTGACGCGGCGGCGGGGTGGGCAGGCTCTGGCGGCTGCCGACGACCCACAACACCAGCGGTGCCAGCAGCACGCTGATTCCGCCCATCACCACGAAAGCCGCCCGCCATCCCATACTCTCGGCGAGTAGGCCGCCGCCGAGCAGGCTGGCGGCACTGGCCAGCGGGATGGACATGGTGATGACCGCCAGCGGCGCCGACCGCTTCTCCGGGACGAAGTTGCGCGCCACATACGCGTGCGCTGCGGGTGTGCTGCCTGCCTCGCCGACCGCCACGCCTACGCGGGTCAGCGCGAGCTGTAGGCCGGACTGAACCGCGCCGCCCAGCATGGTCATCGCACCCCACAGTGTCAGGCAGCCGGCGATGACCCCGCCGAAAATGCCACGGTCGGAGATACGCGCGATCACGATGCCCAATACGGCATACACGATGAGGAACCCAAACCCGTTGATGACACCGATTGCGGTGTCGGACAATGCCAATTCCTGCTTGATGGGCTCGGCCAGCACGCCCGGCAGAAAGCGGTCGACGTAGTTGAGGGTGCCGACGAGAGCGAGCACCCCGACGGCGGCCCATGCACGAGTGGGCCCGTGAGTGGCCAGGGGTTCGAGCGCAGCGCCAGCATGCGGTGTCGACATCGGTCTCCTCTGTGATTCGATGCCGAACAGCTTTACAGCACAGCCGCGAGCTTTGTCGGTGGGCCTGTTTACGGGGCGGCGTCAGGCGACGGTAGGCACAAGTGGCAGCACGTCTCTTGCGAGGCGCTCGTAAATGGCTCGAGGATCAGGACCTCCAGCAATGAGGACGACGCAATCGGCGCCAGCGTCGGCCCAATCGCGAATAGCGCGGGCACAGTCGGCAGGAGTGCCCGCGGCGGCCATCGACTGCACCATTGCATCAGTGAGGGTGTTCCCGCCCTCGCTCAATCCGGCGATCTCAGTCATTCGCGGGTAGATACCCAAGTCCAGGATGGGAAGCAACTTGCTTCGAGTCTGAGCGAGTGCCTGACGGGCGTCATCAGAGATGTTGAGCATGGCGAAAACCACTACCGCGCCCGCAGAGTTCATCGTCGACCTCGCCCATCTCACTGCCTCGGGCGTACAGACCTCGGGCAGCACAACGCCGTCACTGCTTCGCCCAGCCGCCCGAAGTCCCTGCGGTCCTGTAGTACCGATCAGGACTGAGGGAATCGTCGCGGGCGGGAAGCCGAGACCGACGTCATCCAGTCGGACGTGGCGGCCTTTGGTGGTCACTCGTTCGCCCGCGAGCAATGCGCGCAGGGCGACGACGGTCTCCTCGAGTGCCGCCTGAGGCGTATTCGATCGGGCGCCGACCTTTTCCATCCATGCCGAGACGCCGTGCCCGATCGCTATGGTCAGGCGATTGGGCGCAAGCCGCGCTAGGGCGGCGACTTCCATTGCGAGCGTCGAGACATTCCTGGAGGCGGCCGGCACAAGACCAAGTCCCACACGGAGTCGTCGCGTGTGAGCCAAAGCAGTCGCTGCCATGACTAGTCCTCCGGACCACCCGAGATCTTCGCTGAACCACAGTTCCTCGAAGCCGTGTTCTTCAACCCAGCGGGCGAATTCGGGAAGTCCCTCGGCTGGCCAGTCTGGCTCGAACCGTACCGCGATGCGGCAGCCGCTGTCTGTGGTGGTCATCTGCTTATCTGCTCCTTCAGTCCCGCATCAGCAAGGGAGCCGATCCTTGTGTCTCGCGACGTTACTGAGTTCCGCGCTCGGTTCATGTTCCTGGTTTCCGCATTGGTGGGAGTAATACACCCCAAGTCCGTCCGCGTGCCAGCTGACCGCCGGCGATACGAGCGCTCCTGCACCACCATGACATCCGGGCGGTGCCTTTGACAGCTTCGTGGACTGGCCTCTGCTGACGATCCTGCAGGCGGGTTGTGCTGAACTGTCAAGCCCGAGCGGCTGCGTCGAATTCACAGAACATTCTGGTGAAGTACCCTGGCTGCTCCTCAGCCACCCAGTGGCCGCAGTTCGGGACAAGCTGATCTGTCACCGAATCAGCGACCTCTTCACACATCGCCCGGAAGTTCCTGGCGAGAGGATTGGAAGCACCTCCCGAAGCCAACACCGGGATGGTGAGCTTGCCGTGATTTTGCAGCGCGGCGCGATTGTCGTCGGCATCGCGGTCGAGTTCCCGGTAGACCTCACACAATGCGCGCATCGCCCCGGGGGCTTCGAACGCGCGGGCGTAAACGTCAAGGTCATCATTGGAGATCGCATCCGGTTGGTAGGTCAGTTCGTCGAAGAATCGGTTGATGTACCAACGTTCACGTCCGTGCGTGATGTACACCGCGATGTCCGTGTTGGCATGAAAGGAGAACTGCCACGCTGACTTCTGAGCCACGCGCCATTCGTAGTAGGCAGTTCCCGGCAGCGGAGCTTCCATGAAGGTGGCGCTCACGACGTCATCGCGGTACCGCAGCGCGAAACTCAGAGCCAGTGTCGACCCGAGATCATGGCCGACAAGCGAGATGGGCTCCGCCACGCCGAGGGTCTCGCGCACCAGACTGTGAACATCACCGGCCATGGTCCACTTGTCGTATCCGTCACGAGGTTTATCGGAGGCGCCGGCGCCACGATAGTCGGGCATGATCACCCGATAGCCGGCCGCGGCTAGCGGCATCATGACCTTGCGCCACTCGTATCGCGTTTGGGGGGCGCCGTGGAGAAGCACGACGGTCTTGGTGGGTTCAGGTGGCGTGACAACGGTATAGCCGATGCGAATCGACTCGTCCGCAACCCAGGCCCGACCGTGGTGCACATCGACATCGTGCGCTGTGGTCATGGCGTGCTGCCATCACCAGCACACACGACCATCATCTTCGTCATCGAGCCGCTCCTGTCACCAGTGTCCTATTGCGCTGCAGCGGTGAGTATCTCGACCTCGTCGGAGGACAATGTCACGTCAGCCGCGGCGAGGTTCTCCTCCAGGTGCGCCACTTTAGAGGTACCGGGGATGGGCAGCATGACCGGCGACACTTGCAGGAGCCACGCGATCGCCACCTGGGCGGGCGTATTCCCATGCCGGCGGGCAACTTCGGCGAGCGCGTCGTGTGCCTTGTCGAGTCCGCCCTGGGCGACGGGGGCCCATGGGATGAAGCCGATGCCGTCACGATGGCACACGTCCAGGACGGCTTGGGCGCTGCGGTCGATGACGTTGTATCTGCTTTGCACCGTTGCGATGTCGGCGATCGTACGTGCCTCGGCGAGCTGTTCGGGAGTGATCTGCGAGAGCCCGATGGACACGATCTTGCCCTCGTCCTGCAGCGCCTTGAGCTCACCCACCTGATCAGCGAGTGGCACCTTTTCATCGATGCGGTGCAGCTGGAATAGATCGATCTGGTCGAGCTTGAGCCGACGCAGACTCATCAGGGCCTGTTGGCGCAGGTATTCCGGGCGCCCGACTGGCGGCCACGCCGCCGGGCCGAGACGCTTGGGACCGTCCTCGGTGTGGACGACGTCGGGACCGTTGCGGGTCAGACCCGCCTTCGTCGCGATCACCACGTCAGCGGGATAGGGGTAGAGCGCCTCGCTGATGATCTGCTCGGCGACGAAGGGGCCGTAGGAGTCGGCGGTGTCGATGAACTGGACGCCCAATTCGACCGCGCGGCGCACCACGGCGATGCACTCGTCGCGATCGGTGGGCTCACCCCAGATGCCCCGGCCCGTGAGCCGCATCGACCCGAATCCGAGCCTTAACACGGTCTTGCCGGCAATTTCGATCGTGCCTGCGTTCGCGATCATCGAAGTCATGAGTCGTTCTCCTTGACGGCGTGGTGGTTGTTGAGTTGGGGGACAGCCAATCTCGCGGTTTCATTGACACGACCGGCTTCGATTGACGCTCGAGTCGCAGTGGTGGTCCAGGACGGGGCCGGAGCTGAGGGCTGTACTCGCGGTCGTCATACGTTGTGACCGCCGTCGACGTTCAGGTTCGCACCGGTCACGTAGCTGGATTCGGGGCCCGCCAGGAAGCTCACCGCGGCGGCCACTTCACTGGTCTGTCCGTAACGCCCCAGCGCCGTCACACCTTTCATGACCGCGGCGAAATCGCCTCCGTCCGGATTCATGTCGGTGTTGATCGGACCCGGCTGGACGTTGTTCACGGTGATGCCGCGCGGGCCCAGATCGCGGGCCAGCCCACGGTTGAAGGACGACACCGCTCCCTTGGTCATCGCGTACACCGACAGTTCGGTAACCGGGACCCGGTCGGCGTTGATGCTGCCGATGTTGATGATGCGCCCACCGTCGCCCAAATGTTTGAGCGCGCTGTGAATAGTCCAGAACGGGCCACCGATGTTGATTGCCACCAGCCGGTCATACTGCTCCTGGCTGAATTCATCGACCGGCGCCTTATGAATGACGGCAGCATTGTTTACCACAATGTCCAAGCCGCCGAGCTCAGCGGCGGCGGTGTCGACGGCGGCCGCAGTCTGAGTCGGGTCGGCGGCGTCAGCCTGGATCGCCACCGCCTTGCCGCCGTTCGCGGCCAGTCGGGCGACAAGCTCGTCAGCCTCGACCTTCGACGCCGAATAGGTGAACGCCACCGCGGCGCCGTCGGCGGTCAATCGCTGCACGATCCCCGCGCCGATGCCCCGCGATCCCCCGGTAACCAGTGCTCGTCGTCCGGTCAGTGTGCTCAATGTCTGCCCCTCCTCCTAATTACGAACCGATGTGTTACTTAGTACACTGAGGTCAAAGCCGGTCGCCACCGGGTTTGCTCCCGGTGTGACCGGAATCACACGAGAAAGGGCGGTGCGACGTGGCAGTCGGGCGGCCGCGGGAATTCGACTCCGACCAGGTCGAAGACGCGGCGATGAAACTGTTCTGGAAGCACGGTTTCGACGGGGTCTCGATCTCCGACGTGACGGCCGTGACCGGAGTCAACCGACGCAGCATTTACGACGAGTTCGGATCCAAGGAGAAGCTGTTCATGCGGACTGCGGAGCGCTACCTCGCGGGGCCGAGCGGTTACGTGAGTGATGCGCTGACCCGGCCGTCGGCCCGTGAGGTCGCCGAGGCCATGGTGCACGGTGCCGCCGATCTCGTCAGCGGCGCCATTCTCGGATGCCTGACTACCGTCGGCGAAGCCCCGGGTCTGGCCAAATTACGGGAATCGATTGTGCGCCGACTCGCCGAACGATTCGACGCTGCGGTCGTCGACGGCGAGCTCTCCGGTGTCGACACTCTGGTGTTGGCGCGCTGGATCGTTGCCGTAGGCCAAGGTATTTCGGTGCAAGCCCGTAGCGGGGCCAGCCGCGCCGAACTACACGCCGTTGCGGACCTAGCGTTGGCGGGGTGGCCCGGCCGCTGAACGCCTCCGGAGAACCGACATAGCCCGCCAGATGCGATCTCCTAGCTCGAGCGCAGAGGCCTAGCTTCCCAGACCTCCCAAGGCAGGAACCCGCGAGCCTTTGAAGTTCGGCTCCCATCCCAGCGCCGGGGCCACGTAGCGGGCGAACGTCTCGAGGATGTGGAGGTTCAGGTCCACCCCGAGCTGGCTGGGGATCGTGAGCATCAGGGTGTCAGCCGACTGGACCGCGGCATCGGCCTTGAGTTGCTCGATGAGGACGTCGGGTTCGGCGGCATAGGTCTTGCCGAACGTCGAGCGGAACCCGTCGATGATGCCGACCTCGTCAGCCGAATCGTCTCCCCGCGGGCCGAAGTAGTGCCGGTCCAGATCGGTAACCAGCGGGAAGATACTGCGGCTCACCGATACTCGCGGAGTTCGTGGGTGTCCTGCGGCCGCCCATGCCGCACGAAACTGGTCGATCGGCTCAGCCTGAAGGTCTGCGAAGGCATCCCCGGTGGCCTCGGTCAGCAGCGTCGAACTCATCAGATTGACGCCTACGGTGCCCGCCCATCTCGCGGTCTCCCGCGATGCGGCACCCCACCAGATGCGCTCGGCCAGTCCTGCCGAGTGCGGCTCGATGCGCAGCTTTCCAACCCGCCCAAACTGTCGGGGATCGGCGTCGACGACACCCTCACCGCGCACGGCACGCAGGAACAGGTCGAACTTGTCCCGGGCGATGTCGGCGCCACGCGGATCCGTGGAACCGGTGTAACCGAAGGCCTCCCACCCCCGTAGCGCCGGCTCAGGCGACCCGCGACTGACTCCGAGTGCCACCCGCCCGTCGGAAAGCAGGTCGAGCGCAGCCGCCTCCTCAGCGAGGTGCAGCGGATTCTCATATCGCATGTCGATGACACCGGTGCCGACCTCGATCCGCTGGGTACGGGCGGCGATCGCGGCAAGCAGCGGCATGGGCGCGGCGGACTGCCGGGCGAAGTGGTGAACGCGGAAGTATGCGCCGTTGACGCCTATCTCGTCGGCACCTGTCGCGATGTCTACTGCATCGCGCAGCATTTCGGCGGCGTCGGGCCCGTCTGACCCGCCGGCGGACGCATAGTGCCCGAAGCTCAGAAATCCGAAAGCCTTCACAGCACCGCAAACCTCATTCGCCGTTTAGGTATTCCGACGATCATCATGTCGGCCGCCGCGGGCGTGGTCGTTAGGCCCAGCTGTGTCCGGCTATTGAAGCGCGGGAGCGAGTTGGGCCACCAGCGGTAGATCGTCCGCTTGCCGACGCGCGCTCGCTCTCAGATTGCGCCGTGGGTGGCGATTGCTTCCGGAAGAGACATGCCATCGTTGAGGGCCTACCGGATTCCCCGTTCCCGAAGGGTCACCGCCTCGGCGCGTTCAAGGACGGGCACAACGTGTGCCGCTGGAATCACCACGACGCCATCAATGTCGCAAGCAGTCCTGCAGGTGCTCGGGCCAAGCAACCGGGGACGACATCCTGGACGCGTCGGCCCCCAGATAGCACGGTGCCCGACGTCAATAAGGTTCTCTCACTTGACGAGCGGTTCGTTCGCACCAGTCGACGCAGCTGGATTCTTCGCGCCCGCGCCGTCTGAGAAGGTAATCAAGTCAGAGACTGCGAGGCGGTGCGTAGTTCGTCGAGTGCCGCCAGCGCGTATTCGGCCAACCCCCGCCCGTCCTGATGCTCGTTCTCCGACCATCGGGCGTAGCCCTGTTTGAAGGCCAACACGCCGAGCTCCCCGGCCAGGTGCGCGGTCATCTCGGGAACGCCGCGGGCCCGCAGTGCCGCCGTGATCGCCGCCGCCAGGCTGACCGTCTTGAGCGCGTCGCGTTCCTGGAGTTCGGTGCTCGTCGCGACGGCCGCCTTGATGCGGGGGCCGAGTTCCCGATTGTCCGGACCCATCATCGTCGAGGCGCGTTCGAGTGCCGCGGCGACCGCAGCCATCGCACTCGCGCCGTCGGGCGCCGACGCAATGCCCTCGGAGAGCAATTGGCACAGGCTCTCCTGCCCGGCGACGAGCAACTCCCGCTTGTCGGGGAAGTGGCGGAAGAACGTGCTCTTCGTGACGCCGGCCCGCTCGGCGATCTGGGCGACGGTGGTGGCGTCGTAGCCCTGCTCGGTGAACAGGTCTACGGCCGCGAGCACCAGTCGCTGACGCGCACCCGGTTCCCAGCGGCCCATGGACACATCCTAGGCGACGGGACTTTTGTCCCATCACGTAGTACGGTGACGGGACAAAGGTCCCATCACTACGTCTGGAGTGCCACGTGCGCGTTTTCGTCACCGGGGGAACCGGCACTATCGGTTCGCCCGTCCTCACCGAACTCCTCGGAAACGGGCACACAGTCCTCGCGCTGGCTCGCTCGGACGCCTCCGCGACGTCGTTGTCCGACGCGGGCGCCGAGGTGCTGCGCGGCACCCTGTTGGATCTCGACGTGCTGCGGGACGGTGTCCGACGGACCGACGGCGTGATCCACCTCGCTTTCGGGCACGAGGCCGCAACGCCGGACGCGCTGGCACGCGAGATCGTCGCGGAGACGGCCGCGTTGGAGGCAATGGGTAACGAGTTCCTGGGTAGCGGCCGGCCCATCGTCGTCGCCTCCGGTACGCCGTGGATCGCGGGACGCGCGTCCACCGAGGCCGATCCCCCGCCGACGGAGGGGCCGGTTGGGGGGCGCGGCCGCGCAGTGGTGACACTGCTGGGTCTCGCGTCGCAGGGAGTGCGCAGCGTCGCGGTACGCATTCCGCGCACCGCGCACGATGACGGAAAAGGTGGATTCGCAGGCGTTCTCGCCACGACGGCGCGTCGCACCGGTGTCGCGGGCTACCCTGGCGATGGCACGCAACGTTGGCCCGCCGTGCATGCCCGCGACGCTGCCGTCGTTTTCCGGCTGGCCCTGGAGTCAGCGCCGCCGGGCACGTCGTGGCACGCGGTCGACGAGGAGGGCGTCGCGGTGCGTGACATCGCGGCCGTCGTCGGACGCCGGCTGGGACTACCCGTGCAGTCGGTGCCGCAGGAGGAGTTCGGCCCGTTCGGCGAGATCTTCGCGCTGGACCAGCCGGCCTCGAGCCGCCACACCCGCGACGTCTTGGGTTGGCGCCCTACACATCCCGGGCTTCTCGCCGATCTCGAAAACCTTCGGCCCTGATACGCGGGAATAGGGAACGGCTTAGGGGCGTGACCGAGCGCGTAGGCCGTCTATTGCGGCTTTGGCGATCGGGCGGACGTGGTGTGCGTCACCGTGGACTCGGGCGACGGCGACCATCAGGTCGAGCATTTGGCCGATGTCGAGGTCGTCGCGGAATTCGTGTGTTGTTTGGGCATCGGCAAGTAAGGGTTGCGCGGCAGTACAGATCTTGGCCCGATCGTCGCTGAACAGTGTGTTGTTGACGCCGCCGAATTGAATGATCAGTTCGGTGGCGACGGCGTTACGCGCGAACGCGAAGTCGAAGAATCGACGCAACCAGATTGTGAAGGATGCGCCCGGAGTTTGCCCCTGAACGGGTGTGGCGGCGGCGCAGACTTCGTCGACTTCGTCGGTGAAGAGAGCTTCGAGGAGTTGTCGTTTGCCCGGGAAGTTCCGGTAGAGCGTGGCCATCCCCACGTTAGCTCGACGCGCTATCTCAGCCATGGAAACCTCACCGGCGCCATGGTCGTCGAAGGCTGCTCGGGCCACCGCCAGAATAGTTTCGCGGTTGCGGGTGGCGTCGGCCCTGCGCGGAACACCTACGGGTAATCCTCCGGGCACTTCACCTCCTTTGGCGCAACAGACACCTGGCGTAACGCCGACACTCGACGCGGTCAATCTACGTGACATGCCCTCAGTCGGGTAGAAGTGCCATACTCGCCCTCAGGCCCGCAGGAGTTGCGCTGTGTGAGGGTTGAGTTCGATCGAGCGGTCTTCCCCGACGATGACGACGCGGCCCAGGGCGACGGGTCGGCGGCCGAACACACAGCTGGCTTCGAAGGCGAAGGTCATGCCGGGTTGGAGGTCCATGTCGGCCAAGGTGGTCGACATGCGACCACCTTTGGGTAACGGTCCGCACCGTCGAGGAAACCACAACTTGCTGGAAACCGGCAGAACGCGCCGAAGGGGTTCAACCCGTAGATCTGTGGGCCGCGCACCCAGCCCCGGCGTCCTCCACCGGCTTGAGCATTGCCTCGGCGACGTCACCGAATCTCCCGCCGTCGTGCAATGTTTGGAGGCCGGCGTCATAGCAGTCGCGCGCGACCTCGGCGGCCCGATCGAAGTCCTCGTGGACGTCACCGACGGCGATGGTGACCTGGTGTGGGGTGGCCCGCATCCCCGAACGCGCAGAACACCTCGGTGCTGATGACGTCGCCATCCTGCAGGATTCGTGGGGCTTCCAACGCCGTTCGCGTTCGGCCCAGGAATACGTCGGCACCGTCGTGTCGGTGGTCTTGATCATGCGCTGGTCCTTTCTGCGGTCGCGGCGGTCCGGGACGCGGCGCGTTCGTCGGCCGGCCGGCGGCGCTGACCGACCTGCTGCAGAGCCGGGGGCGAGTAGGCCATGTCGAGGGTGCCGACGTCGGTGCCGGGCGCCACGATGGCGTCGATCCGGTCGAGGACCTCGTCATCGAGGCCGATCTCCATACCGGCGAGCGTGTCCTCGAGGTGACGCATCGTTCGGGGTCCAACGATCGCGGAGGTGACTCCCGGGTGGGCGATCGCGAACGCCATTGCCATGTGTGTCAGCGACATCCCAGCGTCTTGGGCCACGGGGAGGAGCGCCTCCACGGCATCGAGGCGCCGCTCGTCGCTGAAGTGTGCGAAGCCGGCACCGGCGCGTTCACCGGTGGCATCCTGGCCCTTGCGGTATCGGCCGGTCAGCATGCCTTGGGCCAACGGGCTCCACACCAACGTGCCCATCCCGTAGCGCTGACAGACCGGCAGTACCTCCTTTTCGATGCCACGATTGAGGATCGAATACGGCGGCTGCTCGGTGCGGAACCGTTGCAAGCCCCGCCGTTCGGCTACCCACTGCGCTTCGACGATGTCGGAGGCGGGAAATGACGACGCGCCGATGGCCCGCACCTTGCCACTGTGCATCAAGTCCGAGAGCGCCGATAGCGTCTCCTCCACGTCGACCAAGGGGTCGGGGCGGTGGACTTGATACAGGTCCAAATGATCGGTCTGCAAGCGGCGCAACGAGTTCTCGACCTCGGTGATGAGCCAGCGCCGCGAATTACCTTGCTGGTTGGGGTCATCGCCCATCGGCGCGTACGCCTTGGTGGCGAGTACGACGTTATCCCGGCGACCTTTGAGGGCCTTGCCGACGATCTCCTCGGACTCCCCGGCGGAGTAGAAGTCGGCGGTGTCGATGAAGTTGATCCCAGCGTCGAACGCTTTGTGAATGATGCGGATCGACTCGTCGTGATCGGGATTGCCTTGAGCGCCGAACATCATCGCCCCCAAGCAGTAGGGGCTGACCCGTATGCCCGTGCGGCCCAACGTGCGGTATTCCATGACAAACCCCTCTGCTGAAGTTATGGCAACGCAAACGGTGCGCTGACTATGGGCGCACCCACTAAGTGAACAGCCTATCCGTTTCTGGGCTTGGTGGGCAGGCCTACTGCACAAGGCGCGCGCTACTGACCGAAGTTCCATCGTGCCGTCCGCACATTGCGAAAATTTCACTTTCATGTCCATTTGGACATCGTGTGAACATTTCACCTTGAGAATTGGACATGAAGTTTGAGACCGGTATTAGCTCACGGCCCTGTCAACGTCGAGGCATGGTGTCCGCGTCGTCCACGCAGTGAGAACCCCCTTCCAGTCGCACTGAGAACCACGACCACAACCCTCTGGCCCCCTCAGCGCCTCGCCGCCGCCTTGGTCTCCCTGCAGGCCACACCCGCTCACTTGGCGGCTTCGGCATTCTGCAAGGTCTAGCGTGGGCGCAATGGGTTTGTTCAGCCATGAGGAGTTCCGCGACCCGGACGAGGGCGTTGCTGGCAGCGCCAGTGGTGGGGCCGTTGAGAGGGCTCGCAGCGCTGATGTTGACGAATTCGGGTCAGATCATCCGGTGGTCATTGGTCCGGGGTCACCGCCCGACGATGGTTCTTGCGGTCAGTTCGCCGTGCAGTTTCACGTGTCGACGTCAATGCTGGTCGGGTTGACACGGATAGCCGGTATGCGCGGGGTCAGCGTGCCCGAGGTGTGCCGGCAGGTTGTCGGTGTGTTTGTCGCCCAGCAGGAGGGCGAATTGGGTGCGTTGCTCGCTGCTGAGGCCGAAGTCGCGGACTACCGGCCGAGTTTGGGTGACGCATAGGCGCACCCTGCTGGGGTGGATCACTCGGACAGTGCCGTCGGCCACTCAGATCGGCGTGGATCCGAAACGCCGGCACGCAACTTCCGCGGGAGTGATCCATCCCCGGCGCTGACCAGCGGCCGGCCACCAGTGCTACCGCCGGCTCGATGGGCGGAAATCTAATTCAAATGTCTAGATGGACATCTCAATTGAGAACTGGACATCAAACTTGAGAAGCGACACCTAGCTAGCCGCCTACTGCTTGGCCATATTCGCAAATCGCGACAAATGCAGTTGGTGCGCAACGGTTATCGTCTTCGTCGGCCCGTTACGGTGCTTGCCGAGAATCAGGTCCGCTTCTCCACCGCGCGGGTCGTCCCGATCGAACGCGTCCGGCCGATGCAAAAGTATAACCATATCCGCATCCTGCTCTAGGCTGTTGTGTATAATTATGCAGTTCGCTGTAAAGTTATGCGTGCCATCAACGGTTCCGTCATAGACATCCTGTTCACCGATGCTGGTGATCTCGACGATCTTGTCCCAGAAGACATCGTTGGTGGCGAGGTCATGGAGATCACGGTCCTCCAGCAGCGCAGCCGCCCGGTGCAGCCTCGCCCGGCTCGGGGAATGCTTCCACATTGTCGATCCGCAGAACTTGGTGTTCATCGCAGTGGCGAACTGCCGATGCGTCAGTTGGCGCTCGGTCAGCCCCGCCCGCACCTGAGCCCAGACACCCTGAGGGACCGTGTCGGCGTTGGGGTTGCGCACGATTCCCTGCAGCTTCGCCAGAACCTGCTTGGCTGCATCGGCTTTCACGCCGTGCACACCGATGCCTCCGAGGAACTTGGACTGACTCTCACCGCCCGCGATCGTCAGGTGCCAAGAGTCCCGATATCCGGCCTTCTTTGCGCGGTACACCCTCGACGCGATTCCGAATCGCAGCAACAGCTGCATCACATCGTCAACCAACTGTCGGCTCGTTGACGCGTAGTACACACGTCCTATGCCCGTCTTCTCGTCCCACCGCACCGAGCCGTCTGTCGCCCAGAGGTGCCGCAGGAACAACGCCACTTGATCGTTGGGGAGCGCAAATACCTCTGCCGGAACGAACTTGTCGTAGCTGCGCTTACCGAACAGCCCAAGCTTGTCCAGCCATTCCGCGATCGGGTTCCGCTTACCGTGGGTGAGCCGATAGGGCGCCGGCAGTCGCAGCGTCGTGACACGTGCCGCCGGGTACTCGTCCCGTATCGCCGCAACCCCGAAGTGCTTGGCGGCGTTGGTAACCGCCACCAAATTCTGCTCATCGATGCTCGCATACCGGATCGGCTGGCGCTTCACACACGATCCGTCGCCGATCATGTGGGCCAGCATGACGACCTCGGAGTCGTGCATCCGCTCGGTCTGCACCGGCTCGGGCACCCGCCGCGGGACAGCGACGCGAGCGCCGACCGTCAACTCCCCCAAAGGAGTCCAGCCGTCCAACGTCATGAACGGATGGTTGGCTGTGGCCTCCACCTCACGCCCCGACGCCAGCCGCACCTTGAACACCTCTTTGTGCCCGCTGTAGAACACGTTCGTCATCGGCCGCGCAACCATGCGCTTGCGCTCATCGACCGACCACACCAGCGGCCGCTCCCCGGTGCGCATCAGCTCCCCGAACGTCACCTCGGAACCGGTGTCCGCCCGCAGGATCCGGGTGTTCGCAGTCAGGCATCCCGACTCGCGAAGATCGGAGACCATTGGCTTCTTGTCGGTGCGCTGTTCGGGGCCACGGTTCAGCTGGCTGATCGCTACCACAGGCACTTCGAGTTCCTTGGCCATCAACTTGAGGCTGCGGGAGAAGTCCGAGACTTCCTGCTGGCGGGACTCGTACTTCTTGCCTGACGACATCAGCTGCATGTAGTCGACGACGATCAACCGCAGGCCGGCCTTCTGCGACAACCGTCGCGCCTTGGCGCGGATCTCCATCATCGTCAGGTTCGGCGAATCGTCGATGAACAACGGGGCTTCGCTGATCTCGCTCATGCGGCGCGCCAGACGCGTCCAGTCGTCGTCGCTCATCCGGCCGGAACGCATGTCGGCGAGCTTGATCTTGGCCTCGGCCGACAGCAGCCGCATGACGATCTCGGACTTGCTCATCTCGAGGCTGAAGATGACGCTGGGCAACTGGTTCTTGATCGAGCACGAGCGCATGAAGTCCAGGCCGAGTGTGGAGTTGTGCGTCGGCACCATGCCGTGCCCGGCGAGGTAGAGGTGTTCGGCGTTGTCGACCTCCACACAGCGCACCGGGACCGTGCGGACCCGGCGGATCCAGTCGACTCCCACTGCCGCCCGCCCGGGTGCAAGAAGCACGCCGCCCCGCCCTGATCTGTCCTGGTGCCGTGCCGCCGCGGTCACGGTGTCCGCTGCCGCCCGCAGCATCCCGGTGGTCCGGATGCCCAGACTGGTCGGCCACTGGTGCTGTTCGTCGGCGACGATGACGGTCCCGTCGGAGAACTCGATCTCGTAGCAGGGCCGACCGAGCAACACGTCCGTCGCCGCCACCACACGGGTGGGCAGCCCGTCGGCGTCGAGGAGCTCATCACCGACCCCGACGTCGCCCATCGTCGTCCAGCCATTGGGTGTCGGCAGCGGGGTGTCGAGAGCCAACGCCTTCCCGACACCGGGTCGGGCCGCGATGATGATCATCTGCCCGGCGTGCAAGCCGTTGGTCACCTCGTCGAGTTCGACGAACCCGGTGGGCACACCGCGGGAGATGCCACCGGACGAGGCGATCGCGTCGATCTCGTCCATCGTGGGCTGAAGCAGTTCCTCGAGCACCACGAAGTCCTCGGACGCGCGGCGCTCGGTGACGTCGTAGATCTCGGCTTGCGCACGGTCGACGACGTCGTTGACGTCCGCTCCGTCCGCGCCCGCGTACCCGTACTGCACAACACGCGTGCCGGCCTCCACGAGGCGACGCAGCAGCGCCTTCTCGGCCACGATCTCCGCGTAGTAGCCGGCGTTGGCGGCGGTCGGCACCGTAGAGATCAGCGTGTGCAGATAGGGCGCTCCGCCGACGCGTCGCAACAACCCGCGGCGATCGAGTTCCGCGGCGACGGTGACCGCATCGGCCGGCTCCCCGCGTCCGTACAGATCCAGGATCGCGTCGTAGACGAGCTGGTTCCCCGGCTTGTAGAAGTCACCCGGCCGCAGCTTCTCCAGCACATCGGCGACGGCGTCCTTGCTCAGCAGCATGCCGCCCAGCACCGCCTGTTCGGCGGCGGCGTCCTGCGGGGGTTGGCGCCCGAAGTCCTCACTCGGAGGAGCGTCCTGCCGGTCGGACGATCCGCCGGACCGACCCAGGTCATCTACGACAGCCACGCAGTGCCCCACCCCTCCTCGTACCTCGAACTGACGTTCGATATGGCATGCCGCGATGTTAAACCCGAATGCCGACAAGTCCCCCGGGCCGGCCTCGGATCTTCACCCGCGACGGCCAACGGTAGACGTTGCTGAGAGGGAATCAAGTCGACCCTGTTAGTGGACTTGTGGATGGATTGTGCATAGGTCCGGTGGGAGGTGTTGAACCGCTGGGGAGAACCTGTGGATAACCGCCGTCGCCAACCGCGTTCGAGCAGATGAACGCACCATAGGACGGTAGAAAGTCTGTGGATGGGAAATTGGTCGGCGTGTCGCCGATGGTTGCCTCTTCGGGCGTGTTGTGTTTCGCCTCGGGGCCGCAGAGGTTAACAGCCGGTTAGGTTCGCTGTAAGTGGTTTGCGCAGATGTGTTCGCCACAGCGCACAGCAACGGCCGGGTGAGAACCGTTGGTCCCCACCCGGCCGTTTCAGGGCTGGTGCTGTCAGTCCGCGATCAGCGGGCAACCACGTTCAGCGACACCTCGGCGGCGACGCTCGGGTGCAGCCGCACCTCCACGGGGTGCGTGCCGGTCGCCTTGATGTGGGCTTTGGGAAGGCTGACGGTCCGCTTGTCGAGGTTCGGTCCGCCGGCCTTCTTGATGGCACCGACGACGTCGGCCGCGGTGACCGAGCCGAACAGCTTGCCGGAGTCGCTGGCCGTCTTGACGGACAGCTCGACGGCACCCAGCTCCTCGAGAGCCTGCTTCAGCTCGTTGGCGTGCTCCAGGCTCTTGACGCTCTTGAGCTCCTGGGCGCGACGGATCTCCTCGGCCTGGCGCTCCGCACCACGGGTGGCCACGATCGCCATGCCGCGGGGTAGCAGGTAGTTGCGGCCGTAGCCGTCCTTCACCTCGACGGCGTCGCCGGGCGTGCCGAGGTTCTCCACCTCGGTGGTCAGAATGAGCTTCATGTTCTTGGTCCTGTCCTGACTATCGCGTCGCCGAGCTGAACGGCAGCAACGCGACCTCGCGGGCGTTCTTGACCGCGATCGCGATGTCACGCTGGTGCTGAACGCAGTTGCCGGTCACACGGCGGGCGCGGATCTTGCCGCGCTCACTGATGTAGGTACGCAGCAGCTGCGTGTCCTTGTAGTCGATGTTCTGCAGCTTGCCCTTTTTGGAGCAGAACACGCACTTGCGGGTCTTGACCGGCTTTTCCGGAGCCGGACGCCTCTTCGTGGAGGACTTGGCCATGTCTATCTCTTTCTAGAAATCTGATGAATTGGTTTGATCAGAAAGGCGGTTCGTCGTCGCCGCCGCCGAACGAGCCCGACGCGGGCGCACTGCCCCACGGGTCCTCCTTCGGCTGCTCCGCGGGACGAGAGCTGTTGCCCCCACCGCCGCCTCCGCCGCCACCGAAGCCGCCGCCACCGCCGCCACTGCGGCTGGCCTTGTTGACCTTGGCCGTCGCGTACTTCAACGACGGACCGATCTCGTCGACCTCGAGCTCGACCACCGTGCGCTTCTCGCCCTCGCGGGTTTCGAAGGAACGTTGCTTGAGCCGGCCGCTGACGATCACCCGCGATCCGCGAACGAGGCTCTCGGCCACGTTCTCGGCAGCTTCGCGCCAGATGTTGCAGCGGAGGAACAGCGCTTCGCCGTCCTTCCACTCATTGGTCTGGCGGTCGAACATGCGGGGCGTCGACGCGACCGTGAAGTTCGCGACGGCAGCGCCCGACGGCGTGAACCGCAGTTCGGGGTCAGCGGTCAGGTTTCCGATGACCGTGATGATGGTGTCACCAGCCACGAGGTCCTCCTGGATGTCGGCGGTGTGCAGCGGCATGCGCTGACGGGATAGCAGTCGCAGGCGAGCCTACGGAACTACCCCGACGTGCACAGGCCGTCAAGCGACTTATTAGTGCTTGTCGGTCCGCATCACCTTGGTCCGCAGCACGGACTCGTTCAGGTTCAGCTGACGGTCGAGCTCGGACACGGTCGCGGGCTCGGCCTTCACATCGACGATCGCGTAGATGCCCTCGGCATGCTTGGCGATCTCGTAGGCGAGCCGTCGGCGTCCCCAGATGTCGACCTTGTCGACACTGCCGCCATCCTTGCGGATCACGTTGAGGAACGTCTCGAGCGACGGTGCAACAGTTCGTTCGTCGAGAGTGGGGTCGAGGATGACCATGATTTCGTATGGACGCATAAGGAACCCATCACCTCCTATGGTCGTGTGCGGCCACGGACTGTCCGTGGCAGGAGGGTCGCCTGCGTCGGCAACCGGGCTAGGTTACCGGAACCTGCGCTGATCTGCGAAATCGTCACACCGGGCGGCCGCCGCCCGCGGCTAGGCTTGGTGATCCAGGGTCATCGACGTGGGAGGGGTTTGGTGGAACATCCGTACGAACCCCAGCCCCCACCGGGCCAACAGCCGCGGCCGGGGTTCGCGCCCTATCGTTTCCCGCAGTCGGCACCGCCGCCATCCCGGAGCGGTGCTACCGGGATCATCGCGGCTGTCCTCGCCGGAGTCGGTGCAGTCGCGTGTCTCGGCGGCAGTCTTTTCGGAATTCTGGGCGTGGTCGGGATCAACACACTCGACACGGACCCGATGATCCAGACCTCCGTCGGCATTGCCGGTGGAGTACGACCGGTGCTGATCCTGGGAATCGTGCTGACGTTCGTGGCCGGTCTCCTGCTGACCGCCGGAACCGTGACGCTGGCGCAACGCAAGATGGCCGGTCGCTGGTTCGTCGTAGGCGGATGCGCGGTCACGATCGCCGGCAACCTCCTCAGCCTCGGATACGCCGCGTCTGCGATGGGTGCCTACGGAAGCAGCGGAGCAGTCGCCCTCCTGGCCTTCATCTTTCCGATCGCGACGCTGGTGCTGGTTGTGATGCCGTCAACGACCGCCTGGATCGCCGCAAAGCGCAAGCCGAGCAGCTTCTACTGACCGGGGCGTCCGATCAGCGCACCGCCGTCGGGCTCCGCGACCGTGACGATGCGGGGTCGGGGCCGCAGCCACTCCGGCAGCCAGCGCGGCGGCGCGTCGGGTACCCGGTCGAAGAACCCGCCCGCGGGATCGTCGTCGAGGCCGTCGCGCCGCACCGGATCCAGCTCGGGACGGTAGATCTGGCGAATCACCAACGCGCACAACGTGATCACTGCGATGTCGCGCAGCAGGATGGTTGCGGTGAAAGCCTGTTCGGGCAGGCCCATGTTCTCCTCGCCGAACAGATACAGCATCCGCGGGACCCAGACCAGCATGTCGATCGTCATCCAGGCGAGCAGGATCCGCCGCTGCGGAAGCGCCAGCACCGCCAACGGGACCAGCCACAGCGAGAACTGCGGACTCCACACCTTGTTGGTCAGCAGGAACGCCGCCACCACCAGGAACGCGACCTGGGCCACCCGTGGTCTTCGGTCCGCCGTCAGCACGATGTAGCCGATGCCGATGAGGCAGGCCGCGAACAGTCCGGCGGTCATCGCGTTCAGCACCACCGGTGGCTCCCAGAACCCCAGGTTCGGGTCGAAGCCCTGCCAACCGGTGAAGGACTTCACGACGTTGTAGATCGAGTCCATGTCGTCGCCGCGGCGGGTGTTGAGCCGGAAGAACTCCGACCAGCCCCGCGGGAACAACACCATGATCGGCAGGTTCACCGCCAGCCACGCGACCACCGCCGCCACCGCGGTGCGGGTGACCTCACGCATCCGTCCGGTCCGGATCGCCAGCAGCGCCAACGGGATGAGCAGCAGCAGCGGGTAGAGCTTCGCTGCCACTCCCAGCCCGATCAGCACGCCGGCCAGCGCGGGTCTTCGTCGCGCCCACGCCAGCAGTGCACCCGCGGCGAAAGCCGTTGCCAGCGCGTCGAAGTTGGTGAAGATCTGGAAGATCACGATCGGTGACGCCCCAACCAGCGCGGCATCCCAGATGCGCCGCGGGCCGGCGAGCATCGCGGTCGCCCACAACGTCGTCAACCACGCCAGCGCCAGCCCGAATGCGGCGATGTTGAAGAACATCACCACCTCGGCGACGATCGGTATCGATACCACCTTCGTCACGGCCGTATAGGTCTTCGCCAGCGTCATCGACAGGTACTGGTAAATCCCCGTCAGAACCGGATACTCCATGTAGCGCACGGCCGGGGTGCCGTCGTACTGAACGTGGGGCTTGCCCTCGGCGTCGGTCTCGATCCAGCTGGACTTGTACGGAAACTTGCCCTGGTTCAACAACTCTGCCGTGTAAAGCGGCACCGTGTCCGAGTAGCACAGCTGGAAGTAGGCACGCTGGTTCTCCCAGTTGCCCACCCGCTGATCGGCCGCGCCGGTTCCGGTGGTCTGCAGGCACGCCGCCTTGGTCGAATACCCCAGCGCCAGGAACACCAGCGCGATGAGCAGCATCGCCCGCAGCGGGGTCAGGAACCGGGACCGGCCGATCAGTGCGTGGCGACCGACCGGTCCGCCGATGGTTCCCGACAGCGCGGCGCCGATGGTGTCGGTGCGACTGGGCATGTCGCGATCGTCGAGGCTGCGCAGATCCTGTGCCAACGGCGCCGGTGATTTAGGCACGGCCGGCGGAGCCGGCGATTCGGGCACAGCCGGCGCTGTCTCGTCCCGTTCGGTCACGGGGGCGGCAGGGGACCCGGCGGCGGAACTCCTGGAGGTGGCACCCCCGGTGGCGGCAC
>NZ_JBAUJR010000149.1:0-15036 GCF_049683935.1 Mycobacterium sp. | reverse complement strand
GAGGAAAGGGACTCAGCCGGGGCACTGCGCCGCGCGACGTGGGAACCAGTCACGTCGCGAGTCTTCAGAACGGATCGGCCGGCGACCACGGTCTGCGCTGCTGCTGTGGCGACGATGAGGTCGGCGGCGATGTTCCGAGTGCACACGCGTTGGCGTGATCCTCTGGCATGTAGGACCGGGTGCCGCATGTGCAGCGCCGTAGCTCGCGTGGCCACGGATCCTCCTCGGCTGGCATCAGTCGAACCAGGCGAGGTCGGACGGCGACGACGTGGATACGGCGGACGACGGCTGATCGTCGAACCATCCGAGTTCTGCGCGTGCTTTGGCCGCTGCTCGTTCCGCGCGCCGCGCCTTCGCGATTGGCCGTTGCCGCTCAAGCCACTTCGGATCCGGTCCTGGCCCCTGCTCCTGCATCGGCCCGTCAGCCTGCCAAGCCGGTGAGCTTCTTGGCGCAGTGGGGCTTGTTGACGGCGATGAACGGGACCGCGTAGGCCTGTACCCAGCTGGTTCGGTTCCTCGGCTCGCGCCAGGTTTCGACCGTCAGCGCTTTCTCGAAGCCGATGATGCCGACCTGGCCGCGTTGAAGAACCCACGCGGTACCGGGCGTGATGTGGAAGTAGGAGAACATCTTCAGGCCGGCGCTGTCGAGCATCGCCTGCAACTTGTCGCCGTAGGCGACTTGGAGGCTGAACTTCTCCTGTGGGTTCACCAGCAGCGTGTCGTATTTGGTGCCGAGGCGTTCAAGTTCGCCGGCCATCGATGCGGCTGCCAGGTCCGCGGCGGGAAGTTCGGACCCTTCGGAGAGATTGGCTTCGGGGCCGACTGTGACGGCGTTCATCCAGTCGTTGCCGACGATGGTGTTCGGGCCGGTTCCTGCTTTCGCGTCGAGTACTTCGAAAGCGCGCTTGTTCAGCTTCTCGACGATCGTGTTCGTGAGCTGCGTGGTCTGATCCTGCATGTACTCGGTGTCATTGCGGGTGATGCGTTCGTCTTCGACAGGGAACTTGCCGCCCCAGTCCTCGGGCTTGGCCATTTCCGTTGTGGGGTCGACACCGCGGACGACCTCGTACTCGTCGCCAGGTCCGCGCTGTTTGACGTCGTCGGCTCGGAAGAAGTCGCTGATCTTCACGACGTTGTAGAGCATCGCGCCGCCGGTGATCGTGCGGCCGTGGGTGTGGAAGATCTTGTCCAGCACCATCTGGTCAGCCGCCAAGGCGGAGATGCGGTCGCGGATTCTGAGCGGCTGTTGCATCACAGTTGAGACGGTGACGTTCAAGCCGTCCAGCTCGGGGGTGAGGAATCCGGACATCAGTTACTCCTTCGCGCGGGCGTGGATCTGGGTTGCGTCGAACTGCCAGCGTCCGGCGATGCGCTCTGCGTCCAGGCGGCCGCGGCGGCGCAGGTCGCGGACTGCGTTCGGCGTGATGCCGAGGACCGCCGCTGCCTCGCCGCTGTTGAGAGTCGCATGCCCGCAATGATGCGCCGAAATGCTTTGTGAGCGCCGATTTCTGGTGTCCGATCTGGCGTCAGCTATGCGTCGGGCGGGCAATTGCCCGTTCGGCGCACTGGCGCTTGTTCGCGGGGAAACGCCAGATTTTGCCATCGCTCGGCGCAGATTCAGCAACACACCCCGCTCGTTCGGCTGGAGGTCCGCGTCCAGCCGTCCGATCGCGGAAGCGACTACTGCCGCTTCGGCCGGCGATAGCAGCACGCCGGCCGGTACCGCCATCACAGCGGGGTCTCACCGTCGCTATGGAAGTCGACCCTGAGCTGTGGGCCGTCGTCGATGTACGGGTTGACCATGCGGCGCAGTTCCTCGAGGGACTCGGCTGGATCGCGGTCGTCGAACTTGTACAGGTCGCGCAGTTGCTTTGCCTCCGCGAATATCTCGGCCGGTGTGAAGCCGGCGCGGGCGTAGTCGAGTATCAGATCGGCGTGCAGCACTTTGTTGCCGGTGTGGTCAGCCGCGAGCTGCATCGCTGCGAACTGGCGAGCGCGCAGTGCTCGGCCGGCTCGGTTCGCGCCTGGCACGTCTTCGTAGGGTTCGTTCACTGGGTTTCCTCTCTGGGTTGGATAGTCGCGCGGCCGACGCAGGGAACGCGGCGGTCGTGTCCGGTTGGTGTTCGGCACCATTGCGCCGGCACTGCGTTGCACTGCGGGCAGGGTCGGTCGAGCGCGCCGTTGGCGAGGTAGGCCCGGACGATGACGTGATCGCGGGTGCGGCTCACTATCTCGCTTCCTTTCGCCAGGATGAGCACTCCGGACACCAGTCGATGGTGTTCTCGTCAACGTCGATCTGGCCGGTTCCGCCGCAGTGCTGACAGCCCTCGAGGGCGCGACGGCGTTCGGATCGTTCGGCCGCGGCGTGCGCTTCGCGTTCCCTGACCCAGTCCTCGCGCGTCTGGCGTGCATGCATGCAGGGGAGGCAGCCGAGCGGTGTTCCGTTTGGATGATCGGGGCAGTAGCGGGGAGGTGGCTCGTCGTCGCGCTCGCGCGCGCGACCTCCGTCAATAGGACCGTCAATAGGAACGTCAAGTAGGTCATCTGGGTGACCTGTTCGGTCGCCGATTTGACCCGTTCGCCCCCCCGATTTGACCCATTCGCCCCCGCCGATTGGCTCACCTGGGTGACCCATTCGCTCGGTAGCGAACGGGTCATCTGGGTGACCTGTTCGGTCGCAGGGCGATTGGCTCACCTGGGTGACCCATTCGGCGAGGTCTGTGATCGTGTATCGAGGCGCAGCGGATTGGCCGTGCTGATTGTTGAACCCGCGCCTGGACTCGACCAGCCCTAGCGCTTTGAGGTCTGCGACGGCGCGCTTGGCTGTCGATAGCGACGCGCCAAAGAGGCCCGCCCGTATGTGATCCCATCGCACGGAACCCCGCCTGCTCTGCGTCTCCGCCTTCTCGGCGATGGCAATCAGCGCGTGGAATCCCCGCTCTGATAACCCGTGGGTACGAAACGAGTCCGCCGCTGCGATGACTTCGCCCACCAGTTGACCGCTCATCAGTCCGTCGCCGGGTCGGGCCTTGGGTATGAATGCATTCGCTGTTCCTCGGTCGCAAGAGTGATGTGTTCGCCCGTCGCCGAGTCGGACTCACGCCGGCGCGGCCTCTCGCTCTTCTAGCCACGCCATGACTGTCGACTTCTTCCAGAGTCGGCGCTTCCCCACCTTGAAGGAGTGCGGCCCGGTACCGGCCGACGCCCACTTGCGCCAGTTCGACGAGGGGATACCGGTGAGCAGCTCGAGGTCCGCAGAGTTGAGAAACTCGGCGACTGCGAGACGCTCAGATTTCGTTAGTTCTTGGCCATTCACACTGGGTTCGTCCTCACTGTGTCCGTTGCGGTCGTACAGTGAGGATGACGAACGCGGGAATGGTCCGCTGACGAAGTCAAGGCCGTTGTCCGCGAACGCTATTCGCTTGACGCATAATCAGCTGGTAGGACCGGACCAGCAGACGGGTCGAAAATTGTTGAAGAGGAACCGCAGAGCCGGGGTCGAGGACCGCTGGATGAGGACCGTCCGCGACGAGGACGGCGACACGCGGGCGGTGCCGAGCGCCAATCACGGCAAGGGCAGCCGATGGCGTGCCCGCTACGTCGACGACCAGGGCCGCGAGCATGCGAAGGGCTTCGGGCGGAAGACGGACGCTCAGGCATGGCTGAACAAGCAGGTCAGCGACCAGGTCACTGGGACATGGACTGATCCGGCGCTCTCGGCGGTGACGTTCGGAGTGATCGCCGAGCGATGGATCTCCACCAAAGCGACCCGGTCACCGAAGACGGTGGCGGGATATCGTTCCCTGCTCGACACGGTCGTACTGCCACGCTGGAAAGATGTCCCGCTCCGCGATCTGCGGTTCGACGAGCTTCAAGTCTGGATCACCGGCTTGTCCGTGGACGGCTCTGCACGGTTCGAGGGCAAGGGGTTGAGCGCTTCACGCGTCCGACAGGCTCACCAGCTGGTCGGTGCGGTGTTGAAGTTCGCGGTCAAGGCAAAGCATCTTCAGACCAGTCCCGCGGATGGCATCGAACTGCCGCGTCTGCCCGAAGTCGATCAGCGGTATCTCACGCATGAGCAGTTGCATCGGCTCGCTGTCGCATGCGGACGTTTCCGCACGTTCGTGCTGGTGTTGGGTTACTGCGGGTTACGGTTCGGGGAGGCGGCCGCGCTGCGGGTCGGAGACGTCAACCTGAAGACGCGGCGGATGCGGGTTGGCCGTTCCGTCACCCACGTGGCCGGCAAGGGCCTCATCGAGGGATCGACGAAGAACCACAGCGCACGTACCGTACCGATTCCGAAGTTCCTCGCGCCGCTGCTCGAGACCGAGGTCCGCGGCCGCGGCGGTGACGATCTGGTGTTCCCGTCAAGAAGGGGCGGCTTCCTGACTCTCGGCGAAGTCCGATGGGTGTTCGACCCGGCCGTGACGACTGTACGGACGGCGTCGGCCGCGCAACGTGACGAAGAGATCGCCGAGAGCGGCGACGCATTTACCGCGGAGTTCCCCGTCATTACCCCGCACCAGCTGCGCCACACCTGTGCGTCGCTGGCAATCAGCGCCGGCGCGAACGTGAAGGTGTTGCAAACGCTGCTCGGGCACAAGACAGCCACACTCACTCTGGATCGCTACGGCCACTTGTTCCCCGACGACCTGGCTGGCATCGCGGACGCGTTCGACGTTGCGGCTGCGCGGACTGCTGCGGACGCTCTGCGGACGGCAAGTAGTCTCAAGGTAGTTCCCCCCACTGGATAATCAGCTCTGAGCAGCGCCTATCGGGTGCCCCCAGTGAGATTCGAACTCACACTGTGCGGATTTTAAGTCCGCTGCCTCTGCCAATTGGGCTATGAGGGCCGTCGCAGTTCAGAGGTTACTTCAGGCGAATCAATCCTTGTTGTGGCGCTACACCACGTTGATCGCCGGCAGCACAGGCGTCTCGTCGATTCGGCTCACCACGAAGTTCGGCGATCTCCTGGCGCAGAAGTGGGAGTGGTTCGGCCTCAGCTGATTTCGGATCCGCAGGCGCCCGCAGTGCTATGCGCTCCTCACGCGCCCAACGAGGTCGTACACCGCCGCGACGACAGCATCGACCAACTCCGAATGCGGCCCGCTGAAGTTGCCATCGATGAGTCCGTTGTCGGCTTCCGCCAATCCGTGCCAACCGTTCACCGTGTACTCAGCCCCACCCACCACGTCGCCGATACGACCCGCCAACGTGGCTTCAGCTTGCCTGCCCGCCTCGATGATGACACTCGTGGCAGGCGCGCTGGGGCCCATCCTCATCGGTGGCGCGAGGATGACCACCACGGGGGTTTCGGCGATGACCGTGCTGACGATCTCGAGGTCGAGGTCGATCCGCCAGCCGGTTCGATCCGCAAGCTCAGCCATCGCCTCGTACTTCTGGCGCCACTTCGTCATCGGGTCCTTGGACCGGAAGAAGATCATCCGACCAGGGCTCTCAGAGCTGACACCGGGTGGCTCCGACGCCGAGGACGGAGGTAACCCGTGCGGTTGCCGCGGGCGAACAGGCGATCATCGGTCATCCGTGCTCCCTGGGACGATCGGGCGTGCCAACCTCGGATTCGTAGAACTAGCGTCTCAACCATGAAAGTCACGGTCGAGGAGAACTCGGCTGACCGCCTGCGACTCCGACTGCAGAATAGTCCGGTCCCCTATATCGGCTGGGGATCGGTGTTCATCGCTGCCGGATGCTGGGCGATCTGGCTGCTTGGTGCAACGGTTGCCTTCGCCGCGGATCGCGACGGCGTCGAGTACACGCGAACGTTCATGGGGCTCAGAGTGACTGAACAGCTGACAGCTTCCGCCGCGGAGGTCACCGCGATCGACATCGTCCTCGACGACGGGCTCATCTGGCGCAGTTACGAACTCGCCGTCCACACCGACTCCGCCACGGCCGTGATCGGGCTGCCCAGCGCCGACGGCAGCGAGAAGGAGGAGCTTGCACGGCAGGCCTGGGCCGCCGTCAGCGGCACCGGAGCTCCGGTGACCTACGCCGACCGCGCGGGCCTGATCACTGCATCAGTGCTGGGTGGAGCGTGCATCGCGGGCGGTGTCGTCTGCATCCTGGCGTACCAGCGGGGCCGAGTCGTCGCAGACCGCGCCACGCAGACCATCACGGTGACACGGAAGCGTGCGTTGGGGCGGCGCAGCACGGTCGGTGCCATCCCGATCACCTCGCAGACCAAAGTCACGGTGAAGGCGTCAACGACGACAACCCCACGCCATACCGTCACCAGCTACCGGGTCCTCGTTTCCGCGCACGGCAACAGTGTCTCCCTCACCCGCGGACCCACTTTTACCGAAAGCAGCGCACAGTTGACCGCGCGCCTTCTCACTACTTGGCTTGCTGAACACACCATCTGACTACAGACGATTTCGGGTGTCGCCTCGTCACCGCACCGATCTACCTTTTGGAGCGCACCAGCTCCACCACGGGAATCACGCGGGTCGTCTTGCTCTGGTACTCGGCGAACTGCGGCTCGACCGCCGACTGCTTGGCGTAGATGTCATCGCGCTCGCCACCCGTGAGAACCCGGGCCGTTGCCGCGAAGGTCTCCGAGCCGAGTTCGACGACCACATCCGGGTTGGCGACGACGTTGTGGTACCACGCCGGATTGACGTCGGCGCCGCCCAGGCTCGCAAACACGAACGTGCGACTCCCGTCGACATACGGCACCAGGGGCGCGATCCGCTTCACTCCCGACTTCGCGCCGACGTGGTGCACCAACACCAGCGGCTTGCCTTCGAACAGGCCGCCGACTTTTCCGCCGTTTTCCCGGAATTCCTCGATGACATTTCGATTCATGTCATCCAAAGTGCTCATATCGAAGTCGACGTTGTCTGTCACGTGTCTGCGTCCCTTCCCAGTCGTCAGGTCAACGACGCAGAACACGCGCCACCGGCCGGGTATTCCCCGGCGACCGCTCGTGGCCGCTCAGCTTGTCGGCGGCTCGGCAGGCGCTTCGGGATGCTCGGCATGCCATTGGCTTTCGACTTCGCGCACTTTGCGGTGCGCGATGGCCAGCCAACCGAACCCCCCGCCGACGAGCAAGACGGCCAGCACAACGCCGACCGTCCCGGCGACCGCCTGGCCGGTGGCGAAGGCGAACAGACCAGCTGACAGCGCCACCAAGCCGATACCGATGGCGATCAGGCCCGGCGCGTTGACGCCGTTCTTCATCGATTCGCCGGCATGTTGGCGGGTGGTCCGGGCGTGGTCAACGGGATCTTTGTGCAGGTCAGGCATGAGATTCCTCTCCAACGTCATTCGCGTCGTCACTGCCTCGAGCACCTGGTGCAGTGCATCGGCGGCAACGATCACATGGAGTGCAGATACCCGCTACGACGCAGCGCCGAAACGATTCGCACACCGATGTCAGTCACACGTCATGCCTCGTTCTGATTGCCACGTCAAGGGTTTCGGGTGTGCCTCACCCGGGCATGCCCGGGCCAACAGAAAGCGGGACCCACACCATGAATCAGCCAGAGAATCAGCCGAATTCGGACAAGAACGAATCGGGCGTAGAGTCCGACCCCAAGGTGGCGAACTCACGTGCCAGTGAAGACGACGACGGAGCCTACGTCGGTCGGACCGGTTCCGACGACGACTTCGATGCGGAGGAAAGTGGCGCCGAAGCGCGCAGCCAACAGTCCTGAGCGCTGACTATGCTCCGGGTCGTTGCTGCTCCCCGTCGCGCATGAGCAGTGGCAGCATCAGCCAAAGTGCGGCGAATACTGCCACTGCACATCCGCCGGCAATCAGTGCCGCAACTCGGCCCGACACTGCGTCGAAGATGATCGCGGTCATCCCGGTCAGCGCGACTGCGAGGAAGAGCACACCTGCGTAAGCACAACGATGCGCCGCGGTGACCAGGGAGACCAACCGGTGGCGCCGGAACAACAGTCGGTGCATCGGCACGGGCGCCACGAGTAGCGCCATGGACAACACCGCCGCGCTCACGGTCACCATGTATACGGCCACCATGGTGTCGTCGAGGATGTCGAACCGCTGCTGAAACGGCAGCGTCAGCAGAAATCCAGTCAGCAGCGCCACACCGGTCTGCACGACCCGCAGTTCCTGCAGCAGGCTGGCCCAATTGCGGTCCAGCCGTTCGCTCTCGGTTTCGTCGCGCAGGCGCGGGCTCTGCTCAGATTCCTCGCCGGCCACCGGATGATCCTCCCACCACCGGGGCCGCCGGGCGAGCGACTCGAGACTCAAAGGAATTCCACAGCAACCGATGAGTCGCCTCTTAGGCAGCAACCTCACCGTGGAGTCATGACTGTCATCACGGGTCGTGGCGCCGGTGACGGAGTGCCCCGGAACTCTCGCCATGCTGTACTCGCAGCGGTCTTCACCCTCAGTGTCGGCGTTCTGTTGTTGACCGTGCTCGGCGCCCACGCCGTGTGGGCGTATTGGGCTGCCTCAACGGTCGCCGTCGCGGGCGCCCTCACCCTGATCGTGGCCGGCGAGCGCATCTGGGATCACATGCTCACCAACGCCCGCGCTGCGGGCGTTGTCGCGCCTCACTGAGTCCCCGCGCAAGGAGACCGTAAAAACGGCGCGCGCCGGCATCAAGAAACCGTCAATGCCCAGCTCAGGGTCCGAGTAGCGGGCCTACCTTGGCGTTCGCACCTGCCCATTTCGGGCGCAGGTGTCAACGAACGCAGGAGTGCTGATACCCGTGATGTCTGTGGCCATCTACGTCGCGCTGACGGTGGCGGTCTTCGCCCTACTCGGCTTGATCCAGAAGGGCGTCGAGCGCCTGTGATCCAGAACCTTGTCGGCCTCGCGCTCGCCGTCATGATCGCCGTGTTCCTGTTCGCCGCGTTGCTCTTTCCGGAGGGGTTCTAGTGAGCGCCACCGCCGCCGGCGTCCTGTTCGCCATCTCCCTCGCCATCGCATTGGCCGCGGTCCACGTGCCGCTCGGCGACTACATGTACCGGGTGTACACGACCACCAAGGACGCTCGCGCCGAGCGGATGATCTACCGCATCATCGGTGCGGACCCGAAGGCCGAGCAGACCTGGGGCGCGTATGCCCGCAGCGTGCTCGCCTTCGCGGCGGTCAGCATCCTGTTCCTGTTCACCTTCCAGCTTGTGCAGGGCAGGCTGCCGCTACATCTGAGCGATCCCGCCACGGAGATCACCCCCGCGCTGGCCTGGAACACCGCGGTCAGCTTCGTCACGAACACCAACTGGCAGGCCTACTCCGGGGAGTCCACCCACGGTCACCTGGTGCAGATGGCCGGGCTCACCGTGCAGAACTTCGTATCCGCGGCTGTCGGAATGGCCGTAGCGGTCGCATTCGTGCGTGGGTTGGCCCGACGCAGTACCGGCGAGCTGGGCAACTTCTGGGTGGATCTGGTACGGGGTGTCTTCCGAATCCTGTTGCCGCTGTCCGTGATCGCCGCGATCGTCCTGATCTCCGGCGGTGTCATCCAGAACTTCGGTCTGCACGACCAGGTCGTGAACACCATCGCCGGGGCACAGCAGACGATCCCCGGCGGACCGGTCGCCAGCCAGGAGGCGATCAAGGAGCTCGGCACCAACGGTGGCGGCTTCTTCAATGTCAACTCGGCCCATCCCTTCGAGAACCCCACCACCTGGACGAACTGGGTCGAGATCTTCCTTCTCACCGTCATCGCGTTCTCACTACCCCGGACCTTCGGCCGGATGGTCGAAAGCCGTAAGCAGGGTTACGCGATCGTCGCCGTGATGGCTGTCATCGCGACCGTCAGCGTGAGCCTGACGATGTTCTTCCAGCTCCAGCACCACGGCACCGTCCCGACGGCCGTCGGCGCATCCATGGAAGGTGTCGAACAACGCGTCGGCGTCGCCAACTCGGCGGTGTTCGCCGCAGCCACCACGCTGACATCCACCGGCGCGGTCGACTCCTTCCACGACTCCTACACCAGCCTAGGTGGCTTGATGTTGCTGTTCAACATGCAGCTGGGTGAAGTCGCACCAGGGGGCGTGGGTTCGGGTCTGTACGGCATGCTGATCTTGGCCATCATCACGGTGTTCGTGGCCGGGCTCATGGTCGGCCGCACCCCGGAGTATCTGGGCAAGAAGATCACCCCTCGTGAGATCAAGCTGGCCGCAACCTATTTCCTGATCACCCCGCTGATCGTGCTGACCGGGACCGCGGTGGCGATGGCGATGCCGGGCGCCCGGGAGAGCATGCTCAACACCGGTCCGCACGGGCTGTCCGAGGTGCTGTATGCGTTCACCTCCGCCGGCAACAACAACGGCTCGGCCTTCGCCGGCATCGGCGTCAACACCACCTTCTACAACACCGCCCTGGGGCTGGCCATGGTGTTCGGCAGGTTCCTGCCCATCATCGTCGCGCTCGCTCTGGCCGGTGCCCTTGCCGCACAGGCGAAGACACCGGAATCCATCGGCACCTTGCCCACCCATCGGCCACAATTCGTCGGTCTGGTCGTCGGCGTGACGCTGATCCTGGTCGCCCTCACCTTTTTGCCCGCGCTCGCGCTCGGGCCCCTCGCTGAAGGAATTCACTGATGCCGGTCACCACCATCGAAGACGCACCACAGAAGCACTCGGAACCCGACACGGGCACCAAGGTGAAGGGCGGACTTCTCGACCCCGCGATGCTGTGGACGTCGATCCCGGACGCGCTGCGCAGGCTCAATCCACGAACCCTGTGGCGAAATCCGGTGATGTTCATCGTGGAACTCGGTGCGCTCTGGAGCACGATCCTGGCGATCATGGAACCGTCCTGGTTCGCCTGGCTGATCGTCGGATGGCTCTGGCTCACGGTGATCTTCGCCAACCTCGCCGAAGCAGTGGCAGAGGGCCGGGGCAAGGCGCAGGCGGCGAGCCTGCGCAAGACCCAGACCGCAACGACGGCACGCCGCCTCACCGGTTGGACACCGGGTGGGGACGGCACCGAGGAGGAAGTGGGCGCGCCGCTGCTGCAGCAGGGCGATGTGGTCGTCGTGGAGGCCGGCCAGACCATCCCCGGCGACGGTGACGTGGTCGAAGGTATTGCCTCAGTGGACGAGTCGGCCATCACCGGCGAATCCGCACCCGTCATCCGCGAGTCGGGCGGCGACCGGTCGGCCGTGACCGGCGGCACGACCGTGCTGTCGGACCGGATCGTCGTGCGGATCACCCAGAAACCCGGCGAGAGCTTCATCGACCGGATGATCGGCCTCGTCGAGGGCGCGAACAGGCAGAAGACCCCCAATGAGATCGCGCTCAACATCCTGCTGTCCTCGCTGACGATCATCTTCGTCTTCGCCGTCACGACGCTGCAGCCACTGGCGATCTTCTCCAAGGCGAACAACCCGGGCGTGCCGGATACGTTGGCGTTGAATGGAAATGGTGTCACCGGCATCGTCATGGTCTCCCTTCTCGTGTGTCTCATCCCGACGACCATCGGGGCGCTGTTGAGCGCCATCGGGATCGCCGGAATGGACCGCCTGGTGCAGCGCAATGTGCTGGCCATGTCCGGGCGCGCGGTGGAGGCTGCCGGTGACGTGAACACCCTGCTGCTCGACAAGACCGGCACCATCACCCTCGGGAATCGACAGGCCGCCGACTTCGTCACTCTGCACGGCGTGACGGCCGACGCACTGGCCGACGCGGCCCAACTGTCCAGCCTGGCCGACGAGACACCGGAAGGCCGGTCCATCGTCGTGTTCGCCAAACAGCACTACGGTCTGCGGGCCCGCACCCCCGGCGAGCTGACGAACGCCACCTGGATCGAATTCTCGGCCACCACAAGGATGTCGGGCGTCGACCTGGACGGTCACCGACTGCGCAAGGGCGCGGCCACCGCAGTGGCCGACTGGGTTCGCACCGAGGGCGGCACCGTCCCGACGGAACTCGGCGACATCGTCGACGGGATCTCCGCCGCCGGCGGCACCCCACTGGCCGTCGGGGAAGTCCGGGACGGTACTGCGACGGTCCTCGGGGTGATTCACCTCAAGGACGTCGTCAAGGCGGGGATGCGCGAACGCTTCGACGAGATGCGCCGGATGGGGATCCGGACGGTGATGGTCACCGGCGACAACCCGTTGACCGCCAAAGCCATTGCCGACGAGGCCGGGGTCGACGACTTCCTCGCCGAGGCCACGCCGGAAGACAAGATGGCCTTCATCAAACGGGAGCAGGCCGGTGGCCGGCTCGTCGCGATGACCGGCGACGGCACCAACGACGCACCCGCGCTGGCCCAGGCCGATGTGGGGGTGGCCATGAACACCGGCACCTCGGCGGCCAAGGAAGCCGGCAACATGGTCGATCTCGACTCCGACCCGACCAAGTTGATCGAGATCGTCGAGATCGGCAAGCAGCTGTTGATCACCCGCGGTGCGCTGACGACGTTCTCCATCGCCAACGACATCGCGAAGTACTTCGCGATCATCCCGGCACTGTTCGTCGGCCTGTTCCCCGGCCTGGACCTGCTCAACATCATGCGCCTGCACAGCCCGCAGTCGGCGATCCTGTCCGCGGTGATCTTCAACGCGATCATCATCGTCGCCCTGATCCCGTTGTCGCTGCGCGGTGTTCGCTACACGCCGAGTAGTGCATCAAAGCTGTTGAGCCGCAACCTCTACGTCTTCGGACTCGGCGGCATTCTCGCCCCGTTCATCGGTATCAAGCTGATCGATCTGGTCATCCAACTCTTCCCGGGAATGTGACATGAAATTTTCCACCATCGCTCGTCAGCACTGGGCCGCGCTGCGCGCGTTGCTCCTGTTCACCACAATCCTCGGCCTCGCCTACCCGCTGCTGGTGTGGGTTGTCGCCCAGCTGCCCGGCTTGGACGACAAGGCCGGGGGCTCACTGCTCGATGTCGACGGGCGACCCGTCGGCAGCAGCCTGATCGGCCAGCTGTACACCGATCCCGAGGGCAACCCGCTACCGCAGTACTTCCAGGGCCGCCCGTCGTCCGCAGGCGACGGCTACGACACGCTGTCGACCAGCGCAAGCAACCTCGGCCCGGAGGACGTGGTGGATCGGCCCGACGCACCGAGCCTGCTCACCCTGGTGTGTTCGCGCAGCGCGGCAGCCGGCGAATTGGACGGGGTCAGCGGAGCGCGGCCGTTCTGCACCGGCGGCGGTGTCGGCGCCGTGCTGTCGGTGATCGGCCCACGGGATGCCCGTCCCACCCGGGTGGTCAGCGTCAACGAGCCCTGCGACACGACGTCGACACCGTTCCTGGCGACCTACGAGGGCGTTCGGGTCGAGTGCGCCGCGCCCGGGGAGGACTACCGCGTCGGCCGGATCGTGCCGGTCCGCGGTGCCGCCGCCGACGAGCCGCAAGTGCCCGCGGACGCTGTCACCGCGAGCGGTAGCGGCCTGGACCCACACATCTCCACCGCCTACGCCGATCTGCAGGTCAACCGGGTGGCCGCCGCCCGCGGCATTTCCCCCGATCAGGTGCGCTCGCTGGTCGCCGCTCACACCGAGGGCCGCACGCTGGGCTTCCTGGGGCAGCCACGGGTGAATGTTCTCGAGCTCAACCTGGCGCTCGATGGCAGACAGTGACCGCGGACGCGTGCTCGGGCCGAGATCGACACCCTGGCCGTGATCGCTGAGAGATCCGGGCGCGCCACGACCGTAGTGTCGATCTGGCGCCGAGCACCGCGATGACCACATTGCCCGGTCCGGCGGTGGATGATGAACAGGTGGGCACGTCGGACTCGCGCGACAAGCGGGGTGAGCTGCGCATCTACCTCGGCGCGGCGCCCGGCGTCGGCAAGACCTTCGCGATGCTCGGCGAGGCACATCGACGTCTCGAACGCGGCACCGACGTGGTCGCCGCCGTCGTCGAGACCCACGGCCGCAAGAAGACCGCCGAGTTGTTCGACGGCATCGAGGTGGTGCCGCCGAAAGTCATCGAGTACCGCGGCCGCAGCTTCGAAGAACTCGACACCGAGGCCGTCCTGCGACGGCACCCGGAGGTGGTGCTGGTCGACGAACTCGCCCACACCAACACCCCGGGCAGCAAGAACCCCAAACGGTGGCAGGACATCGAGGAACTCCTCGACGCCGGGATCACCGTCATCACCACCGTCAACGTGCAGCACCTGGAGAGCCTCAACGACGTCGTGACCCAGATCACCGGCATCGAGCAGCAGGAGAAGGTGCCCGACGAGGTGGTGCGCGCCGCCGATCAGATCGAGTTGGTGGACATCACACCGGAGGCGTTGCGGCGCAGGCTCGCTCACGGCAACGTCTATGCACCTGAGCGGGTGGATGCGGCACTGTCCAACTACTTCCGGCGAGGCAACCTGACAGCGCTGCGTGAACTGGCGCTGCTGTGGTTGGCTGACCAGGTCGACGCCGCACTGGAGAAGTATCGCGCCGACAACAAGATCACCGACACCTGGGAAGCCCGCGAACGCGTCGTCGTCGCCGTCACCGGCGGGGCGGAGTCGGAAACACTGGTGCGCAGGGCATCCCGGATCGCATCTCGGTCCGGCGCTGAGCTGATGGTGGTCCACGTGGTGCGCGGCGACGGGCTGTCCGGCATCTCCGCACCGCAGATGGGGAGAATCCGGGAACTGGCCGTGTCACTCGGCGCAACCCTGCACAGCGTGGCCGGTGACGACGTACCCGGCGCGCTGCTCGACTTCGCCCGCCAGATGAACGCTACCCAGTTGGTGCTCGGCACGTCACGGCGGTCGCGCTGGGCCCGTATCTTCGACGAGGGTATCGGCGCCACCGTCGTCCAGCGATCCGGCAAGATCGACGTCCATATGGTGACCCATGACGAGGCCCGCGGCACCTCGCTGTGGGCCAGGGTCTCGCCGCGGCAACGACACGTCACGTCATGGCTTGCAGCCGTTGTGGTTCCGTCCGTGATCGCGGCCGTCACCGCGCTCTTTCTCGACAGGTTCCTCGGAATCGGCGGCGAGAGCGCGCTGTTCTTCGTCGGTGTCCTGATCGTCGCGCTGCTCGGCGGCGTGGCGCCGGCGGTGCTGTCGGCGGTGCTGTCCGGGATCCTGCTGAACTACCTACTCACCGAACCGCGGTACACCTTCAC
>NZ_JBAUJR010000148.1:0-14140 GCF_049683935.1 Mycobacterium sp. | reverse complement strand
GCGCGGGCCGATCCAGGTTGCGGTCGCGTGTGATCCGGCGGCGTCTGAGCTTCTCGACGCCGCGCGCAGGCGCGCGCCGGGCGGGGCGGTGGTGGTCGGCGGCCCGCAGAATTCCTCCGAGCTGCTGATCGACCGGCCTCGGGTGGGCGGATCCGACGCGGCCTACGTGTGCCGTGGCGGGACCTGCGACATGCCCGTCACCACCGTCGAGGATCTTGCTGCCGCGCTGGGGCGCCCCGTGTAGCGTCCCGCTCATGAGTTTCGAGCCGGATGTGTTGCAGGGTTTCGTCCAGCGCTACCTCGACACCGTGACTAGTGGCACCGCTGACGAAGTGGCAGCGCTCTACACCGAGGACGCCACCCTCGAAGATCCCGTGGGCGGCGGCGAGGTCCACATCGGGCGGCAGGCCATCGCCGGGTTCTACTCGGGAATGGGTGGCACGGAGATCAAGACCGAGCTGCTGAGCTTTCGTGCGGGCGGTCACGAGGCGGCCTTCGCCTTCGCCATCACCGTGGGCGGGGCGATGCGCATCGAGCCCATCGAGGTGATGACGTTCGACGGCGACGGCAAGATCACCTCGATGAAGGCCTACTGGGGTCCGCAGAACATCACCCAGCTGTAGGGAATCGGGCGCGCTGACGTACCCGCAGCGTCGTGTGCCGCGCCGGATTCACTCAGAAGACGGCGAACCACATCGCGACGTAGTGGCAGATCGCCGCGACGGCCGTGCACGCGTGGAAGAACTCGTGATGGCCGAACGTCGTCGGCCACGGGTTCGGCCACTTCAGTGCGTAAAGCACGCCGCCGACGCTGTACAGCGCACCGCCGACGATCAGGAGCACCACCGCCGCGACGCCTGCGCCGTGGGTGATCGGACCGATGAACCAGGCAGCCACCCAGCCCAGCAGGATGTAGAGCGGCACCCCGAGCCAGCGCGGCGCCGACGGCCACAGCATCTTCAGTGCCACGCCGGCTGTCGCACCGCCCCAGACGATCCAGAACAACGTCATGCCGCTGCTCTCGGGCAGCGCGAGAAGGGCGAACGGGGTGTAACTGCCCGCGATGAACACGAAGATCATCGAGTGGTCGGCGCGCTTCATCCAGGTGCGCGCGGTGGCCGACGTCCAGGTGACCCGGTGGTAGGTGCCGCTGACGGCGAACATCGCGACGATGGTCAGGGTGTAGATCAGCGTGGCGATCCCGGCGCGCGTGGAGACCTGCGACCAGGACACCGCCACCAGGGCGGTGCCCGCGACGGCCGCCACCCCGGCCGAATACACGTGGATCCAGCCCCGGGCGCGCGGCTTGCCCAGGAACTGCGCGACGCCGTCGGCGACCGCTTCGGGGAAGTCCTCCGGTCCGTTCGGCGAGCTTTCGCGGTCGGGATCAGCGGTATCGACAGGATCACGAAACGAGGCCACATCACCTCCACTGACTTGCGTAGGGTTTCCTCGCGTCACAGTAGTCTGGACCATCGTGGACCTCATTCCGCGGCGTCTCAAGGAGCCGATGTACCGGCTCTACGAGCTGCGGCTGCGCCAGGGTCTGACCCCTTCCCGGTCGGAGCTGCCCCGCCACATCGCGGTGTTGTGCGACGGCAACCGGCGCTGGGCCCGCGAGCTGGGGCACGACGACGTCAGCTACGGCTACCGGGTGGGTGCGCACAAGATCGCCGAGATGCTGCGCTGGTGTCAGGAAGCCGGCATCGAGATGGCGACGGTCTATCTGCTGTCCACCGAGAATCTGCAGCGTGACGCCGACGAGCTGGCCTCGCTCATCGACATCATCACCGAGGTCGTCGAGGAGATCTGCGCGCCCGCCAACCAGTGGAGCGTGCGCACCGTCGGCGACCTCGAACTCATCGGCGAGGAACCGGCCCGCCGGTTGCGGGACGCGGTGCAGTCGACCGGCGGCAACGGCGGGACGTTCCATGTCAATGTCGCGGTGGGCTACGGCGGACGCCAGGAGATCGTCGACGCCGTCCGTGCCCTGCTGGCCAAGGAACTCGCCAACGGCGCCACCGGCGACCGGTTGATCGAAGCGGTCACCGCCGAGGCGATCTCGGAGAACCTGTACACCTCCGGCCAGCCCGATCCCGACCTGGTGATCCGTACCTCGGGCGAACAGCGATTGTCGGGTTTCCTGCTGTGGCAGAGCGCCTATTCGGAGATGTGGTTCACCGAGGCGTACTGGCCCGAGTTCCGTCGGGTCGACTTCCTGCGCGCCCTGCGCGACTACAGCGCCAGACATCGACGCTACGGGCGCTAGGAAGTCAGCCGTGGTAACTCTCTCCGCAGTCGTCTTCGCGCTGAGTTGGTGGCTGGGTCTCTATCTGTTGGCCCGCGATCCCCGTAAGCCGGTGCTGGTGCTGGCGTCGATCGGGCTGACCAGCTTCGCCCTCGTCGTCGCGCTGGATACGGTCCGGCTGGTCAGTGCCTCGGAGTTTCTGAGTCGGATCGAGATCTACCTCGTCGCGTTGCCCGGCATCGCCTGGTTCGCGGTCTTGCTGGAGCTCTCGCGCCCCCGCGACACCTGGCGCAGCCGGGCGAGCGAAGCCGCGTCGGTGGCCTGCGTCGCGGTGGTGGCATTCACCGGTGCCGCGATGGCCGGATCCGTTGACGGCCCGCTGCGGCTGGGCCACTGGGTGATGTTCGCGGCGGTGTCGGTCCCGTCACTGGCCGCGATGGTTCACACGGCGATCCGGCGCACCCAGCCCGGGCCGGTGGTGGGCTTCATCGTGGTGGCGACGTTGTTCTTCGCGCTCGGCAACGCGATCCTGGTGATCCCGCTCGGGTTGGTGCCGAGCTGGTTGGCGCTGGCGTCCACGGGTTTCGACGTCGCGCTGCTCGGCATCGCGGTGGCGATAGGGGACGCGTTCGACGAGGGCCAGGCGTTGCGCGGCGACATGCTGCGGTCGTGTGTCGGCACAACCGTGGTGGCCATCCTCTTCGGCGGCCAACTGCTGATCGGGATGGCTGTCGCGGGCCAGAACACCACATTGGTCGTGCTGCTGTTCACCAGCCTCGCGATCGCCATCGCTATCAACGTGCTCGCCGATCCACTGGCCGGCCTGTTCGACCGGCTCGCGTTCTCCCGCTCACCGGCGCTGCGGGCCGACCGCGCCGCGCTGCGCAGCACCGAGGCAGCACTGCCGCTGCGGTCGGGCAATCCGTTGGACGGCATGGACGAAGAGACCTTCGTCCGGGTGACCCGCCGCGCGCTCGGGCACTACGGGGACCTGTCCAAGCTGGTGGCCAGCCCGCTGACAGCGCTGCCTGCGATCGACGAGCGCCTCACTCGACGCGGCGCGCCGGACCAACCGTTGGAGCGGGCCAACGAGCTTCGGGCCCTGCTGGCCGAGCGGATCGCGGGCCTCAAACCACGAGACGGCGGTGACTTCGGCACCACCGAGCAGTGGCGCCATTACAACTCGCTGTACTTCCCCTACGTCGTCGGTGTCCGGGCGTACGCCCAGAACGCCACGGCGGCGGGCCTGGACCCGGTCGCCCGCCAGGCCTGGCACTGGTTGGTCGCCGAGGTGCCGCAGCGGTCGCTGCACAATTGGCAGAACGCGGCAGCGCGGGTGATCGCCACCGACCTGCGGAGCAACTTCGCGCCCGTCCGCTGACGCCGGAACTGCGTTCCAGCGGGCCTGCACTCGATCTTTCGCTGCTGGAACGCAATTCCGGCGAGCAGGCGCTGACCTGCGGTTGGCAGTATTTGGCAGCATTCGGTGTCGAGCTGGCAGCGAGTTCTGCGCACCGTAGGTGACATGACCGCCATCACCACCGGCACCGTCGCCGCGAGAGCCGCCACGGCCGGAACCGAATCGCAACTGCTGCGCTTCGCGCTGCGCGCCGACGCCACTTTGTGCGCAGGCGTCGGACTGTTCGTCGCCATGGCCGCAGACCCGCTCGCGCGGCTGTCCGGGTTGTCGCCGACCGCCGAGTGGGCGCTCGGCGCGGCACTGGTCGCCTACGGGGCACTGCTCTACCTGAGCGCCCGCGTCGCCGACGTGCGCCTTGTCGGCGTGGGAGTCCTCGCCGGCAACATCGTGTTCGCCGTCGCGACCACGGTTGTGCTCGCAGCGGGTTGGCTGCCGCTGACCGGGTTCGGCGTTGGGGCGACTGTGGCGTTCACCGCCGTCACCCTGGGCTTCGCCGTACTGCAGTACCTCGGGATTCGCCGGCTGGCGTAGTCCCTTCATGGCTGGGCCCGGAGTCGCCGTCGTAAGAGGTTGCGGCGTCGACTCCGGGAACGGCCACCTCCGAATAACCCCTCGAGAAAGGAATCACCCATGACCGCCACCATCTCTCCCCGACTCAACGAGGCGACCGACTCGCTGCTGCGATTCGCCATGCGGGCCGACGCCGTCCTGAGCGGGCTGACCGGTGTTGCGCTGCTGGCCTTCGCCCCTCAGGTCGCCGAGATATCGGGCACCACCCCAGCCATCGAGTACACGACCGGCGGGTTCTTCGTGGTATTCGCCGCCACTGTCCTGGTTCTTGCCGCACGCCCGGCGATCCGCACGTCGGGTCTGGTGTTGGCGATCGGCAACGCGCTGTTCAGCGTCGCCACCGTGGCCGTGGTCCTGTCCGGGGTCTGGCCGCTGACCACCACCGGTGTGGTCCTGGTGCTCGGTACCGGGGTGTACACGCTGGTGATGGCCGAGTTGCAGTACCAGGGTGTGCGCCGCATCCCGAAGGCGTGACCATCGGAGGGCCACCTGTGCACGAAACGAGTGCCACAGGTGGCCCTTCGGCGTTTACAGCTTGCGCAGGCGTAGCCGGTTGATCGAATGGTCGGCGTCCTTGCGCAGCACGAGCGTGGCACGCGGCCTGGTCGGCAGGATGTTGTCGATCAGGTTCGGCCGGTTGATCGAGTGCCAGATGTCGCGGGCGGCGAAGACGGCCTGCTCGTCGGTCAATGTCGAGTAGTGGTGGAAATGTGAGGCCGGATCGGCGAAGGCGCCGTCGCGCATCGACAGGAACCGGGAGATGTACCAGCCCTCGATGTCTTCGATGCGCGCGTCGACGTACACGGAGAAATCGAACAGGTCGGAGACCATCAAGGCAGGGCCGGTCTGCAGCACGTTGAGGCCCTCGAGAATGAGGATGTCAGGGTGCTGGATGATCTGCTTCTCACCGTGCACGATGTCGTAGAGCAGGTGTGAGTACACCGGCGCGCACACCGTGTCGGAACCCGCCTTCACCGCGGTGACGAAACGCATCAGGCCTCTGCGGTCGTAACTCTCAGGAAAACCTTTGCGGTGCATCAGATTTCGCCGGTTGAGTTCGGCGTTGGGGTAGAGGAAGCCGTCGGTGGTGACGAGGTCGACGCGAGGGTGGTGCTCCCATCGCGCCAGCAGTGCCTGCAGCACGCGGGCGGTGGTCGACTTGCCGACCGCAACGCTGCCGGCGACTCCGATGACAAACGGCACCGGCCGGTCCGGGTTCTGTTGTGGCTCACCGAGGAAGTCCGCGGTCGTGGCGAACAGCGCCTGACGGGCGGCGACCTGGAGATGGATCAGTCGGGCCAGCGGCAGATAGACCTCTTCGACCTCGAGCAGGTCGATCTTCTCGCCCAGACCTCGCAGCCGGACAAGCTCGTCCTCGGTCAGTTTCAGCGGCGTCGACATTCGAAGTGCGCGCCATTGACTTCGGTCGAACTCCACGTAGGGGCTGGGTTCGCTCAGCCGCGCCATGGGCACAGTCTTGCAGTTAGCGTATGGAGCCATGGACCTAGGTCGGGATTCAAGCACCCTGATCCGTGAATACCTGATGCTCGGATTGCGCTTCGACAGAGTCGAGGAAGGTTACGTCGACTCGTTCACCGGCGACCCGGCGCTCAAGAGAGCCGTCGCTGCCGAGCCGCAGCCCGACCCCGCGGATCTGGCCCGTCAAGCCGGGCGACTGCTCGCCGAGCTACCGGCCGGACTCGACGCGCCGCGTGCCGCCTTCGTCGGTGCGCACCTGCGGGCGTTGGCCTGCGCGGGCCGCAAGTTCGCCGGCGAAGAGGTCGGGTTCGTCGACGAGGTCGAGGCCTATTTCGACGTCACGATCACCAAGGGTGATCCGGAGCGGTACCGCGCCGCGCACCTCAAGCTGGACGAGGCGCTCGGCGGTTCCGGCTCGCTCACCGAACGCATGCAGAACCACCGCGCGTCGGAGCAGATCCCGCCGGCCCGACTCGAGGAGTGCATCCACGCGTTCTCCAGCGCGCTCCGCGACCGCGTCCGCGCGACGTTCCCGCTGTCGGCCAGGGAGACGGTCACCTACGAGGTCGTCACCGACAAGCCCTGGTCCGGTTTCAACTACTACCTCGGTGACTACCAGTCCACGGTCGCCGTCAACGCCGACCTCAAGCAGCAGATGTCGAACCTGCCGCGATTGGTGGCCCACGAGTCCTATCCGGGACACCACACCGAGCACTGCCGAAAGGAAGCGGGCCTCGTCGAGGGCAAGGGGCAGGCCGAGCAGACGATCTTTCTGGTCAACACCCCGCAGTGCCTGATGGCGGAGGGGCTTGCCGACCTGGCGCTGTATGCCGCCGTGGGCCCGCAGTGGGGCACCTGGGCGACCGACATCTACGCCGACCTGGGACTGCGGTTCGACGGTGCGCGCTCGGAGACGGTGTCGGAGGCGACGGCCGTGCTGGCCGACGTCCGTCAGGACGCCGCGCTGATGCTGCACGACGAGCACCGCACCGTCGATGACGTCGTCGACTACCTCAAACGCTGGCTGCTGGTCGACGACGAGCGGGCCAGGCAGATGCTGCGTTTCCTGTCGTCGCCGCTGTGGCGCGCCTACACCAGCACCTACGTGGAGGGTTATCGGCTGCTGCGGGGCTGGTTGGACGCACGCCCCGACACCGTGAGCCTGACCGAGCGATTCGGCACCCTGCTCGACGAGCCACTGATTCCGTCATCGCTGCGTACTGCCTGAGGGCTGCGCACCGCCTAGGGGTGGGGGAGGCGCACCGTCCCGACTACGCTGAACCCCATGACCGCCGACTCTGGGATCGCCGTGACCCGCTCTACTCCAGCCCTGGGCGCCGAGTATGCCGAGACCGCGAGTGAGGCCTACCGGGCCGCGCTGCAGGTGATCGAGAGCGTCGAGCCGCGGATCGCCGCAGCCACCCGCAAAGAGCTTGCCGATCAACGGGATTCACTCAAGCTGATCGCCAGCGAGAACTACGCCTCACCCGCGGTGCTGCTGACCATGGGCACCTGGTTCTCCGACAAATACGCCGAGGGCACCATCGGGCACCGGTTCTACGCGGCCTGCCAGAACGTCGACGCCGTCGAGGCGCTGGCCGCCGAGCATGCCCGCGAGCTGTTCGGCGCCCCGTACGCGTACGTGCAGCCGCACTCCGGGATCGACGCCAACCTCGTCGCCTACTGGGCCATTCTCGCCACCCGCGTCGAGACCCCCGGCCTGGCCGAGTTCGGTGCGAAGCACGTCAACGACCTGTCCGAGGCCGACTGGGAGACGCTGCGCGGCAAGCTCGGCAACCAGCGGCTGCTGGGCATGTCGCTGGACACCGGCGGCCACCTCACCCACGGCTTCCGGCCCAACATCTCCGGCAAGATGTTCCACCAGCGCCAGTACGGCACCGACCCGGAAACCGGGCTTCTGGACTACGACGCGGTGGCCGCCGCGGCCCGCGAGTTCAAGCCGTTGGTGCTGGTCGCCGGCTACTCCGCCTACCCACGCCGGGTGAACTTCGCCAAGATGCGCGAGATCGCCGACGAGGTGGGCGCCACGCTGATGGTCGACATGGCGCACTTCGCGGGTCTGGTCGCGGGCAAGGTGTTCACCGGCGACGAGGACCCGGTGCCCCACGCACACGTCACGACCACCACCACCCACAAGTCGCTGCGTGGCCCCCGCGGCGGGTTGATCCTGGCCACCGAGGAATTCGCCCCCGCGGTCGACAAGGGCTGCCCGATGGTGCTCGGCGGCCCGCTGTCGCACGTGATGGCCGCCAAGGCCGTCGCGCTCGCCGAGGCGCGCCAGCCGGCATTCCAGGACTACGCCCAGCGCATCGCCGACAACGCCAAGGCTCTCGCCGACGGTTTCCTCACGCGCGGCGCCCGCCTGGTCACCGGCGGCACCGACAACCACATCGTGCTGCTGGATGTGACCTCGTTCGGGCTCACCGGACGTCAGGCGGAGTCGGCGCTGCTGGACTCGGGGATCGTCACCAACCGGAACTCCATTCCCGCCGACCCCAACGGCGCCTGGTACACCAGCGGTATCCGATTCGGCACGCCGGCGCTGACCACCCGCGGCTTCGGCGGCGACGATTTCGACCGGGTCGCCGATCTGGTGGTCGAGGTGCTCGAGAACACCGAACCGACGGCCGCCTCGAACGGACCATCGAAAGCCAAGTACGTCCTGGCCGACGGAACGGCCGAGCGGGTGCACGCCGCGTCGGCCGAACTTCTGGCCGCCAATCCGCTGTATCCGGGCCTGACTCTGTAGCCTCACGACACTCCGGAACCCGATTTCGAGGAACATGTGAATTCGGGTTACAGTTACTTTTATGGCACAGAGACCTGTCCCTAATGCGCTGATCACCGAGCTCGAGCCGGTCGTCATGCAGGAGCTGCGGCACCACCTCGACTCCGAGGATCTCTGGTACGCCCACGACTACGTGCCCTTCGACCAGGGCGAGAACTTCGCGTTCCTGGGCGGCAAGGACTGGGACCCGTCGGAGGTGACGCTGCCCAAGCACATCACCGACGCTCTCGAGATCCTGCTGATCACCAAGGACAACCTGGCCGGCTACCACCGCGAGCTCGTCGAGCACTTCATCCTCGAGGCCAAGTGGGGCCGCTGGCTGGGCCGCTGGACCGCCGAAGAGCACCTCCACGCCATCGCACTGCGCAACTACCTGGTGGTCACCCGTGAGGTCGACCCCGTGGCCAACGAGGACGTCCGCGTCGAGCATGTGGTGCAGGGCTACCGTGCCGACACCTACAGCCAGCTGGAGACGCTGGCGTTCATGGCGTTCTTCGAACGCGCCCACGCGGTGTACTGCCGCAATCTGGCTGCGCAGACCGAGGACCCGACGCTGGCGGAGATGATCGGCCGCATCGCCAAGGACGAGGAACGCCACGAGGACTTCTTCGCCAAGCTCGTCAGCCACTGTCTGGGCTCCTCGCGAGACGAGACCGTCGACGCCATCAAGCGCCGCGCAGCCGAACTCGACGTCGTCGGCGGTGACATCGTCGCCTACCGCGACAAGGTGGCCAACGTCGCCGAGGCGGGCATCTTCGATCAGGCGCAGCTGCGTCGGGTCATCTCCGATCGCATCACCGCGTGGGGGCTGGCCGACGAGCCGGCGCTGGCTCAGTTCATCAGCTCTTAACCCGCAGGCCTCTTCGGCACGGCGCGCCTGCGCGGCGCGAAAGCCGCAGTCGGAGTAGCGTCGTTCGTGATGGCTAGCGACATGCTCTGCTATCCGGGCGGTCCCGATGATCTCGATCATGAAGGGCCGGCCCCGGTCCTGGAGACCGCTGTGTGTCCACCGAGAGGTTCGTGTGGGGCCACGCGGGCTCGAGGAGCGCTACGTGACTGAATCGCTCGTCCGGACCTACGTGCTCGACACCTCCGTGCTGCTGTCCGATCCCTGGGCCTGCACACGGTTCGCCGAACACGAGGTGGTAGTTCCGTTGGTGGTCATCAGCGAACTGGAAGCCAAGCGGCATCATCATGAGCTCGGCTGGTTCGCTCGTCAGGCACTGCGGATGTTCGATGATCTCCGGCTCGAACACGGGCGGCTGGACCAGCCGATTCCCGTCGGCGATCACGGCGGCACACTGCACATCGAGCTCAACCACAGTGATCCGTCGGTGCTGCCCGCCGGCTTCCGCACCGACAGCAACGACTCGCGGATTCTGACCTGCGCGGCCAATCTCGCCGCGGAAGGCAAGCGAGTCACGTTGGTGACCAAGGACATTCCGCTGCGCGTGAAGGCCGGCGCCGTGGGCTTGCCCGCCGACGAGTACCACGCACAGGATGTCGTCACGTCGGGATGGACCGGGATGGCGGAGGTCGAGGTCTCCAGCGAGGACATCGACGGACTCTTCGCCGACGGTGACATCGACCTGGAGTCCGCGCGCGACCTGCCCTGCCATACCGGGGTCCGGTTGCTGGGCAGCAATTCTCACGCGCTGGGCCGGGTCAATGCCGACAAGCGGGTGCAACTGGTGCGCGGCGATCGGGAGGTGTTCGGCCTCCGGGGAAGGTCGGCCGAACAGCGTGTCGCGCTCGACCTGCTGCTCGACGAGTCCGTCGGCATCGTGTCACTCGGCGGCAAGGCGGGCACCGGAAAGTCGGCCCTGGCGCTGTGCGCCGGCCTGGAGGCCGTGCTGGAGCGGCGGACTCAGCGCAAGGTCGTGGTGTTCCGTCCGTTGTACGCAGTCGGTGGCCAGGAACTCGGCTACCTGCCCGGCAGCGAGAGCGAGAAGATGGGGCCGTGGGCGCAGGCGGTCTTCGACACGCTCGAAGGCCTCGCGAGCCCGGCGGTCCTCGAGGAGGTGCTCGCGCGCGGCATGCTCGAGGTGCTGCCGCTGACCCACATCCGGGGACGGTCTCTGCACGACTCGTTCGTGATCGTCGACGAGGCGCAGTCCCTGGAACGCAATGTGCTGCTCACCGTGCTGTCGCGGCTGGGGAGCGGGTCGCGGGTGGTGCTGACCCACGACGTCGCGCAGCGGGACAATCTGCGCGTCGGCCGTCACGACGGCGTCGCAGCGGTGATCGAGAAGCTCAAGGGTCACCCGCTCTTTGCGCACATCACCCTGCTGCGCAGCGAGCGTTCGCCGATCGCGGCGTTGGTCACCGAGATGCTGGAGGAGATCAGCCCCGGCGCCCTTCCCTGAGTGCGGGTCTGGCGCGTTTCGCCACCCTCAGCGTCGCGGAACGCGCCGGATCCGCAGGGGTCGGTAGGATTTCGGGGGTGCGTACCGTCGCGGCAGTTGTCGCCGTCGCAGTGCTCCTCGCAGGTGGCCTGAGCGGCCACGCCCACGCAGACACCGTCGACTGCACACAGGTCAAGTGTGTGGCGCTGACCTTCGACGACGGGCCCGGACCACACACCGATCGGCTATTGCAGATCCTGCGGGCCAACAACGCCGAGGCGACGTTCTTCCTGATCGGGGACAAAGTCGCGGCAGATCCCGCCGCTGCCCGGCGGATCGCCGACGCCGGGATGGAGATCGGCAACCACACCTGGCAGCACCCCGACATGACGGCGATCCCGCCGCAGGACATACCGGCCCAGTTCAGCAGGGCCACCGAAGCCATCGAGGCCGCCACGGGCAGGCGGCCGACGCTGGCCCGCACCGGCGGTGGAACCGTCAACGAGACGGTGCTGGCCGAGGCCGGCCGCCAGGGCCTGGCCGACATCAATTGGGACGTGGTCCCTTTCGACTGGCTTCACGATCCCGACACCGCACCGACCCGGGCACTGCTGATGAGCCAGATCAGACCCGGTTCGGTGGTGGTGCTGCACGACACGTTCGCCTCCACGGTGGACCTGATGGAGCAGTTCATCCCGGTGCTCACCGGCAACGGCTACCACCTGGTGACCGTCTCCGACATGCTCGGTCCGCGAGCGCCCGGCAGCCTCTACGGCAGCCGGGAGAACGGCCCACCGGCCAACGTCCTGGTCGAACCGCAATGATGACTGCAAGTGGACCCAGGCCGGTTCCTACTCGCCGTCTTTCACTTTCGCCATGGCCAGCACGTCGAGGCGCTTGTCCAACTCCTCCTCGGAGAGCTTGTCGCCGATCAGCCCGCGGTCGATGACCGTCTGGCGGATCGTCTTGCGCTCCTTGAGGGCCTCCTTGGCGACCTTGGCGGCTTCCTCGTAACCGATCGCTGAGTTCAGCGGGGTGACGATCGACGGTGACGACTCGGCCTGCTCCCGCAGGTGCGCCTCGTTGGCGATCAGGCCGTCGATGCACTTGGCGGCGAACAACTTCGACACGTTGGCCAGCAGCGTGAACGACTCCAGCGCGTTGCGCGCCATCATCGGGATGTAGACGTTCAACTCGAACGCACCGTTGCCGCCGCCCCACGTGATGGCCGCGTCATTGCCGATGACCTGCGCGGCGACCTGCGTCACCGCCTCGGGGATGACCGGGTTGACCTTGCCCGGCATGATCGAGCTACCCGGCTGCAGATCTGGCAGCTGCAGCTCGCCGAGCCCGGTCAGCGGTCCCGACCCCATCCAGCGGATGTCGTTGGCGATCTTGGTCAACGACACGGCGATGGTCTTGAGTGCTCCGGACGCCTCGACCAGGCCGTCACGAGCAGCCTGGGCTTCGAAAGAGTCAGATGCGGTGCGCAGTTCGGCGATACCGGTCTGGTCGACGAGGACGTCGACGACCTTCGCGCCGAAACCGTCCGGCGCATTGAGGCCGGTGCCCACCGCGGTGCCGCCGATGGCCAGCTCACCGAGCCGGGGCAGCGTCGCCTTGACCCGCTCGATCCCGGCTTCGATCTGGCGTGCGTAGCCGCCGAACTCCTGGCCGAGCGTCACCGGGACCGCGTCCATCAGATGCGTGCGGCCGCTCTTGACGGTGGTGCGCCACTGGCGCGCCTTTCCGCGCAGCGACTCGTGAAGTATCTCCAACGCTGGAATGAGGTGGCGCACAGCGGCTTCGGTGGCGGCGATGTGCGTCGCGGTGGGGAAGGTGTCGTTGGAGCTCTGCGACATGTTCACGTCGTCGTTCGGGTGCACCGTGACGCCGTTGGCGGCGGCGATGCCCGCGATCACCTCGTTGGTGTTCATGTTGGAACTGGTGCCCGAACCGGTCTGGAAGACGTCGATGGGGAACTGGTCGTCGTGACGGCCGTCGGCGATCTCGGCGGCGGCCGCGATGATCGCGTCGGCCTTCTCCGCTGCGAGCAGCCCGAGGTCCTTGTTCACCTGGGCGCACGCGCCTTTGAGCAGGCCGAGTGCGCGGATCTGGGTGCGCTCGAGACCGCGGCCGGAGATCGGGAAGTTCTCGACGGCCCGCTGGGTCTGCGCGCGCCACAGCGCGTCTATCGGCACCCGGACCTCGCCCATGGTGTCGTGCTCGATCCGGTACTCGCCTGCTTGCTGAACAGCGGCGTCGGTGCTCATGAATGCCCTTCGTGTGTCGGTGTTTACGGCAACGGATACGCGGCGGATTTGTCGCCGGTGAAGTCGACCGAGGAATACTCGTTGAGCTTGGACAGGCGGTGGTAGGCCTCGATCATTCTGACGGTCCCGGACTTCGAACGCATGACGATGGACTGCGTGGTACAGCCGCCGCCGTAGAACTGCACACCCTTGAGCAGGTCGCCGTCGGTGACACCGGTGGCGGAGAAGAACACGTTCTCACCGGACACCAGGTCCTCGGTGTGCAGCACCCGGTCGAGGTCGTGGCCACGATCGAGAGCCTTCTGCCGTTCGGCGTCATCTGTCGGGGCGAGCTGGGCCTGGATCGCGCCGCCCATGCAGCGGATCGCGGCGGCGGTGATGATGCCCTCCGGGGTGCCACCGATGCCGGCCAGCAGGTCGGTTCCCGAGCCGGGGCGGCAGGCGGCGATGGCGCCGGCGACGTCACCGTCGGAGATCAGCCGGATTCGGGCGCCCGCCTCGCGGACGTCGGCGATCAACTGGGCATGCCGGGGCCGGTCCAGGACGCACACCGTGAGGTCGGCGACGGTCAGGTTCTTCGCCTGGGCGACGCGGCGGATGTTCTCGCCGATGGGGATGGTGATGTCGATGACGTCGACGGCGTCAGGTCCCACAGCGATCTTGTTCATGTAGAACACCGCCGACGGGTCGAACATGGCACCGCGCTCGGCGACAGCCAGCACCGCGATCGCGTTGGGCATGCCCTTGCTCATCAGCGTGGTGCCGTCGACGGGGTCGACCGCGAAGTCGCAGTCGGGTCCGTCGCCGTTGCCGACCTCCTCGCCGTTGTAGAGCATGGGGGCGTTGTCCTTCTCGCCCTCGCCGATCACGACGACGCCGCGCATCGACACCGAGTTCACCAGCTGGCGCATGGCGTCGACGGCCGCGCCGTCGCCGCCCTCCTTGTCGCCGCGGCCGACCCAGCGGCCCGCGGCCATGGCTCCCGCCTCGGTGACC
>NZ_JBAUJR010000147.1:0-2751 GCF_049683935.1 Mycobacterium sp. | reverse complement strand
GGGTGCAGCAGGTGGCCCGCATCGCCGCCGACCTCGGGGTCGGCATCGACCAGCTCGCGGTGGCCGCTGCGGTGTCGCAACCCTGGTCGCCACGGGTGCTCTCGGGTGCGGTCACGGTGTCGCAGGTGCAGTCACACATCGCCGGTGCAGACCTCGTTGTTCCTGCGGATGCACTCGACGCGCTGAGCGGGTTGTCCGAGGATCCGGTCGAATACTGGGCCGCCCGCTCCCGACGTCCGTGGGCCTAGGCCTAGACCAGCGGTGAGGTTTTCGCCGATGACGTTTCGCCGGCACCCGGGCTGCCTACTCTCGGTGGAAGGGCACGCGATCGCATCGGAGATCCTGCTGCGGACAACGCGAGTCCGGCGGGAGAATCATGAGTGGCAACCGGATCGTTGTCTACAAGGGCCCAGGCGAAGTGGCGGTCGAATCGATCGACTATCCCAAACTCGAGGTCCCGGCCGAAGTGGCCAGTGCGATGGGGATGAGTCGAAAGGCCGACCACGGCGTCATCCTCAAGTGTGTGTCGACCAACATCTGCGGATCTGATCAACACATGGTGCGCGGCCGCACCACCGCGCCTGTCGGGCAGACGCTCGGACACGAGATCACCGGCGAGATCGTCGAAAAGGGCTCTGATGTACAGTTTCTCGAGGTCGGTGACATCTGCTCGGTGCCGTTCAACATCGCCTGCGGTCGGTGCCGGAACTGCCGTGAGCGGCAGACCGGGATCTGCCTGAACGTCAACCCGGCGCGCGCCGGATCCGCCTACGGCTACGTCGACATGGGCGGTTGGCTCGGCGGTCAGGCCGACTACGTGTTCGTTCCCTTCGCGGACTTCAACCTCCTGAAGTTCCCCGACCGGGACGCGGCGCTGGCAAAGATCCGCGACCTGACGATGCTGTCCGATATCTTTCCGACCGGATACCACGGCGCCAAAACCTCCGGTGTGACAACGGGATCCACGGTGTATGTCGCCGGTGCCGGACCTGTCGGGTTGGCCGCCGCGTACTCGGCCCAACTGCTGGGCGCTGCCGTCGTCATCGTCGGCGATCTGAACGCCGACCGGCTCAAGCAGGCGGAATCGTTCGGGTGCGCGACCGTCGACATCAGCGCCGACGCGACGCTGGAGGACCAGATCGCCGACATCCTCAACACCAACGAGGTGGATTGTGCGGTCGACGCGGTGGGATTCGAGGCCAGCGGGCACGGACACAACGCGGGGGAGCAACCGGCCGCGGTGCTCAACTCGATCATGAACGCCACCCGCGCCGGCGGCAGTCTCGGTATTCCCGGTCTGTACGTCACCGGTGACCCCGGCGCCGCCGACCCCGATGCCAAGGACGGCACGCTGAAGGTCCGGTTGGGGCTGGGGTGGGCCAAGAGCCACAGCTTCTATACCGGTCAGTGCCCGGTGCTGTCGTACAACAGGGGTTTGATGATGAGCATCCTGCACGACAAGGCGCACATCGCCGATGCCGTCAACGCCACCGTCATCTCGCTCGACGACGCTCCTCGCGGGTACGCCGAGTTCGACTCCGGGGTGGCGGAGAAGTTCGTCCTCGATCCGCATGGGATGGTGCCCGCAGCCTGAGTCCGATCGGCCGACAGTTCAGCGGTAGGCGTCCCAGCCGAGCTTGACGGCCAGAGCGAGGCCGGCGACGCCGATCGTCACCCGCAGCGGGCCCGCGGGTGCATGACGGACGACGACGGGACCGAGTCGCGATCCGAGCAGGCACCCCACCCCGAGCGCCACCACGGCGAGCCACTGGACCGGCGCCGCCACCGCGAAGATCACCGCGGCGACGCTGTTCGCGACCCCGAGGACGACGTTCTTGCCGGCGTTGGCACGTGCCAGCGTGGCGCCGCCGGCGCGCAACAACAGCGCCAGCAGCAGCACTCCCGCGGCAGCACCGAAGTATCCGCCGTAGATGCAGATGACGAAGATCGCTGCACCCTCGAGGATCAGCAGCGTGGTGTGACGTCGGTGGCTGGCGACCCGCGCCTCACGCTTGGGTCTCACCGGTATCAGGATTGCGAGCGCGGCGAAGCCGAGCAGGAACGGCACGATGCGCTCGAAACCCTCTGACGGGGTCGACAGGAGCAGCACTGCGCCGGCGATGCCGCCCAGGGCGGCGAACGGCACGATCCGTTTGAGCCATTCGCCCTGACCGTGAAGTTCGGGCCGCGAACCCCAGATCGAGCCGATCCCGTTGAACACCAACGCCACTGTGTTGGTGACGTTGGCCGTGACCGGCGGCAGGCCGACGAGGAGCAGCGCGGGATAGGTCGCCACCGATGCCAGACCGGCGATGCTGCCGGTCAGTCCACCGAGTATTCCGGCCGCGAAGAGCAGCACTGCATGCGACCAGGACACCGGGCACATTGTGTACGACGTCCAACTGTGCGAGAGGTCCAACTCGGTTGCGCGCCGCGAACCAACAGGTCTAACATCGCCGACGTGCCGAGGCGACTCGTAGTAGCAACCCGCAGCGGGGTCTGATCCTGACCGACCCCTCGCTGTGGGTCGTCGCTACTCCGTCGGTCGATTTCTCCGAAGTCGGAAGGCCGGCACATGAACGCTCGATTCGCCACTGGATACCTCGCGACGCCGCAGTGCTTCGCGGCGCACGTGGACGGTCCGATACCGCGTGCTCTGCGTGAGGAGGCCGACATGAAACCTTTTGATCAGTTCGTCGACGATTACGCACCGGCCAGCGGTCCGCTGCGGCTGGGGCAGTGGTCCTGTAC
>NZ_JBAUJR010000146.1:0-5399 GCF_049683935.1 Mycobacterium sp. | reverse complement strand
GGCCTTCGCGGCCGCCGCGATCGCGGTGCTGTGGTGACCCGGTCGGCTACTGCTCGCCCAGACCCAGCAACTCGGTGACGTGGTGGTCGCGGCCGGCAGTGTAGCCGCCGTCCACGGCGATGGCCTGACCGCTGACGAAGCTGGCGTCGCTCGACAGCAGGAACGCCGCCACGGCGGCCACTTCGTCGGCGCGGCCGAACCGCCGGAGTTTGTGCTCATGGCGTAGGCCCTCGCGCGGCACGTCCATGCCGGGAAGGCCCATGACGGAGTCGAACAGCGGAGTCTGGATGAAACCCGGGCAGATGGTGTTGGCGCGGATTCCGCTGGGGCCGTAGTCGATTGCGGCGTTCTTGGTGAGCAGCACCACCCCGCCCTTGGAAGCGTTGTAGGCACTTCCGCCTGCGGTCCCCTCGAGTCCCTCGACGCTGGACAGCGTCACGATCGCGCCCCGTTCGCCGGCGACGCGCTGCTGGGAAACCATCTGGGCCAGGGCGGCACGCATCACCAGGAACGTGCCCTTGAGGTTGACATCGAGCACCCGGTCCCATTCCTCGTCGGGCAGCAGGTGGATCGGACCGCCGCCACCCACTCCCGCCGAGTGGACCACACCGTCGAGCCTGCCCGCCGTGTCGACCACCGCGGCGACTGCCCGCGCAACGGCGGCAGCGTCCATGACGTCGGCGCAGTGGTAGTCGAATGCGGACGAAAGTCCTTGCGGTGCTTCGGGAGCAAGGTCGATGCCGACCACCGAGGCGCCCTCGGCGAGCAGTCGGGCGGCGGTGGCCTCCCCGATGCCCGATGCTGCCCCGGTCACCAGAACGCCCTTGCCGGCAAGACTGCTCATCGGCACAGTATTGCGCACCTCGTGGCCGGCGAGCGCGCGCCGTTGTATGCGACTCACCGCGCAGAGGCGTGCAGACACGCGCGCTCGGCGGACGGCGCCATCATCCACAGATTGCCATATGTATGGTGTGGTGCATGCCACATGTCAGCGGCGCCGCCGTGCGCGATCCGGAACTCGCGCGGTTGACGGGCCTTCCCTTTGACGACTCCGACGAGGTGATCCGCGCGGCGGTGGACGCGGCGAGCGTGCCCGCCCTGTTGATGTCGATGGTGCACATGACGGGCGACCTCGGGCTGCTCGACGAACTTCCGGGTCCGTTCATGTTGATCGCGATGGATCTCCAGGGCGCCATGAGCGAACCCGACAAACAGACAGTGCGCGAGCGGGCTTTTGACGTCATCCGCGACTACCGCGACCGTGGCTGTCCGCCGCCGTTCATCCCCGACGAGCACCAGTTGCGCGTGATGTTGAACGTGATGTCAGCCGGTCAGGTCGCCGAGGAGTTCGTCGACTACATCGCCGCGGACCTGCGGGTCACCGACGTCGACCAGAAGGGGCCGGTGCTGGCCTCGACCGGACAGCAGCGGGCCGACTTCCCGGTGGTCGTCATCGGCTGCGGCGAGTCGGGCGTGCTCGCGGGCATCAAACTCAAGGAAGCCGGAATCCCGTTCACGATCGTCGACAAGCAGTCCGGAGTGGGAGGCACCTGGTTGGCCAACCGGTATCCGGGGTGCCGCGTCGACATCGCCAGTCAGTACTACACCTACTCGTTCGAACCCACCGACCACTGGGAGCACCACTACGCCACCCAGCCGGAGATCCTGCAATACCTCAACGACGTCACGGCGCGCTACGGGATCGCCGAACACATCCGGTTCGAGACCGAGGTGACCGGCGCCGACTGGGACGAGCCGACCGCCACCTGGCGGGTGCGGATCCGTTCCAGCGACGGCACCGCGGAGACCCTGTCCGCCCGGGGCCTGATCTGCGCCGTCGGTCAGTTCAGCAACCCGGTCATTCCGGACATCAAGGGCGCCAAAGACTTCGACGGACCGTCGTTTCACACCGCCGACTGGGACGACACCGTCGACCTGTCGGGCAAGCGGGTCGCCGTCATCGGGGCCGGCGCCAGCGGATTCCAGCTGGTCCCGGCGATCGCCGGCACCACCGCGCACGTCGACGTCTATCAGCGCACCGCTCAGTGGATGGCGCCCAACGTCAACTATCACGCACCGGTCGGCGACGGCGCCCGATGGGCCACCCGGCATCTGCCGTACTACGGGCGGTGGCTGCGCTTCGTGTCCTGGTGGCCGATCGCCGACGCCCTCGACGAGCAGATCACCATCGACCCCGACTGGGACAACGGTGGATTATCGGTCAGCGCAGGCAATCACACGATCCGCGAGGTGTTCGTCGCGTGGATGCAGGCCTTCGCCACCGACGAGGAACTGCTGGCGAAGGTGACGCCGAGTTATCCGCCGTTCGGCAAGCGCACCCTGCAGGACGACGGCACCTGGCTGACCACACTGCAGCGCGACGACGTCGACCTGATCACCGACGGCGTCGCAGCGATCACCGCAGACGGTGTCATCGACGGCACCGGTGTGCACCGACCAGCCGATGTGTTGTTGTGGGCCAGCGGTTTCGACGTCAACCACCAACTCGGGCCGATCGACGTCCGCGGGGTGGCCGGCGTCAGCCTGAACGACGTCTGGGGGGATGCCGCCTACGCCTATCTCGGGATCACCGTCAACGACTTCCCGAACTTCTTCTGCATGTTCGGCCCGGGCACCAACGCCGTCAACGGCGCCAGCCTGATCTACAACTCCGAATGCCAGATGCGTTACATCCTGGGCTGCATCGACATGGTGCTCACCTCGGGCGCCGCCTCGGCGATGCCCAAAGCCGCCGTGTGCATCGACTACGACCGGCGCAGCCAGGAACGCCTGAAGACCATGGTCTACTCCCACCCGTCGGTCACCAGCAGCTACTACAAGAATTCTGCAGGCGAACTACCGACGCTGTTCGCCTGGCGCATCGTCGACTACTGGAAGTGGACACATCGCCCGGACCCGGACGACTACGAGCTCAAAGCACTGTGACAACAGGAGGATCGATGACAGGACGGTTGGCCGGCAAGGTCGCCTTGATCAGTGGCGGGGCCCGGGGAATGGGCGCGTCGCACGCCCACGAGATGGTCGCCCACGGCGCCAAGGTGGTGTGCGGCGACATCCTCGACACCGAAGGCGAGTCGGTGGTCGAGGAACTCGGCGAGAACGCCCGCTACGTCCATCTCGACGTGACCCGCTCCGAGGACTGGGAAGCCGCGGTGGCCGTCGCCGTCGGTGAGTTCGGCGGGCTCGACGTGTTGGTCAACAATGCCGGCATCCTCAACATCGGCACCGTCGAGGACTACGAGCTGTCCGAGTGGCACCGCATCCTCGACATCAACCTGACCGGCGTGTTCCTCGGCATCCGCGCTGTGACACCGACGATGAAGAACGCCGGTCACGGGTCGATCATCAACATCTCGTCGATCGAGGGGATGGCCGGCACCATCGCCAGTCATGGCTACACCGCAACGAAGTTCGCGGTCCGCGGACTGACGAAGTCCGTGTCTCTGGAGTTGGGACAGTTCGGGATCCGGGTGAACTCCGTGCACCCCGGTCTGGTGAAGACACCGATGGCCGACTGGGTGCCCGAGGACATCTTCCAGAGCGCGCTGGGTCGCATCGCCCAACCCAGGGAGGTCAGCAACATGGTCGTCTACCTGGCCAGCGACGAGTCGAGTTTCTCCACCGGGTCGGAGTTCGTGGTCGACGGCGGGGTTCTGGCCGGCCTGGCACACAAGGACTTCTCCGCCGTCGACGTCGACCAGCAGCCCGACTGGATCACCTAAGTCTCGGTTCGCCCCTGATCCATCCGACGGCCCAACTCCGCGCGTGAGCCGATGCCGAGCTTGCGGTAGATCTTCGTCAGGTTGTGCTCGACGGTCTTGGTGCTGATGAACATCGCCGCCGCGATGTCCTTGTTGGTCGAACCGGATGCCGCCATCTCGGCGACCCGCTGCTGTGACGGTGTCAGCTGGCTGAGGTCGTCGTTGGGGGAGACGACGGTGCGGGATAGCTCAGCCTGCGCCCGTCGCGCCCACAAGGGCGTACCCAGTTCCTCGAACGTCCGCAGTGCCTCGGTCAGATTGGCTGCGGCGGTGTGCTTCTGGCGCATCCGCCGCTGCAGCTGGCCCAGAATCAGCTGAGTCCTGGCCCGTTCGAAGGGCATCGGCAGCGCCTCGTGCTCGGTCATCGCCCGATGCGCCGTCTGCTCGGCCGCCGCGACGTCACCGCGTGCGGCCAGCAGCATCGCTCGGCATCGCGCGCCGACCGCCAGCATCCACACCCGCCGGTGCTCGAGGCCGTTGCGTTCGAGCGCGCCGGTGAGGACCTCGGCCTCGTCGAGTCGGCCGACGCCGATCATCGCCTCGATCACATCGGGCAGATGCCAGGCGTACATCAGCTCGGTCGCGGGTACCTGCCCGGTCTTCAGGAACGCCATGTCCAGCGCCTGCAATGCCTCGCGGTGGTTGCCCAGTGACTCTTCGAGGAAGCACAGCGTCATCCCCGGCCAGTCGGCGATGTGCGACGAGCTGCGGTTCTTCGTCGCGACCATGACCCAGTGCGCATCGGCGCGCGCCTCGTCCACCCGGCCGGCATACGCAGCGACGGCCGCGCGAACCGTCATCGGGATGATGAGAACGTCGTCCCCGCCGAGTTGTTCGGCGCGCTCGACCGCCTCGGCGGCTTCGGCGGCGGCTTCGGCGAGCTGGCCGCGCCACACGTGGTTGATCGCCAGAAACCCGGCGATGGCCATCATGTCGCTCTCGGCCCCGCGTTCGATACAGATCTCGCGCGCCGCCGTCAGCTCGCGGTGCGCCTGCTCGAGCCGACCGGTCCACGACAGCGCGGTTGCGTGCACGAACGGCGCCCGGAAGATGATCGGTACGTCCAGAGAGCTGTCGTAGAGCTCGAGGGCCCGGTCCAGGGCGGCTTCGTCGAGGCCACGCCCGCACTGGAAGTTCACGTGGACCGACCAGGACAGCGCGGCACTGGTGAGACCGGGCACTCCGAGCTCATCGGCGAGCTTGACGGCATCGCGGACATGGCGGCGGGCATCGTCGAGCTCACCGATGCTGTTGAGCGCGAAGGACAACCGCAGCATGATCGTCACGGTGACGGGGACGTTGCCGACGGCCTCGTCGAGCGCCGCCCGCAGGAGATCGACGGCTTCGCCGTGCAGATTCTGGTACATCCGGATCGTCGCGAGTTGGCTCGATGCCAATGCACGCAGAATCCCGGGTTCCATCGTCTCGACCACGACGCTGATCACCGATCCCGCCTGGGCGGTGTCTCCGGCAAGGAAGTGGTTCTCGGCCGACTTGAGGCGCCGCAGCGGTGTGTCGCCGCCGAGTCCGATTGCCAGGTCGACCAATTCGGCGGCGGCTGCCGGCGCTCCCCGGGCGCGTGCGGCGTCGGCGGCCTGGTCGAGCGCGGTCAGCATC
>NZ_JBAUJR010000145.1:0-2186 GCF_049683935.1 Mycobacterium sp. | reverse complement strand
ACGCAGGCCGCCGCAAGCCCGCGGCGACGCCGGAAAAGTCGGCGAAGTCGCCGAGAGTCGCGAAGACGGCGAAGAGCACCCCGGGCACGGAGCGCTCGGCCCGGTCGCGGCGCACCCGCCAGGCGGCATCCCAAAGCGGTTTGCGTAGCGCGTCATTCGTGTTCCGGCACCGCGCAGGCAATGCAGCGGTGTTCCTGCTTCTGGTGGTGGCTGCTGCCCAGTTGTTCACGCTGCAGGTGCCCCGCGCTGAAGGGTTGCGCGCCGAGGCGGCCAGTCAGTTGAAGGTGACCGACATCGACGCCGCACTGCGCGGCGCGATCGTCGACCGCAACAGCGACAAGCTGGCCTTCACCATCGAGGCCCGAGCGCTGACATTCCAACCCGTCAAGGTGCGCAAGGAATTGCAGGAGGCGTACGAGAAGAATGCGGTGACCGCATCAGAGGCCCCCGACCCGGACCGTCGGCTGCGTGACATCGCAACCGAGGTGGCCACCCGTCTCGGCAACAAGCCCGACAGCGCGACCGTGCTCAAGAAGCTGCGCAGCAACGAGACATTCGTCTACCTCGCGCGTGCCGTCGATCCGACCATCGCCGACGCCATCACCACCGAGTTCCCCGAAGTCGGCTCGGAGCGCCAGGACCTGCGCCAGTACCCCGGCGGAGTGCTCGCCGCCAACATCGTCGGTGGCATCGACTGGGACGGCCACGGACTGCTCGGGCTCGAGGATTCGATGGATTCGGTGCTGGCCGGCACCGACGGTTCGGTCACCTACGACCGCGGTTCGGACGGCGTGGTCATCCCGGGCAGTTATCGCAATCGCCACGATGCGGTGAACGGCTCGTCGGTGATGCTGACCATCGACGACGACATCCAGTTCTATGTGCAGCAGCAGGTGCAGATGGCCAAGGACGCCTCCGGAGCGAAGAACGCGTCCGCTGTGGTGCTCGACGCCAAGACCGGTGAGGTGTTGGCGATGTCGAACGACAACACGTTCGACCCGTCACAGGACCTCAGCCGTCAGGACAATCGCGAGATGGGCAACCTGTCGGTCTCGTCACCGTTCGAACCGGGCTCGGTGAACAAGATCGTCACCGCCGCATCGGTCATCGAGTACGGGCTGTCCAACCCCGACGAGGTGCTGCAGGTGCCGGGCTCGATCAACATGGGTGGTGTCACGGTCGGCGACGCGTGGAAGCACGGAGTGATGCCCTACACCACCACAGGGGTGTTCGGGAAGTCGTCGAATGTCGGCACGCTGATGCTGGCTCAGCGCGTCGGGGAACAGCGTTACGCCGAGATGCTGCGCAAGTTCGGACTCGGCCAGCGCACCGGCGTCGGGCTGCCCGGCGAGAGTGCCGGGCTGGTGCCGCCGATCGACCAGTGGTCCGGCAGTACGTTCTCCAATCTGCCTATTGGGCAGGGGCTTTCGATGACCCTGCTGCAGATGGCCGGAATGTACCAGGTGATCGCGAACGACGGTGTCCGCGTCCCGCCGCGCATCGTGAAGGCGACGATCGCCGCCGATGGCACGCGCACCGAGGAACCCCGGCCCGAAGGCGTGCGGGTGGTGTCGCCGGAGACGGCACGCACCGTGCGCAACATGTTCCGCTCGGTGGTGCAGCGCGACCCGATGGGTGTGCAGCAGGGCACCGGGCCACAGGCGGCGGTCGAGGGATATCAGATCGCGGGCAAGACGGGCACCGCCCAGCAGATCAACCCGGCGTGCGGCTGCTACTACAGCGACGTGTATTGGATCACCTTCGCGGGGATGGCTCCGTCCGACGACCCCCGCTACGTCGTCGGGGTGATGCTGGACGCGCCACATCGTGCCGCTGACGGCTCACCCGGATCGTCGGGCGCACCGCTGTTCCACAACATCGCGTCCTGGCTGCTGCAGCGGGAGAACGTGCCGCTGTCGGCGGATCCGGGTGCGCCGCTGACACTTCAGGCCGGCTGAGCTGATCTACCCGGCCGGTACTGTGTCTAGGCCATGAGTCTGCGCCCCTCCAATCCCGCCGGTCTGCCACTCGCCGCCGTTGCCGACCTGCTCGCCGGGATTTCCTTCGAGCCGGCCACCGGGCTCACCGCGCCGGACATCCGGGTCACGGGTGTGACACTGCGCTGCCAGGACGCCGAGGCCGGCGATCTGTTCGCGGCGCTGCCCGGGTCGAGCGCGCACGGTGCC
>NZ_JBAUJR010000144.1:0-2517 GCF_049683935.1 Mycobacterium sp. | reverse complement strand
CAGCCAGGTCGGCCGCATCGGCTGCCCCGTCGTCGGTCACCCCGTACCGGCGTAACGCCGCGATGGCCGACCGCTGCCGGGCCCGCAGGGCATCGGCCGGTGCGGTGGAATCCCATGCTGCAGGAAGTGCTTTGGCCACCCGGTGTGGAGCGAAGTTGTAGAAGGCCGCCGTGACGACCTCCGCCGGCACCACCCCGAACGGGGCCGAGCGAGCCGCGAAATACCCCATCCAGAACCCGCGATAACCCAGGCCGTCGAGTTCCGCTCTGGCTTCGGGGGCGAAGTACGTGACGGCGTGGACCGGTTCGATGCGATCGAACAGACGCCGGGCGAGGATGGGTTTTCTGTCCACTGCGGCAGTCAATCATGCGTGACGGAGGGGCCGAGATCCCCCGGAGGACAAGATCGACCGCCGCTACGATTCCGGGGCTTCCTCGGCGACCGCCGATGCCGCTTCGTCGATGATGGCCCGCATTGCCTTTTCCGCTGCGGACTCGTCCTTCATCCGAATGGCCCGCGCGACCTCGTCGTGGAGTTCGATGGCCACGGGATTCGGTATGTCGGGCATCATTCCGTGGTGGGTGCGGCCGCTGAGGACCTCCGACACCACTCCGTTGAGCGCGCGGAACATCTCGTTGCCGCTCGCCTCCAGAAGGGTCCGGTGGAAGGTCTTGTCGGCGAGCAGATACGCCTCGAGGTCTCCCGAGCGGCCGTGCACGACCATGTCCGACACCGCGGCGGCCATGGTCCGGCATTGGTGCGGGTCGGCGCGTCGGGCCGCCAGCGCAGCGGCAGCGGGCTCGAATCCCTTGCGGAGTTCGGAAAGGGACAGCAGTTGAACGGCGCGGTCTCCGGATTCCAGCCGCCAGCGAATCAGCCTGGGATCGAACACATTCCATTTGTGGGACGGCTGGATGGTGATACCCACGCGGCGCCGGGACTCGATCATGCCCATCGACTCGAGCACCCGTATCGCTTCGCGGGCGACACTTCGCGACATTTTGTGCTCGGCGCTGACACTGTCGAGTGTGATGACCTGCCCAGGTGGGTAGACCCCGGACACGATGGCAGTGCCCAGTGCGGTCAGCAGGCTGTTGTGCAAGGCGCTGCCGTGAGGTTCCGGGTGCACGCTTTACATGTTGTCATAACGTTTGCTGCGCAAAATAAGACAGACGATTTCGTGATCTGCTTGCAATAATCTGACTTTTGCGGCACCCTGTGTGATGTCAGACACAATAGAGTAGGTGGTGAAAGTGGCGTCACCCATCGTGGTCATGGGAGTCTCCGGCTCAGGAAAGTCAACCGTGGGCGCAGCCCTCGCGCAGCGGTTGCGGGTCCCGTTCGCCGATGCGGACGACTTTCACCCGCCGGCCAACATCGAGAAGATGTCCGCTGGTGAAGCGCTCAACGACGACGACCGATATCCGTGGCTCGAGGCCATCGGCCACTGGCTCGCCGAAAGGTGCGCCGACGGAGGTGTGATGAGCTGCTCGGCACTCAAGCGTGCCTATCGGGAGCAACTGCGCCATCACTGCTCGGAAGTGGAGTTTCTCCACCTCGACGGGACACCCGAGGTGATCGGGAGACGGCAGGCCAGCCGCCCCGGGCATTTCATGCCCGCCTCGCTGCTCGTCTCGCAGTTCGAGACCCTGGAACCGCTGGGGGACGACGAGCGTGGTGTGCGCATCGACGTCGACCAGAGCATCGATGCCATCGTGGCCGGTTACGTCGAGGGCACCGAAACCACGTGAACCCTGCACGGCGGTTCCGCCGTGCAGGATTCCGGCAGTGTCGGGCTGATCAGCCTTTGACCACCTGGGTGCCGCCGGCGAGCTCGTCGTGTTTGCCCTGCTTGGTGGGGCTGCCGTTGATCGTCACCGCGATCAGGACGATGGCCACGACACCCAGCAGACCGCCGATGATCGGAATGATCGGCAACAGAGTCCACGAGTTGCGGATCGCAGACTGCTTGACGTCCGGCTTCGCCGCTCCCGCCGGACCGCGAACGCTCAGGCCGAGCAGCTTCTTACCGGGCGTCCAACCCTGCGAGACCTCGAAAGCCACGTAGTACACGAAGGACAGCACGCCGGTGAACAAGCCGGTGACCATGATGTTGTCCGCCGTGCCCATCGCGAACACGATGATGCCGCCGACGATGCCGACGATCAGACCGTCGATGATGCGTGCGGCAAAACGCAGTCCGAGACCGCCTGGTTGGAAGCCGCCGCCGGGCGGTGGATACGAACCCGGATACCCGTACTGACCGGGCTGCTGCGGGGGTGGGGGCGGGTAATCGCTCGTCATGGTGTGTCCGCTCTCTGTGCGAAGTCGGCGATGCGACCTCACCGTACCGAGCGGCCCGCCGTCGCGGGGGGGATATCAACGGGAGCGAGCGAAACCCCGGCGGGGTTCAGCGCCGGCGATGCTTCTTCTTGACCTCGGTCTCCGCGGTGTCGGCGAGAGCGGCGGCGCGTTCACGTGCCAACTCCGCGCGATCGCGAGCCAACTCTGCCCATT
>NZ_JBAUJR010000143.1:0-7855 GCF_049683935.1 Mycobacterium sp. | reverse complement strand
CCGCGACGCCGGCGGTCACGATCACCGCCAGCCCGACACCGGCCACGGTGCGCGGCTCGCAGCGCGCGGTGAGCCGGGCGCTGAGCGCACTCATCGAGAGCAGCCCAAAAGCGTTGACCCCGAACATGGCTCCGTACTCGGCGGAGGACAGCCCCATCATCGTCTGGTAGATGAACGGTGAAGCCGAGATGTAGGCCATCATCACCGCGAACGCGAAACCGAAGGCGATGAGGTTGCCGAGGTAGGCGCGCTGTGTCAGGTCCTTCAAAGGTGAACCGGTGGTGGCCTTTTGGGCACGCAGTGTGGCGCGGCGTTCTTCGGTGTGGGTTTCGCGGATCACGGCCAGCGCGGCGGCGAGCATCGCGATGACCAGTACCAGGATCACCGCGAGCGCACCGCGCCAGCCCAGCGGCTCGACGAGGAAACCGCCGGCCAGCGGTGCTGCGATCGGGGCGACGCCGCCGACGATCATCATCAGGCTGAAGGCGCGGGCGGCGTCGCGTCCGGTCGCGAGGTCGGAGATGATCGCGCGGCCGATCACCATGCCGGCGGCTCCGGTGAGGCCCTGTGCCAGACGGGCGGTGATGAGAACCTCGACGGTGGGGGCGAGCACGGCGGCCAGGCTGGCGATCACGCAGATCACGGCGCCGACGACCAGTGGTTTGACCCGGCCGTAGCGATCCGACAGCGGACCGAAGATCAACTGCCCGGCGGCCAGGCCGAGCAGGAACGCAGTCAGCGTCAGCTGGATGTTCGTCGGTGAGGTGTGCAGGTCGTCGACCATTGCCGGGAACGCCGGCAGGTACAGATCGGTGGCGAACGGCGCCACCGCCGAGAGCAGGGCGAGGGTGACGAGCAGGCCGACGGTGATCGTGGGCGCGGCGTCGCGTCGCGTGGTGGTGTCCACGGCGGCGGTCATGGGCTTCTCCAAGGTAGTTATCAATCGATAGTTATCACTATATAACTATCAGGTAGGGTGGTGCAGTGCAAACCCGACAACCCCGCGCTGAGCAACTCGCGGACCTCGCCGACGTCGTCATGGCGGTGGCGCGTGCGGTCAGGGCCCAGGCCTCCGCGGAACCTGCTGTCGTGGAGCTCTCCGCCACCGAGATCACCGTGCTGCGGTACCTCGATCACCATCCCGATGTCGGGCCGAGTGTCGTCGCCGCCGCGACCGGGCTGCAGCGGAGCAATCTGAGCCGGGCGCTGCGCGACCTCGAGACCAAAGGGCTGGTGCGGCGATCAGCCGATCCCACCGACAGCCGGGGCGCGGTACTGCGCTCGACCGAGTTGGCTGCGGAGAACCTCTCGCGGCTGCGGGCGATCTGGGCGCGGCTGCTGGGCGACGCGATCGATTCGTCAGGGGACAAGCACGACGTCGCGTCGGCGCTGGCGCTGCTGCAGGCTGTCGAACGCGGACTCGGCGCGACCGAATGATGAACCTGTTCCGCCGTCGACGGATCGCCGTTCCGGTCGGCCGCTACGACGTCGACACCGATCGGTGGCGTGACGTCGCTGACGGCGGATCCGCGCGACGCGACCAGCTGACGGTGGCGACATTCAACATCTGGTTCAACGAGCTTCACCGAGAGCAGCGCTACCGCGCCATCGCGTCGCTGCTGTCGCGGGAACTCCCGGACATCATGGTCTTTCAGGAAGTGACCGGCACCGCGCTCGAGGTGTTCCTCGCGCAGCCCTGGATACGCGAGCACTACTGCCGCGCCGCGGTTGCCGGCGACGGCTCCTACGGCATGCTGATGTTGTCCCGGCTCCCGATCCGCCGAAGCACCTACACCCGGCTGCCCACGCAGCTGTCCCGCGGTTACCTGACAGCCGAACTCAGCGTCAACGGCGTCGACCAGAAGATCGTGTCCGTCCATCTGGAAAGCGGAAAGAAGGCCCGGCAGTTGCGGGCCCGCCAGCTGTCCCGCCTGTTCCGCGCGTTCCGCGGCGACCGCAACGTCGTGCTGCTCGGTGACTTCAACCTGCGAGACGACGAGAATCACGTGCTCGATCCGCAGTATCAGGACGTGTGGCCGAGCCTGCGGCCCGACGAACCGGGATTCACCGAGGACACCTCGATCAATCAGATGCGCTACGACATGAAGAACAAGCACCGCCATGTCAGGTTCGACCGGGTGCTGGTCAAAGGCCCGGCGTGGAAGGCCGACGACATCGTGCTACTCGGACGCGAACCGATCTCGCCGTCGCTGCCGAGGATCTTCCCGTCGGACCATTTCGGCGTGCTGTGCCGGCTGACGGCTCAAGTCGCGAATCGGGCGCGCTGACCGACCGTCACGGTCGTTGCGCGCGCCGAACCCGCAGGGTCGCGGCGAGCACGACCAACGCGGCCGTGCCCGCTGTGACCGAGACGGCCACGCTGTCGCGCTGGGCGGCCCCGATCGTGATCGCCACCAACGCCCACACCGCGCCCGCGACATAGCCCCAGGTCCCGCGCAGGACCGTCGTCAGCAGCACCGCGAACACCGCGGCCGCGACCAGGATCACCAACTGCCACCACACCCCGGCAGCCGACACCCCGGAGCCGATCAGTGCGGCGGCGACGTTGGCGAACACCGCCGCACCCAGCCATCCGAGGTAGAGGCCGAAGGTTGCGGTCGCCAGGGTGGCCAGCCAGGACGGGCAGGTCAGGTCACCGCGCCGGCCGACCAGCAGAAGCAGGATGTGGATCAACGCGCCCACCATCACCGCCGCCACCACCACGCTGGCCCACAGCCAGTCCTGCGCCGCGACGGCAAGCCACACGCTGTAGCCGACGAACACGACGCTCGCATCGATCAGCAGGCTGGTCTCCCACGACGAACCCAGCCCGAACCGCAGCACCGCGACCGACGTCACCGCGCTGAGCAGGGTGATGACGCCCCACACGCTGAACGCATAGCCGGCCGGGGTGATCAACGCCTGGTTGGTCGCACCCGTGCGCAAGAAGTTGCCCGCCACCGCGTTCACGACCAGCGGTGCCACCAACTGCGTCAGCGCCAGGACCGCCATGATCCACCGCCACGGCCGCACCGACGGTGAATTCGTCGTGGGCGTCGGACGGCTCGATGTGCGCAAGTGGTCTCCTGGTCGGGGTGCAACTGCTCTGTATTCGGAGCCGGAACCCGACCAGATGGGGACTACAGGTCGACCGACATCGGGCCGACGCCCCAGATCTCGTCGCAGTACTCCTTGATCGCGCGGTCGCTGGAGAACATGCCGCTGCGCGCGGTGTTGCGGATCGACATCCGCGACCAGGTGTCCCCGTCGAGCCAGGCGCGGGAGACGTCGTCCTGGCAGTTGACGTAGGACCGGTAGTCGGCCAGGGCGAGGAACGAATCGTGGTGCAGGAAGTTGTCGACGATCGGCCGCAGCACCTCGGTGTCACCGTGGGTGAACACACCGCGCACGAGTAGCTCCAGCACCGACGCCAGCTCGGGATCGTTCTCGACGAAGCTGAGCGGCCGGTATCCGTCGGCCTTGACCGCCTCCACCTGCGACTCCGTGAGCCCGAACAGGAAGAAATTCTCCGCGCCCGCTTCCTGGCGGATCTCGACGTTGGCGCCGTCGAGGGTCCCGATGGTCAGCGCTCCGTTGATCATGAACTTCATGTTCCCGGTGCCCGACGCCTCCTTGCCTGCAGTGGAGATCTGCTCGCTGAGGTTCGCGGCCGGATAGACCAGGTGGGCGTTCTTGACGTTGAAGTTCGGCAGGAACACCACTTTGAGGTAGCGGTTGACGTCCGGATCGTTGTTGACCGTAGCGCCGACGGCGGTGATCATCTTGATGATCCGCTTGGCCATGAAGTAACCCGGCGCGGCTTTGCCGCCGAAGATGAAGGCGCGCGGCGGGATCGACAGCCCCGGGTTCTGCTTGAGGCGGTGATACAGCGTGATGATGTGCAGCACCATCAGGTGCTGGCGCTTGTACTCGTGGATGCGCTTGACCTGGACGTCGAACATCCACATCGGGTCCAGCTCGATGCCCGTCGTCGAATGGACGTACTCGGCGAGCCGGGACTTGTTGGCGCGCTTCACCTCTCGCCAGCGCTGCCGGAACGCGGCGTCATCGACGAAGGACTCCAGCCCCTTCAGGCGCCCCAGGTTCGTCAACCAGCCGGGGCCGATCGTCTCGTCGAGCAGATCGCGCAGGCCCGGGTTCGACAGCGCCAGGAACCGCCGCGGTGTGACCCCGTTGGTGACGTTGCCGAACTTCTGCGGCCACATCTCGTAGAAGTCCTTCATGACGCTGGACTTCAGCAGTTCCGAGTGCAGCGCCGCGACACCGTTGACGGCATGGCTGCCGACGGTGGCCAGGTGCGCCATCCGCACGCATTTGCCGCCGTCCTCACCGATCAGCGACATGCGGCCCACCCGCTCCTCGTCGCCGGGGAACCGGGCCCGCACCTCCTCGAGGAAGCGCTCGTTGATCTCGTAGATCAGCTCCAGGTGGCGGGGCAGGGCCTCACCGAACATCGCCAGCGGCCAGGTCTCCAGGGCTTCCGGCAGCAGCGTGTGGTTGGTGTACCCGAACGTGCGGACCGTCAGATTCCAGGCGTGATCCCAGGTCAGCTGGTACTCGTCGATCAGCAGCCGCATCAACTCGGCCACCGCGATCGACGGGTGGGTGTCGTTGAGCTGGATCGCCCACTTGTCCGGCAGCGCCGAGAGCGGTAGGTGCGCCCGCTCGAGGTGGATGTTGAGGATGTCCTGCAGCGAGCAGGTCACGAAGAAGTACTGCTGCAGCAGTCGCAGTCGCTTGCCGGCCTCGGGTTCGTCGTTGGGATAGAGCACCTTGGTGACGGTCTCGGCGGCGACCTCCTCGTCGACGGCCTTGTAGAAGTCGCCGGTGTTGAAGGCGTCCAGCGCGAAGGACTCCAACGCCCGCGCGCTCCACAACGTCAGGGTGTTGCACGTGTTGACGCCGTACCCCTGCACCGGGGTGTCGTAGGAGACGCCCTGCAGCACCCGCTGCGGCACCCACCGCACCCGGAACTTGCCGGTCACGTCCTCGTACTCCTCGGTGCGACCACCCCAGTTCACCAGGTAGCTCGCGTCCGGCTTGTCGATCTCCCACGGATTGCCACGGACCAGCCAGTTGTCGGTCTTCTCGATCTGCCAGCCGTCGGCGATCTCCTGCCGGAAGATGCCGAACTCGTAACGGATGCCGTAGCCGATGGACGGCCGCTCGAGGGTGGCCAGCGAATCGAGATAACACGCGGCCAGCCGGCCGAGCCCGCCGTTGCCGAGACCGGGTTCCCCCTCACAGTCCAGGATCACGTCGAGGTCCTGTCCGAGGTCGGCCATCGCCTGGCGGGCGGCGGCCTCGATGCCGAGGTTGAGCAGGTTGTTGCCCAGCTGCGGACCCATCAGGAACTCCGCCGACAGGTAACACGTCACCTTGGCCGACAGGTCGAGCCAGTCCTGGGTGGTGGCCATCCAGCGTTTCTGCATGCGGTCGCGGACCGCCAGCGACAACGCTCGGTAGTAGTGCTCCGGTGTCAGCACCGCCGGCGGGCGTGCGATCGAGTACACCAGGTGATCGGATACCGCATGCCGCAGCGCGTCGGCGCTCATGCCGGTGCGAGTCTGTCCCGTCGGCACCAGGTGCGCGCCGTTGACCTCCGTGGATTCTGAGGAATCGGGCTTCACGACATCGGTCACTGAGTCTCCTGCGGTCGGGCCGTAGTTGCGCGGCCGGGTCATTCTGTCGTTCACGTGTTTCTTGAAAGCGTCCGGAGTGTGAACTCCGCTAGCCACTAAACCCGACCTAGCTGGCGAAAGCGTTGCCGAGATGAATATTGACACGGTTGACTAGCTAGATGTCGAGGGGCGAACGACCCGAGCTGACCGGGGCCACCGGTCACTGGGGTCGGCTGCGCGCCCGGATCGCCGCCGCCGATCTGCTGCCCCCGGTGTGGCAGCTCGTCGGGTGGACGCTTGCGGTGGCCGCCGCGTCCTATCTGGTGCGCTACCTGGCTTCGGTCGACGGCCGCACCTTCACCGTCGTCTGGCTGGCGGCGGCACCGCAGCTGGTGGCGCTGTTGACCTCGCGACGGCGGCACTGGCCCGCGCTGCTGGTGTCCTTCGCGGTGTTCCAGTACGCGCCGGCGTGGCTGGTGCTGGGGCAGCGGCCGGAGCTGGCCGCACTGTCCACGGTCACCGCGGTGGTGTTCGCGGCGTGGATGCTGCAGCCCGACCAGGACTGGGTGTCGGGCCGCAGCGACTCGCTGCACAGCTGGCGCCGGTTCGTCATCTACGGGGTGGCGATTGCGCCGGTGTTCGCCGGGGTCATCGGGGCGCTCAGTGTCGTCGTGCACGAGCAGGGTCCCGGTGATCTGCGATCGCTGGCCACCGTCGCGGCGATCTGGTACCTCGCCGAAGCGCTCGCCATCGCGTTCCTGGCGCCGGTGCTGCTGCGCTGGCGACACCTGTGGCGGCGGCAATCGTGGCGTCATGTGGCGACGTCGGTGGGCTTTTCCCTGCTGATGGTCGCGCTGTGTCTGGTGGCGGCCGCCGAGTCGAACTTCGCGCTGCTGTTCCTGGCCGGGGTGCCCACCCTGCTGGTCCTCATCGATGCGGGCATCGCGGCGGCGTTCGGGCAGATGGCGATCGGCGCGGTGATCATCCTGGGCTCCACCTTCGCCGGCTACGGCCCGTTCACCGTCGGCACCGACGACCCCACGAAGGCGATGATGTACGCCCAGGTGTTCCTGCTCGCCGGGTACGCAATGGTGGTGCTCGTGGCGGCGGCGCTGGACGAGAGGAACCGGCTGACCGCGATGGACAACGCCAGCCATGAGGTCTACGACCTCGTGGCGGAGCTGACGGGGGACCTGGTCATCGTCGTCGACTCCCGCGGCGACGTGCTGCACCACGCGTTCGCCGGACGGATGAACCTGGACCTGCCCAGCGGTCGGATCTCGCAGGCCGAGTGGCAGAGCCATGTGCACCCCGACGACCTGCACCTGGTGATGAACCGGTGGACCACCGGCCGGTCCGAGGCCTCGCTGCCGTTCCGGGTGCGCGCCAAAGACGGCTCCTGGCTGTGGTACGTCGTGCACAGCCGGCACGCCGCCAAGGGGCTCTCGGCGGCGATCCTGCGCGACGTCACCCTCGAGCGCGCCGTGCAGGAATCGCTGACCGACATGGCGAACTCCGACGCGCTGACCGGGCTGGCGAATCGTCGCGGGCTGGCGCAGCGTGGACGCGAGATCTGGTTGCGCGCGGTCCAACTCGAGGAGCCGTTGACGGCGTTGTTCGTCGACGTGGACCACTTCAAGGCGTTCAACGACCACTACGGGCATCAAGCCGGTGACCGCTGTCTGTGTGATGTCGCCGATGTCCTGTTGCATCTCGCCGATCCGGACGGCTGCGTGGCAGCGCGTTACGGCGGCGAGGAGTTCGCGATCCTGCTGGCAGGGTGTGACGACCCGGGCACATTCGCGACGGGCCTGTCCTCCGCGATCCGAGCCCTGGCGATCCCGCATCCGGACTCGGAGTCCGGCGTCGTCACGATCAGCATCGGCGTGTGCACGGTCGATCCGCGCGAGCTCAGATACCGCGGTGTGGATCTCGATGCCGCGGTGACCGAATTGCTCGATTGCGCTGACCAGGCTCTCTACACGGCGAAAGCCGAAGGGCGGAACCGGATTTCGGTGGCCTGCCGGGATGGTGCGCTAGTCGGCGAGCAGGTTCACCACCCCGGTGAACAGCCGCGGGAGGCGGTCGGCGGCGGGCACGATCAGTGACCGCAGCGGCGACGTGCTCGCATGGAGCGTCGCCGCGGTCAGGAACCGGTAGCGCCGCGGTGCCCGGCGCCACTGCTGCTCGTAGTCGGCGGGACGATCGGCGGC
>NZ_JBAUJR010000142.1:0-6569 GCF_049683935.1 Mycobacterium sp. | reverse complement strand
CGGCCGCACCAACCATTGCCCCCGCCCCAGCCGTTGAGGCCACTGGCGAGGTCGGCCAACCCCCCGCGGCACCTGCCGTCGAGCACCCCGCGACCGCTGAACCCGAACACCTATCCGCAGCGCCGCCGGTCGCCGTCGATTTCCGGCCGGGCACCGACATTCGCGTGCCCTCGGGGGCTAAAGCCCGACTCCTGGCCAACATCGCCGTCATCGACACCGTGGCTCGTCTGCAACAAGAGGCCCGCCCCGCGACCACCGCCGAGCAGGAAACCCTGGCCACCTGGTCGGGGTGGGGAGCGGTTGCCGATGTCTTCGACACCCGCAAGGACACCTACCAGTCCGAACGCGAATACCTCCAGGAAGCCCTCGGCCCGCGCGATTATCGGGCAGCTTCGGCCAGCACTCTCAACGCCCACTACACCGACCCGGCCATCGCCGAACGCATGTGGAAAGCCCTGCAACACGCGGGATTCCAAGACGGACGGGTGTTAGAGCCAGGCTGCGGCGCCGGCACCTTCATCGGACTGGCGCCCCAGAGCGCCCAGATGGTCGGGGTCGAGAAAGACCCGATCAGCGCCGCCGTGGCGGCCTACCTGTATCCGTCGGCGCAGGTCCGCTCCGAAGGATTCGAAACCACCAACGTTCCCAATGGCAGCTTCGCAGCCGTCATCGGCAACGTCCCGTTCGGCGACTTCGCACTGCGGGACCCGGCCTACAACCCGAAGCGGTTGTCTATCCATAACCACTTCATCGTCAAATCCCTGGACCTGACTGCCCCCGGCGGCTACGTCGTGGTGCTCACCAGCCGCTTCACCCTCGACAACGTCGATTCGAAGGCTCGCAACGAAATCGCCGCCCGCGCCGACCTTCTCGGTGCCGTCCGATTGCCCACCAGCGCATTCCGCCGAGTCGCCGGCACCGAGGTCGTCACCGACATCCTCGTGCTGCGCCGCCGTGAAGCCAGCCGCGAGATCGAGGCCGGAACAGACACCTGGTTGCAGGTCGCGGACATGGACCTGCTCGGCGACGATGGTCAGTGGACCTCACTGCCGGTCAACACCTACTTCCATCAGCATCCCGAGCACATGCTCGGCACGCCGATGATCGGCCACGGCATCCACGGCAGCACCACCTTGCAGGTCCGCACGCTCGACCCTTCGGCGGTGCCCAACCAGGTCGCCCAGGCCCTGCGCGGCATCATCGACACCGCCGTCGAGCAAGGCCGCGGGCTGACCGCCCGAGCCGAAACCCTCACCGAGGTCAGCGAAGTCAGCTTCGACCCCGGATTGTTGACCAAGGCCACCGCCGGCCAACCACCGGCCTACGGCACGCTGCGATTCAACACCGAAGCTGACCGCTTCGAATCCTGGAACCGCGACGCCTGGGTCGAATCCAAGGTCTACGCCAGCCGCAAAGACGAAACCATCAAACTGCTGGCGCTGCGCGATGCCGCCAACGCGGTGGTCGCCTCCCAGCGCAACGGCTTGCCGCCGGAGGAACGCGAGCAACTGCGCGGCCAACTCAACCGGCTCTACGACGCCTACGTGAAACGCCACGGCCCGATCCAGCGGTTCAAATGGAGCACGCCGGGGGAGATCACCCAGGCCAAACACGACGACAAGCTCGCCAAGAAGATCGAAGCGTGGCGCAAAAAGAACCCCGAGGCCACCCGCGTCCCCGAGGAACTCATCGAGCAGTGGGACCAAGAAGCCTGGGAAACCCCCAACCCCTACAAACTGCGGCCCCACATCGTCACCGCCCTGCGCAACGACCCGTCTTGGACCACCGTGCTGGCCCTGGAGTCCTACGACGAGCAGACCAAGGACGTCCGCAAGGCACCGATCTTCTCCGTCGACCTGCTCGGCCCGCCCACCGTCCGTGACCGCGCCGAGACCGCCGAGGAAGCCCTGGCCATCAGCCTCGACCAACACGGCGGGGTAGACCTCAACCACATCGCCACCCTGCTGGGCTCCGACACCGACACCGCCCGCGAACACCTCCGCGGCCTGGTATTCCCCTCCCTGCGCGACCCCGAGGTGCTGATCCCGGCCACCACCGCCTTGTCGGGCAACGTCCGAAAGCAACTCCGCGAGGCCACCCAGGCCGCACAAACCGATCCGCGCTACCACGAATACGTCGAGGCACTGCAGAAGGTGCAGCCGGTCGATCGCCAACCCAGCCAGATCACCGCCCGTCCCGGATCACCGTGGATCGAGGCCCGCTACGTCGCACAGTTCGCCCAGGAAACCTTCAAACCTTCCGAGCATAAGATTCCCCGCATCAAGGTCGATCACATCCACGGCGTCTGGACCATCGACTGTCCCGCCTACGACCGCAGCCACGCGAGCATGTTTGAAACCTGGGGCACCCGCTACGACAACCGTGACGCTATCGACCTGCTCGAAATGCTGTGCAACAACAAAGAAATCGTTGTCAAATACACTGCCGAAGAAGCCGAGCTCACCGGACGAACCGGTGTCAACCGCGACGCCACCGTCGCCGCCCAGGCCAAAGCCGCCAAGATCACCGAGGCGTTCCAGCAGTGGGTCTTCGCCGACGACACCCGCCGCGACGAACTCGTCGCCGTCTACAACGAGCGCTTCAACAGTCTGCGCGCACCCAAGTACAGCGGCGCAGCATTGACGCTGCCCGGCCTGTCCCACAACTTCGAACCCCACCCCTACCAACGCGACGCCGTGGCACGGATCATCGCAGAACCCAATGTGCTGCTCGACCACGTCGTCGGCGCCGGAAAATCCGGAACCATGTTCATGGCCGCGATGGAACTCCGGCGACTGGGCCTGGCCCGCCAGCCCTGGATCGTCGTGCCCAACCACATCATCGAGCAGGTCGGGAAAGAGGCCAAGTGGTGGTATCCCAGCGCTGAAATCCTGCTCGGTGCACCAGGAACCGACGCCGAAGGCCGCCGCCGATTCGTCGCGCAGTCCGCGACGTCCGACTGGGACATGGTCATCGCCCCGCAATCGCTGTTCGAAGCAATCCCGGTCGGGCCCGAGGCCCAGCGCGACTACATCGAACGGGAATGCGAGATCCTGCGCGAGGCACTCAACGGGATCACCGACGACACCACCCCCGCCAGCGTCAAACGTCTCGAAAAAGCCTTGCAGCGATACGAAACCAAACTCCAAGACCTCACCGACCAAGCCAGAAAAGACACCGGCTTGCGTTTCGAGAACACCGGCTGCGACTACCTTTTCATCGACGAAGCCCACATGTTCAAAAACCGCACCCGGCTCTCGGCGGTCAAGGAACTCGCCTGCCCCGACGGGTCCAAACGCGCTGACGACCTCGCCATGAAGATGGACATGCTGCGCCAGCGCCGCCGCGAGGACGCAATTGCCGCCGGCCGCCAGCCCACCCCCACCGACGAACGCGTCGCCACCTTCGCCACCGGCACCCCGGTTGCCAACAGCCTCGGCGAAATGTACGTCATGCAACGCTATCTGCGCCCCGACCTGCTCGATGACGCCGGAGTGTTCCACCTCAACGACTGGGGAGCGGCATTCACCTCCACCGTCAACACCGTCGAGGTCAACGCCACCGGCACCCAACTCAGACCAGTCACCCGCGTCGGCAAATTCTGCAACCTGCAAGAACTGCTGCGCCTGTCCTCAGTGTTCACCGACGTCATCACCCGCGACCAAGTACTCGACCAAGCCCAGGTCAGCCTGCCCGAGCTCACCGACGGCAAACGCACCATCGTCCAAATCCCTGCCGATCAAGAACTCAAAGACTTCATCACCGACCTCGGCTACCGGGCCAGCAACATCGACCCCAAGAACATGGCCCGCGACAACATCCTCAAGATCAGCAACGACGGCCGCGAAGCCAGCCTCGACCCCCGCATGGTCAACCTCCCCGCCCCAGCGCACTCACGCACCGCAGCCGTAGCCGAGCAAATCATGGCCGTACACAACGCCAACGCTGACCGCATCTACAAAGACCCCCAGCACGGCCACGACATGCCCAACCCCGGCGCACTGCAAATCGTGTTCTGCGACCGAGGAACACCCACGAAAAAGGCCGGCAAACCCAAAGACAGCTTCACCATCTACACCGCCATCCGAGACGAACTCATCGACCGCGGAATGCCCGCCGAGAAGATCCGCTTCATCCACGACGCGGAAAAACCCGAAGACCGACTGCGACTGTTCGATGAATGCAACCGCGGCCTGGTCTCGGTCCTGTTCGGCTCCACCGAAAAGATGGGCACCGGCACCAACGTTCAAACCCGCGCCGTCGCCCTACACCACGTCGATGTTCCCTGGCGACCGGCCGATCTGGAACAACGCGAAGGCCGCATCATCCGGCAAGGCAACCAAAACAGCGAGGTCAGCATCTTCAACTACGTCGTTGAAGGCTCCTACGACACCGTGATGTGGCAAAAGATCGAAGCCAAATCACTGTTCATCGAACAGGTCAAACGCGACGACATCGCCGTGGACGAAGTCGAAGACATCGGTGGGGGAGACATGAGCGTGGCCGCCGCCGAAACCAAAGCCATCGCCACCGGCGACCCACGCTACGTGCGACAAGTCCAACTCCAAGACGAAATCGAACACCTCGCGGCCCTGGAACGCTCCCACCACGAAACCCTCGCCAGCCGCGACCGAGAAATCACCACCAACCAACGCCAACTCGGCATCGTCGCCGCCGACATCGAAGCCCTGGCGCCGGTGGCCGACGCTGTCGCCGCCCGCGACCCCGAGGCCAAACCCACCATCGTCGTCGAAGGACGAACCCACAAGGAACGCAAAGACTCAGCCGAAGCGTTCGCCACCGTCTGCCGCAACACCTACCACGCCATGAAGAACGCCCCCGGCTACGAAACACGGCCGTTGAACGTCGCGATCGACGGCATCGCTCTGATCGCCCGCCGCGACCACATCAACTCCAAACTATGGATCAAAGCCGACGTCCCCTCAGCCGAAATCGACGTCACCGTAATGGATCTGCACGGCACCGTAAGCACCCTCGATGACAGCGGCAGCGCCAAAGCCCGAGGACTTCTCACCCGCGTAGAAAACCTCTACAAAGACCTGCCGGCCCACCACCAACGACTGCAACGCCACCACGACCAGCTCACCGCCGAGATCGAAGACCTCCAAGACACCACCGTCGAGGACTTCGACCGCGGCGACGAACTCGCCGCCAAACGCGAGCAACTGTCCACCTTGACCACCCTGCTGCGCCTAGAAGCCGAATCCGAAGAAGCCAAAGCCAAAGCCGCCGAAGCGCAACACCGCATGCACGCCGCCGGCCGACAACCCGGCTGGTCACTACACCTCAACCCAACCCCATTCCTCCTCGAGGAATCCGGCTTCGACACCCCCGAGCAATACCGGTTCGCCCAAAAGATCGCCGAACGAGCCCGCGCCGCCGACTACCTCGCCAGCCAGGAACACAGCGACACCGACGCCCACCGCGACAACGACGAAGGACTGGTCCGGTGAACACCGCGCCGCGCCGCAGCCCCGACCCGTGGTGGCGCTACGCCCAAGACTGCGCCACCGCACTCAACCAGGGCATCGAACCACCCGTGATCCCCACCCACGGCCCCCTTCTCAAAGCCAACGAAGTCACCCGCCTCAGCGCCCCGGCCTACTACAGCCGCCTCGCCAGCGGTGACGGCAACTACGACCGCGCCAACGCCCCCTTCTTCGTCAACCCCATCCTCATGGGCGGCGCCATGGCCACCCAAGGCGCGATCAACCGCCACCGACGCCGCCACGCCGACCGCGACGCCCACCCCACCTGGCGCAACCATCGCGAAGTCGCCGTCCTCACCACCAACCTGCGCCTCATGTGCAGCCGCCCCGACGGCGGCTACGTGTCCTTCTGGTACCAAGACCTCACCGAGTTCTACCCCGACCCCGACACCCGAACCCTCACCATGGCCTTCGACGAAGACCACACCGCACCACTTCGACTCAACGGCCCCGCAGTACCCGGCATCAGCCTCTGGGCAACCCACGCCCTCTACGGCCCCGCCTGGCGCGAACACCCCAAACTCGCCGCCCTCATCCGGACCGACCAAACCCACACCCAGTCGCACCCCGAACGAACCCAAGCCCCCCCCGACACGGGCCTCACCGACGAACAACAACGCTGGTGGGCCCAACACCAGCACCGGGCACACAATGCCCGCAGCGCCGATGGACCAGACCTGAACTTGTAGGGATGAGCTCAACGATTAGCCGGGCGCACGGGAAGTAGACCATTGCGCAGACTCCGGGGGAACACCGAATACGACTCCAGCCCATGCGATTTCGCGAACGTCAGCACCGCCAGCAGCCCACCCTCGACCCCGGCCAATGAGACAGCGCAGCCTCACCAGGATTCAAGCCGATGAAACGTTGTTCAATCAGGTCGGTCCGGCTGCGCGTTTCCGTCGGCCGGGTGTGCCAATGTTGTGCGGTGAGGGGGTCGGGGAGCAGATTGACGAAATCCGGCGCTAAGGGGCAATCGCCGAGCGACCTTGCGCTGTAGGTGATTTCATGTCGTCGTGACTGATGAGGGCGGCTATGGCCGGTTCGGTGCGTTGTCTC
>NZ_JBAUJR010000141.1:0-9572 GCF_049683935.1 Mycobacterium sp. | reverse complement strand
AGCGACCAGGTGTGGGGCGTTGACGGCGCGCCAGCGGGCCGCGGCGGCGTCGATGAGCTTGTAGGCCATAGCCAGTCCGGCCGCGCGTGATCCCGGGCCTTTGGTGACCTTGGTGCGCAAACGCACTGTGGCGAAGGTGCTTTCGATCGGATTCGTGGTGCGTAGGTGAATCCAATGTTCGGCCGGGTAGTGGTAGAACTCCAGCAGGGTGTCCAGATCGTCGGTGATCTTGGCGACCGCTTTAGGATACTTGGCCCCGAAGTCGACCTCGAAGGCTTTGACCGCGAGCTGGGCCTTGTCGATATCCTCGGCGTTGTAGATCTCCTTGATCGCCGCCAACGCCGACGGGTGCGCTGATTTCGGCAGCGCGGCAAGAACATTAGCCTGCTTATGAAACCAGCACCGCTGCTCTTTGGTGGCCGGGAACACCTCACGCACCGCGTTCCAGAACCCGAGTGCGCCATCGCCGACCGCGAGCACCGGGGCGGTCATGCCGCGTCGCTTGCAGTCGCGCAGCAGATCAGCCCACGACTCGGTCGATTCGCGGTAGCCGTCGGTGATCGCCACCAGTTCTTTGCGGCCGTCAGCGCGCACACCCAGCTTCACCAGCAAGCACAGCTTTTCCTGGTCCAGGCGGACCTTGAGGTGGATGCCGTCCACCCACAGGTAGACGTAATCGGTGCCCGACAGGTCCCGGGCGGCGAACGCGCGGGCCTCATCTTGCCACTGACTGGTCAGCCGGGTGATCGTGGTGGCCGACAACCCGGCACCCGAGCCCAGAAACTGCTCCAGGGCCGGCCCGAAATCACTGGTCGACAGCCCGTGCAGATACAAAAGCGGCAGCACCTCGCTCATCTGCGGTGACTTGCGCGCCCACGCCGGCAGGATCGCCGAGGAAAACCGTTTCCGCTCACCAGTGTCGGGGTCGACGCGTTTGTCGTTGACTCGTGGAGCTTTCACCTGCACCGCACCGGCTGCGGTCAACACCTCACGTGGCTGGTGGTAGCCGTTGCGCACCACCAGCCGGTGCCCGTTGTCGTCGAGCTGATCGGCGTACTGGGCCACATACGCGGCGACCTCGGCCTGCAACGCCGCGGCCAGCATTTGCCGGGCACCGTCGCGGACGATCTCGTCCAACAACGAGCGCCCAGAGGCCTCGTGGCCGTTGGCGTCCTCGGCGTCGTGAACTACGGTGAGCATGGGCGTACCTTCCCGAACCAGCGCGCCAACGCCGGCTCATGATCGGACCTACTGACTTTCAGATCATCCTCGGGAAGGTGCGCCCACTTTCACGCCCCCATCCCGAGGCTCATCCACAGGTTCTGATCATTGCTCCCACATGCTCTTGGGGCAGATGCTCATCAGGTTGGCCGCGTAGTGGGTGCGACACCGCTGCCAGGCTGCGCCGGGCAGGTTGGCCGCGATGGCCTCGCGTAGGCCGGCGTGGGCGTCGCTGGTGACCAGTCGTGCGCCGGCCAGTCCGCGGGCGACCAGGTCGGCGAAGAACTCGTTCCAGGCGGGGCCGGTCTCGCTGGTGACCACGCGCATGCCCAGGACTTCGCGGTGTCCGTCACCGTTGACGCCGGTGGCCAAAAGCACCACCGCGTTGACGACCCGGCCGCCTTCGCGGACCTTCATCGTCAACGCATCAGCGGCGACGAAGGTGAACGGGCCGGCAGAATCGAGTGGTCGGTGGCGGAACTGTTCGACGTGGTCGTCGAGGTCGGTGGCCATGCGGCTGACCTGCGATTTGCTCAGCGAATCGATGCCCAGCGTCTTGACCAGTTTGTCCATCCGCCGCGTGCTCACCCCGGCCAGGTAGCAGTCGGCGACCACGGTGATCAAGGCGGATTCGGCCCGCTTGCGTCGCTCCAGCAGCCAGTCGGGAAAGTAGGTTCCCTTGCGCAGCTTGGGAACCGCGACATCGATGGTCCCGACCCGGGTGTCCAGTCCGCGGTGGCGGTACCCGTTGCGCTGGGCACGGCGTCCCGGTGTGGGCTGGCCCCATTCAGCGCCCACCACGGCATCAGCATCCGCCGACAGCAGGGCGTTGATCACGGTCTGCAACAGCGAGCGCATCAGATCCGGTGACGCTTCTGACAGGGCCTCGCCAAGAAGGCCGGCAGGGTCGACAATGTGGGGTGCGGTCATCGTGATGCTCCTCGAGGATTCTGTGGAAGGTTGACTCGAAGGATCACGCGGTGGCCGCTTCACGTCCATCACCAACACGATGACGAACCCAGCAACCGCGCTACACCACTATGCGGGACTCAACTGCACTTTTCGCGGCGATCGCATCCCGATACCCACCCGGGCCGATCACGTCCAGATGGCGCTGGATGGTCCGATACGACACCGTCGTAGCGCCCAAGTCTTCGAGCACCCGGATCGAGTCGAGCTTGCTGGTCGGCTCCACGATCCGGGCGCTCACCAGATCCCGGAACACCGCGTCATCGACCACATCGAATCCGAGCCAGTCATACACGTGCCCGAGGACCTCACGCAGTAACCGCGAGGAGGTGCCCGTGATGTGACCCGGGCCGGCCGACGCCGGCGCCACGGTCTCATCGGCGGGCCGCCAGTCGGCGACCTCGCCGACACGGGCGACCTTGCGGGCTACCTCCAGATCCAGACCCTGTTGATCACCATCGGCGATCCGGCGGGCCTGCTCCAGCAGAACCCCCAGCTCAACGTCGGTATGGGCGGACCCCAGATGAGCCAGGATCTCGTGTTTGCCCTGGTTCTTGCGGGCCACCTGCACCGCCACCGCACCGGAGGAAGTGCGCACCTTCCGCACGTACGCCACCGCCCGAACCTACCCCGTTAGTGCCCCTAGTGCCCCAAATCACCACACGAAACCCCAGGTCACAGCGATAAGACCCCTCAGATCCCCGATCGATGTCCTAACTCAGGTGGTTGCGCTGCAAGGGGACACGCTCGGCATTGGCGATTGTCTCGGGAGGCTGGGCGCTCCAGGCCTCGCCACCTCCGTTGGTCATTCTCTGACTATCTCATCCTGGACTCCAACCGCGGCGAGCCATGCCCTCCGGCTGAGCGGTTACTGTCTCTGTTCTATTCCGCATTCAATTCCGGGCATTGATGCGTGTGGGCTGCAACTAGCAGTTTGTAGTATTGCTCTGCGGCGGTGACAAACGCTTCAGGAGGGGTATTATTCATCTCGTTTCGCCGCGTTGCCTGATGAGATTCGAACGCTTGCCTTGACGCAGGACTTTCTATCGCGATGCCATCGTATACGGAATCGGCTGTGGCAATTACTTGACTTTTCCATTTCTTGGGATTTGATCTGATGTCCTCGATGCTCCTAGCCCGAGCGCTTAGTGTGATTGGCGCTATTGTGTTGTTAGCGCCGCCGCCGGGCATCGCCCAACAAACGTGGCGGCCTAGGCCTCGGATGAAGTGTGGTGTCTTGGCCATGATTTCGGCTGCCGCATCAGTAGTGATCCCGTGGTCCCATATGTAGGCATCCGCCCACCCCTTTTCGAGGTCACACACGGCGGAGGCAAATGCAGAGTCCCCGCCGTTCGGCACGCGGTCGTAGAATGTAGAGATTAAGTAGTCGCGGTTCTTCGACGGCAAGAATTCTTCCGGTCCGCTCATGGCGAGGTGGTCTTCATCTTGGGTTCGCAGATCACCGGTGTACGGACTTGGCAGCCGAATCGACAGCCAGGCGTCCGCGATTTGCTCTGGGGTGGAATTGGATCCGGCCGAATCGACACATCCTGTCCCTGCGATAGCGGATTCAACCACCTCCGCCGCGCTAGGAAAGCCGGGCAGTGATCCGCTTGGACCGTCACCACCACAACCTGCGACCAGAATTGTCGCTGCCAGCAGCACAATACGCTTATGTCTCATCACGACGCCCCCGATGGCTTACGTTCGAGCATACGCGCGGGTCCCACCGTTTCGCACGTCATTCGGATGTTTTTAGCCATCCACTTTCAGGTAGACTATGCACTACAGGTCTACCGGGCAACGAAGGGACCGAACCATGCCGGCCGCCAAGTCCGACACCACGACGGACGCCAAGTCCGCCAGGAAACTTGAACTTGAACGTCGCAACGCCGCCGTCGGTGAACGCATTCTCCCGATCATCGGAGCCAACATCGTCGCACGCCGGGAAGACCTGCGGCTGTCGCAGCGGGCACTGGCAGAAAATGCCGACGTCGACCGCATCTGGATCCGCCAAGTCGAACAAGGCACCCGAGCCCCCACTGTGATCGTCCTGGCCAAGATCGCAGAAGCCCTCGACACCACCGTCGAGGCGCTGACCAAAGGGACCTAACAGCATGGCTGCGCTCGGGCTGCCCGCGACCATCACCGTGGCCGTGCTTGTCGGACCCAGCTGGTATAGATCGCCGCAGACCCGCACACCTCGACGGGAAGGCGCAGGGCAATGAATCCGTTCGACTACAACCACCCCCCTGATGCACCCGCCAGCGGCCAGCTGTACATCGCGACGGTCAAACCCTTCGATGCCGTGTCGCCCTCCGACCACCAACCGCTGGCGCGGGTCCGCTACACCAACGGCAAGACCTTCGTCGGCCGCGACACCGTGCGGCACATCGACGTCCACCGCGAGACCGGCCAGCCCGTGGAGCACTGGATGCGCATCGACGGCTATGCGCGCGAGATTGTCTCCCAGATCAGCACCCTGGTCGCAGACGGCGCCGTCAGCCCCGTTGCCTGTTTCACCGAGCTGCGCTACCACCTCGACGCCGACACCGGCTGGTCCCCCGCGATCGACGCCCTCAGTGACGAAGACTGGGCCGCGGTGCAGTGGCGCGTCACCGACCTTCTACGCACCGGATGAACGCCGCGGGCTCAGCACGCTAGTCGCCGGTGCGCTCCATCTTGAGCCGGTACGGAGTGAGCGGCTTGACGCAGCTTCCGTCCAAGACCTCCTCCTGGCCGCGGCCCTCAATGACCGGGATCGGATTCGGCGCCGGCCGAGGCAAGTCGAATTCCTCGCTGCGCTTCAGCGGTGCTGGAACGTCGTCGACGATGCACGGCGGGTTCCCCTCAAACCGGCTCGTCCACCGGCCGTCGGCGAAGGTATAGACCCCGCCCCTTCCGTCGAGCGGCTGAAGCACCCCCAAACTTACGCACCGCGCCTGTGCCCGAAGACAATACGTTCGGAAGTCCACTTCGACGGAGCCACCGGCACCGTTCAAGAGCGTCTGCGTCATGGTGTAGCGGCCACGAAACCCCTCTGCTGGAACAGGCTGGCGGGCGGGCAACGCGGCGGGATCAGCGATGGCCGCGACGTCGGTATCAGCGACACGGGTCAGCGCCACCGTCGAGGACGTGCTGCAGTTGCTGCCGTTGATCACCCGGTACTCACCGGCCAGGGTGCCATCGTCGTGAGGTGTCAGTGTGATGACTTCCCAGGTTTCCGGGGCGAACTCGCGGTCACGACAATCATCGCGCAGCGCGGGCGTGATCGCCGCCGAACTCGTCGGCACGGTCCCCACCGCAATCCACTGCCCGCCAACATCATCGAAAACAAGACTGGAATTGAGGGTGGGGCCGGCGACGGCTTCGGCAATCGCGGTGCACCCCGACGGGGAGCACGCTGAACGGATCTCCAGTGTGCCCTGCCGACGCTTGGGATCGAAGACCTCACCTGTGGTGATGTGTGTCTCTGGGCCGAAGTCCGCCGCGTAGGTTCCGGTCAGCGGACCGGTATTGGGCGCGGGTGCAGTCTCCGCGACGGATACGTCAGGGCTGACACTCTCGCTGGAGGGTGGGGAACTCGATTCCCAGGGTTGCTCGATGGCCAGTACCGTCACCCCGGCCACAGCCAGGGTGGCCGCGGCCGCCAACCCTGCCCCCCTGGCCATGCGGCGCCCGCGCCGCGCGGAAGGCGCAGGGGCGAAGGTGCTCGGCGGTGGGAGCGAGGCCGACTGGGTGGGTGCGGCCGGTGAGATCTGGGGGCCGGCGTGCTGGATCAGTGCCTGGGTGAAGTCGCGACAGCTGGCGAAGCGGTCTGCGGGCTTCTTCGCCAGCGCCACAGCTAGGGGCCAGTCCAGCGAAGCCAGGTCGGGACGCGTGTCAGCCAGGCGGGGAGGCGCACTGGAGAGGTGGCTGCTGATCACGACAGCGGGATTGGCGAACGGGAACAGCTGAGTCCCGGTCAGTAGGTGGTAGGCGGTGGCAGCGAGTGCGTACTGGTCGGCGCGGCCGTCGGCGTCCTGGCCCAGCAGTTGCTCGGGTGCCGCGTAGGCGACGGTGCCGACGGTCATGTTCGTTGTGGTCAAGCCGCTGACGTCGTCGAGGCTGCGGGCAATGCCGAAGTCGGCCAGCATGACCTGCGATTCGCCCCGCGAATCCGGGTGCGACACCATGATGTTGGCCGGCTTGACGTCGCGGTGCAGCAGCCCCTTGCTGTGCGCATAATCAAGGGCCTCCCCCACGGCACCGATGATCCGCAGCGCCAGGTCGGTCGGCATCCCACCGGGATACCGTTGTGCCAGCAGTTCGCCGGCGTTGAGCCCATCGACGTAGCACATCGCGATCCACAGCCGGCCGTCGGCTTCCCCGCGATCGAGGACACTGACGATATGCGGATGCCACAAGCTGGCCGCAAGATCCGCTTCGCGCGCGAACCGGACCTGGTAGCTGGAGTCCATCGAGATGTCGGCTCGCAGCAACTTGAGCGCGTCATACCGTGGCAACCGAGGGTGCTCGGCGAGGTAGACCTCCCCCATCCCACCGGACCCGAGCGGCCGCACAATGCGGTACCCAGCAAAGTGCTCTCCCACCCCCACCGGCATGGCAGCATATTAGCTGCCCGCCACGTCACGATGTCGTGACACCGGCACCGGCAGTCGTTGCGGTGCCCGGCTCGCCGCGGTGCAGGTCACCCGTCACATCCCGCTCCACCCCGCAGTGGGCCACGGTGCGGGTTCCCCAGACCGGGCGGTGTCGGAACAGGTAGCGCGACGCGCCCGTGGCCGGTCCGACCGCCCCCGCAGATCGGGTCGTGCGTGAAGGGGTCTGATTGCACGCAGGCCCGGCCCGCGGGTTCGCCAGTTGTGCTCAGTCACAGTGGTGCTTGCCTGCCGTACAACGACGCACGGACAGGGACTGGCCGGGCGGGCCGGGCCGGGCTAGAACAGTGCGGCTCCATTGGCCTGAGCCCAGTGAGTCTCAAACGCCGGACGTTGCTTGTCGTCGACGACAGCGGGAGCCACGACGAAGAAATGTTCGCAGTTGTCGGCCACCGCAAGGTGGTGCCGCACGATGTGATCCGCGCCGACCTCACGGCGGCCGGGCAGTCCGCTCAGGTGGGCATCCATCTCGGCTCGCGTCCCGCGCGCCAGCCGCCGCACCGACCGCGCGGTGATCCCCCGCCGGCCCTCCCGCCCCGGAGGTGTCACCCGGCGAACCTCGTAGACAGCGAACTCCGCGGCATCGAACATCTCTCGAAAGGCGACCTCGACCTCCACCAGACCGGCTTCGGTGATCATCTGCGCCACGCTCCCACCGGCGATCAGGGTTTGGCGTTCATTGAGCCGCCGCGATGTCGCTTCGATGAGCATGGCCTGCGCTCCGGCCTGTGGCTCCTGGCGGTAGCGCTCGACCATGTTGGCCCGTCCCGAGGAGGTGCTCAACGCGAAAACACAGTATGAGCAGCAGGATTTCGACCAGGACACGCCCAGCTTGGTGAACACGTAGTCCGCGCACGCCTGACGATCCATCCCGGCCTCGATCAGCGGGTACCAGCCTCGCCGCCGCTCGGTATTGAATAGTTGGTCCTTGGCGGCGCGGCGTTGCTCGCCGGCTTCGAACCCGATCACGTGCCGGTAGGGTTGACCATCGGTGATTTTCTTGATGACCGGATCCAGTGCCCAGCCCTTGGCGTGGATCGAGCAGGCACGCTTGCCGCCGAGCTGCGGAACCGTTCCAGCAGAAAGCATTTCGGTAGAAAGGCGATACGCGCCGTCGCTGTACAACTTCTGCGGACAGGTCGAATCGTCAAGCACCACAACCCCGTTGCCGTTCGCGGTCGGAGTGCGCTCAGAGCGGGCACATTGGATGTAGCGAACACCGAACCGCCTGAACAATGGGAGGATGTACGTCTCGACATCCCTAGAGGTGGAACGGAATTCGTCACCCGTCATGGCCGTCAGCACCACCATGTCGGCCAGGTCGAAATCCCGAGTCTCCGGTTCGGTCAGCCACCGCAGCAGCAAGCAAGTGGAGTCAAGCCCAAGGCCGTAACTGACCACAACTTTCGGGCGGTGCTCACCGGAGACGATGCCTGGGATCTCCAATTCCGTTGTGGCCGTGCGGCTCATGCTGTCCCCCCCATCGATCAGATGCTGTTGTCTCTAGACTACCAAACTGGTAGGCTAAAGACAACCGGCCTCGAGGTGAGGCGGTGCCCGGCGAGCACGAGGAAGAAGGTCGACCCAATGACTTATGGCGACGACAGCGGCAACCCCCGAGCGGCCTACCTGAGCGCACTGCGCCGCAACTACACCTTCGACAGTGCACGCGCAGCCGTAGCCACTGCCAGCGAGAAGCTCAACGAAGCCAGGGCCACCCTCGTTCTGGCCCATGACCTTCGCGCCGACCTCGGCGTCCTAGATGTCCGCGTCCTGAGCCGGGCGGTCGAAACCCTCAGCGCTGACCTGCACGCCCTCGGCGAAGCGCTGGCCGACACCGTGGACGTGTTGGCGACCCTCAACGGCCGGGCCCGCCCGGCTCGCGCCACTGAGTACGTCGCCGCCGACGGTGTCACGGTCATCCAGATCGACACCGACGCCAACGTCGGACCCGTCCGAGTCAACCTCAACGACACCTGCATCCACGACGGCCGCCCCGCAGCGGCCACGCCGGAGGAAGGCAGCTACTGGCCCACCGAGGCCGGACTGCTGGCCATTCACCACAACGGCCGCCGCAGCGACGGCTAGCCCAGCGACCCCCGCCAGAGCCTCACATCACCACCGATAAGGAGACCACCCATGACCACTGCCGGCACCTTTGCTCTCGACGCCGGGCTGCACACCTACCCCGCGGCGGGATTCGACATCCCCTGGAACGGATGGGCCACACCCATCGTCAGCCGCGCCACCCTGTGCGCCCTGATCGCCAACGAAGATCCCCTCGGGCAACGCCTGACCCTGGAGTTCGACGGAACCATCGCCACCGTCGCCGACCGCGACCCCGCCGGACGCCACACCGACGCCGTCACGCTGGTTCCAGACGCCGACGGCCTCTACCATCTTGTCGCACTGGGATGGACATTCCACCAGATCGAAGAACGCCCCCAGCGGGGCCAATTCGCCACCCCGGAATGCCGCTATACCGTCACCTGGCAGATCGACGCACTCGATGCGACAACCCCGGTCGAGGCCGCCCAGTTCGCCCGCGACGCCCAAACCCGGCCCCAGACCACGGCCACTGTCTTCACTGTCACCGACACCACAACAGGCCAGCACCACCTCGTTGACCTGGCTGCGCAGAACCCCGACCAGGACCAGCCGCACGACTGCTAGCAGCCGCGCCCGGCCCGCAGCGCCCCGCGCCTCGACGTGCGCTGCCGC
>NZ_JBAUJR010000140.1:0-1848 GCF_049683935.1 Mycobacterium sp. | reverse complement strand
ACCGCACGCTGTTCGCCGCGGCGGTGCTGTTCATCACCGCGCTGTCGTTCGCGACGGTGAACGGCTGGTGGTACGTCTCCAACTTCGGGGTGCCGTGGTCAAACGACTTCCCGCAGTACGAGATCGGCTTCACCACGCTGCTGCTCGGCTGTTCGATCCTCGCGCTGCTGATCGCCGCCTGGTTCCACTTCTCGGGTCGCGACGGCGCACCGTCGAACGGTGACGCACGACGGTGGCGGTCGATCGCGCAGGCCCCACTGGCCATCGCGACCTGGACCCTGGTGACGTTCCAGATCGTGTCGCTCACCCTGGCGATGACCGGGCAGTATCCGGCGTGGACCGTCGGCAGGTCCAATCTCGAGGCCCTCACCGGAAAAACGTGCGGCATGGCCGAGGACGTTCTGGTCGAGCAGGACCCCAACGAGGGTCTGCTGACACCCATCGGGGTACCGGTCGGCGACGCACTCGGCGCGGTCGCAGACGGAAACGCAATAGGCTTCAGCCCCAACGGAATTCCCTCCGACCTGTCAGCCGATCCGGTGATGGAGGAGTCCGGGGCGGGCAACTTCGCCGACACCGAGAACGGTGCGGACACCGCAGATCAAGCCGGCACCGAAGGCGGAACCACGTCTGCGGCAGGAGTGAACGGATCGCGCGCCCGCCTGCCGTTCGGCCTCGACCCCGCCAGCACACCGGTGATGGGCAGCTGGCGCAGCGGCACGCAGCAACCCGCGAACCTGCAATCGGCCTGGTATCGGCTGCCCGACGGATGGAGCGAGAACGCGGACGATTCACTGCTCGTGGTGTCCGCGGCCGGACGCTTCGACAACAGTGAAGTGGTCGTGCAGTGGGCCCGCGAGGGGGACCCGGCTGACGAGTCCGCGGGCACCATCACCCTTGGCGACGTCGGCGCCGCCCCCGCGTGGCGCAACCTTCGCGCGCCGCTGTCGGATCTGCCCGCCGACGCCACGCGGATCAGGCTCGTCGCCACCGACGACGATCTCAGCCCCGAACACTGGATAGCCCTCACCCCGCCCCGGATCCCCGCCCTGCGCACCCTCCAGGACGTCGTCGGCTCGACCGATCCCGTGCTGCTCGACTGGCTGGTGGGGCTGGCCTTCCCCTGTCAACGCCCGTTCGACCACCAGAACGGTGTCATCGAGGTGCCGAGGTGGCGCATCCTGCCCGACCGGTTCGGCGCCGAGGCCAACTCGCCGGTGATGGACTACCTCGGCGGTGGCCCGCTGGGCATCACCGAGCTGCTGCTGCGTTCCACCACCGTCCCCACCTATCTGAAGAACGACTGGTTGCGGGACTGGGGTGCGCTGCAGCGGCTGACACCCTTCTATCCCGACGCCGAGCCGGCCCGGCTGGATCTCGGTTCGGCGACGCGCAGCGGTCTGTGGAGCCCGGCGCCGCTGCGTCTGAGCTAGCGTCGCCTACCCTTGAGCCTCGTGCCAGACCGGACTACCCGCCTCATCGCGATCGTCGCGGGCGTGTTGGGAATGCTGCTGTGCGCGCTGGCACCGTTGCTGCCGGTCACCCAGACGACCGCGACGATCCAGTGGCCGCAGGCCGTCGACGGCGACGGCAACATCGAGAGCGTCACCGCACCGCTGGTCGCCGGTGCCCCCAAATCACTCGACGTCGTGATCCCGTGCCGGACGGTGGCCACCCTGCCCGCCGACGGCGGTCTGGTGTTGTCCACGATCCCGCCCGGCGGCATCGAAGCGGGGCGCAACGGCCTGTTCATTCGTGCCTTCGAGGACAGCGTCACCGTCGCGTTCCGGGACTCGGTGGCGGCGGTGGCGCCGCGCGACGCCGTGGAGTCCGGGGCATGCAGCGACA
>NZ_JBAUJR010000139.1:0-19276 GCF_049683935.1 Mycobacterium sp. | reverse complement strand
CGGTTAAACCGGCGAGCCCCCCGCGGGGCGGGGATACTCCCGACATGCCAACCACAACTGGAAAGGGGTCTGCGTTGAGGCAGGGCGGCGGACGTTGGGGCGACACCGTCTTCAAGTCCATCGCGATCGCCGCCGGGGCCACCATCATCGGCGCCATCGCGCTGATGGCGCTGTTCCTCATCATCAAGGCGATCCCGTCGCTGCAGGCCAACCAGGCCAACTTCCTGTTCAGCACCGAGTTCCTCACCACCGACCCGGGCAACCTCCGCTTCGGCATCCGTGACCTGTTCATGGTCACGGTGCTCAGTTCGGTGTTCGCGCTGGTCATTGCTGTCCCCATCGCGATCGGCATCGCGGCCTTTTTGACCAACTACGCGCCCAAGCAGTTGGCGCGGCCCTTTGCGATGCTGGTCGATCTGCTGGCGGCGGTGCCGTCCATCGTCTTCGGCCTGTGGGGCATCTTCGTGCTCGCCCCCTGGTTGACACCCGTGGCGACGTTCCTCAACGACAGCCTGGGCTGGTTCTTCCTCTTCTCGGAAGGCAACGTGTCCCTGGCAGGCGGCGGAACGATCTTCACCGCGGGAATCGTGCTCGCGGTGATGATCCTGCCGATCATCACTTCGGTCACCCGTGAGGTTTTTGCGCTCACCCCCCGCGGTCACGTCGAGGCCGCGCAGGCGCTCGGCGCGACCAAGTGGGAAGTCATCCGGATGACGGTGTTCCCGTACGGCCGCAGCGGCATGATCGCTGCGTCGATGCTGGGCCTCGGTCGCGCGCTCGGTGAGACGATCGCCATCCTGATCATCCTGCGCACCGCCGCGCAGGCGGGCTCCTGGTCGCTGTTCGACGGCGGCTACACGTTCGCATCCAAGATCGCCTCGGCGGCAGCTGAATTCAGCTCTCCGCTGCCGACAGGTGCTTACATCGCCGCCGGCTTCGTGCTGTTCGCGCTGACGTTCGTCGTCAACGCGCTGGCACGTGCAGCGGCCGGCGGAAGGGTTAGTGGAGGATGACGGCAACACTCGACCAGGCGGTGAAGGGACCCACCTTCCACCCGGTCAGCGCCAACCGCAAGTTCAAGAACGGCCTCGCGACAACACTGTTCACCGCATCGTTCGTGATTGCGATGATCCCGCTGGTCTGGCTCATCTACACCGTTCTGGCCAGAGGCATCACCGCGATCACCTCATCGACGTGGTGGACGAACTCGCTGTCCGGCGTGCTGCCCGAGCAGATGGCCGGCGGTGTCTACCACGCGATCTACGGCACCCTCATCCAGGCGGCGATCGCAGCGGTGCTGTCGGTGCCGCTGGGCGTGATGGCCGCGGTGTACCTCGTCGAATACGGCCGCGGCCGGTTCGCCAAGGTCACCACGTTCATGGTCGACATCCTCGCCGGCGTGCCGTCGATCGTGGCTGCACTCTTCATCTTCGCGCTGTGGATCTCGACCCTGGGTTTTGAGCAGAGCGCCTTCGCCGTGTCGCTGGCGTTGGTGTTGCTGATGCTGCCCGTCGTCGTCCGCAACACCGAGGAGATGCTGAAGCTCGTCCCCGACGAGTTGCGGGAAGCGTCCTACGCCCTGGGAATTCCGAAGTGGAAGACCATCGTTCGGGTCGTCGTGCCCACCGCACTGCCGGGCATGATCAGTGGCATCCTGCTGGCGCTGGCCAGGGTGATGGGCGAGACGGCCCCGGTGCTGGTGCTTGTCGGCTACAGCCGGTCGATCAACATGGACGCCTTCGAAGGCAACATGGCGTCGTTGCCCCTGCTGATCTTCACCGAGTTGGTCAACCCGGAAGCGGCGGGCGTGCTGCGGGTCTGGGGCGCCGCGCTGACCCTGATCGTGATCATCGCGGCGCTCTACATCGCCGCGGCATTCATCAACCGATACCTGACGCGGAACAGAGTTTAGGAGCCTCATGGCCAAGCGGCTGGATCTCAAAGATCTCAACATCTACTACGGTTCGTTCCACGCCGTCGCCGACGTGGGTTTGTCGGTCACGCCGCGCAGTGTCACGGCGTTCATCGGCCCGTCGGGCTGCGGTAAGTCGACCGTGCTGCGCACGCTGAACCGGATGCACGAGGTGCTGCCCGGTGCCCGGGTGGAGGGCTCGGTACTGCTGGACGGTGAGGACATCTATGCCTCCGGCATCGACCCGGTGAGCGTCCGCAAGACGATCGGCATGGTGTTCCAGCGACCGAACCCGTTCCCCACCATGTCGATCCGCGACAACGTGGTGGCCGGGCTGAAGCTGCAGGGGGCACGTAAGAACCTCGATGAGGTCGCCGAGCGGTCCCTCAAGGGCGCCAACCTGTGGAACGAGGTCAAGGACCGGTTGGACAAGCCCGGCGGCGGTCTGTCCGGCGGTCAGCAGCAACGACTGTGCATCGCCCGCGCCATCGCCGTGCAGCCTGACGTGCTCCTGATGGACGAGCCGTGCTCGGCGCTCGACCCCATCTCGACTCTGGCGATCGAGGACCTGATCTCAGAACTGAAGCAGGACTACACGATCGTCATCGTCACGCACAACATGCAGCAGGCAGCGCGTGTCAGCGATCAGACGGCGTTCTTCAACCTCGAGGCCACCGGCAAGCCGGGCCGCCTCGTCGAGATCGACGAAACCGAGAAGATCTTCTCCAACCCGACCCAGAAGGCCACCGAGGACTACATCTCCGGTCGGTTCGGCTAGGTCCGTACCCGCAACGAAGGAACCCCCCGGGATCTCCCGGGGGGTTCCTTCGTATTGCGTTGTGGCTCAACGAGGAAGCGGCAGCTCCGTCTCGTCGGGGTTGCTGCCGGTGACCTGGAAGATGACCCGACGGGCCACCTCGACCGCGTGGTCGGCGAAGCGTTCGTAGAACCGGCCCAACAGCGTGATGTCGACGGCCGCGGCGACGCCGTGCTTCCACTCGCGGTCCATCAGCACCGAGAACAGGTGCCGGTGCAGGTCGTCCATCGCATCGTCTTCTTCGCGGATCCGGGCGGCCTTCTCCGGGTCCCGTGATATCAAGACCTCCTGGGCGCTCTGACCGAGTTCGACTGCAAGCCGGCCCATTTCGGCGAAGTACCCGTTGACCTCCTCGGGCAGCGCATGCTGAGGGTGGCGGCGCCGTGCGATCTTGGCGACGTGCAGTGCCAGCGCGCCCATCCGGTCGACGTCGGCGACGATCTGGATTGAGCTCACGACGGACCGCAGATCACCGGCCACCGGCGCCTGCAGCGCGAGCAGAACGAAGGCGTTCTCCTCGGCGCGCACGCTCATGGCGGCGATCTTCTCGTGATCGGTGATGACCTGCTCGGCAAGCGCCAGATCTGCCTGAAGCAGGGCCTGGGTGGCCCGCTCCATGGCGAGCCCGGCCAAGCCGCACATCTCGCCGAGTTGGCTGCTCAGGGCATCAAGTTGTTCGTGGTACGCGGTTCGCATGGAGTCCAGCCTACGGTCTGACCTGCCCGTTCGTCACGAACTGGTGGGTGAACGACAGGTGAATGCCGCCTGCCCAGACGATGCCGGCACTACTCGCAGGTGGTGTCGGCGGCGTTGGTGACCGTCAGATCCTCGGGCAGTTCAGTCGACGTGGTGCTGCTGGAGCCCTGGAGCACCCGGACCTGCACGGGAGATCCGCTGGGGGTGGGGGCGGCGACGGAGTTGAAGTCGCTGCCGAGCACCACCTGCACCACATCACCCATGCCGTTGACCCGCTCGATGGTCGGGTTCGCAAACGACGAGGCGACGGTGGCGGCGGCTTCTTCGTTGCCGGATGAGAAGAACACCGTCGTATCCGTCAGCGGACCCGGGTAGTCGTCGGGGGTCGTGACGTTGAAGCCGTGCGTCTGCAACGAGTCCGCCGCAGTGGCGGCAAGACCGCTCTCGGCGGTCGCGTTGGAGACCTGCACGGTGACGGCCTGCGGATCGGTGGCCACGGCGTCGACGAGCTCACCGCCGTCGGTGGCGGGATCGTCGGAGTTCGGGTCGCCGGCACCGGCCAGCGTCTCGGTGCCGGGCACCGGGGAGTCGTCCGCGTTGCGTTCCTCGGGGAGGGGGTCGTCGTTGATGATCGCCGCGAACAGCGCGCGCATGTCGTCGGTGCGCGGGATCTCGTTGCCCCACTCGTCGGCGTATCCGACCGTCGGCACGGTCACGAAGGTGATGCGACCTGCCGACACGCCCTGCACCGACTGGCCGAGGTTCACGAGGTCTTTGGTGTCGAGATTGTCGACGTAGCTGTCACCGATGAACATGTTGACCACGTTGTTGAGCTTGGACAACGAGAAGAAGGTTTCGCTGGAGATCAGCGAACGCAGCAGCGAGGACAGGAACAGCTGCTGGCGTTTGATCCGGCCGTAGTCGCCGTTCATCTCGGTGGTCACCTGCCGGGCGCGTACATAGTTCAGTGCGGTGTGGCCGTCGACCACCTGGCGTCCGGCGACGGGCAACACCGTGCCGAGCTCGTAGTCCTCGATCGGGGTGGTGCTGCACACCTCGACACCGCCGAGGGCGTCGACCATCTTGGAGAATCCGGCGAAGTCGACGGCCATGAAGCGGTTGACGTGCAGCCCCGACAACTTCTGGACCACCTTGACCAGACATTTGGGCCCACCGACGGCGAAGGCCGAGTTCAGCTTGTATTCGGTGTGGACGGTCTCCATGCCGTACATCGGCGATTCTTCGTCCATGATCGGCCCGTACTCGCGGGTTTCGGGGTTCCACGGTTCGCACTGCATGGGGTCGATCTCGAGGTCTCGCGGGAACGACACCGCGACCACACGTTCACGGTTGGCGGGGATGTTGACCAGCATGATGGTGTCCGACCGCGAGCCGGCCGCGTCCTCGGTGGTGCCCGCGCCCATTTCGAGGTTGTCGCCGAAGCGGCTGTCGACGCCGACGATCAGGAAGTTCTCGTCGCCGAACTGCGCATTCGGGTCCACGATGTCGCGGGAATCCGGGTCCAGCGCCGAGACCCGATTGAGCAGATTGTTCTTCGATGACTGCCACTGCCAGGCGCCGCCGGTCAATGCGAGTGCGAGAACGGCGATCAGCGCCGCGGCCACCCGTCCCACCACCACGCTGCGGTGATGGCTGCGTTTTGTGGGCTCGGCGACCGGGGGGCGCGCCCGTGGGCCGGCGAGGAAGGGGATTTCGGAGACCGGCGACGCCACCACGGGCAGAACGGCGGTGTCGAGGTCGTCCAGGTCGGGATACGGCTCGGGATCGGCCAGTTCTTCGGATTCGGCTGGGCCTGGGGGTTCGGCCAGATATCCACGGTCGGCTTCGTCTTCGGGCTCTGGTTCGGCGCGGTGGCGTCTCGGTTCCGAGAGGGGGGCGTCGCCCCTGATCTTCGCGATCAGGTCAGCGACGGTGACCGGTTCGGGTGGCGGGGCTTCGCTTCCTGCATCGCTGGAGCGGTGCGGGTCGACTGCACGCTCCCACGGCGCGGCGCCTGGCATCGGCTGCCGCGATCGGGTAAGCCAGTCAGGGTGGGCCTGGTCGTCGGCCCTGTCGTCGTCGCCGGGGAGGGGACGGCCAGGAGTGGCGTTACCGCCGTCACTCATGTTCGTACCGGCCTTCCAGCTTCCCAACGGCGTTAGTGCGTCATCGCACCTCGGCGCCGAGAGCGCCGAATGCCTGTTAACTGTCTAGAGCACTCGCGCCTGCTCCGCGACCGGAGACAGGCATGTGAACCCTCATCGTACTGAGACAACCTGTGAAACGGCTAGCCGGACTAAGGGGTCGATGGTGTCTCGGGACTCTTTCGACACTGTCTCGACACCGTTGAGCTCAGCCGCCCGAGTGCATGACATCCGCCCCGACGGGCACTGTGCAGTCATCGGGATCATTGAGCCAGCCCTCGGGGAGGGTCACCGACCCGGGGGAGCCCTGCCGTCCGCGAGGTCCTGCGGCGGCCGGCGGAAACGGCACGTCGGGGTCCAGCTCCCCGAGGAGATCGTCGAGCTCGGAGATCGTCTTGACCAGTGCCATCGACCGGCGAAGGTCGGCTCCCGCCGGGAACCCGTGCAGGTACCACGCCACGTGCTTGCGGATGTCCCGCATTCCCTTGTCCTCTCCAAAGTGTGCCGCGAGGAGCTCGCCGTGCCTACGGATGATCGTCGCGACCTCGCCGAGTGTCGGCGGGGTGGGCGCCGGTACCCCGGTGAACGCGGCGGACAGTTCGGCGAAAAGCCACGGCCGGCCCAGACAACCCCGGCCGATCACGACGCCGTCGCAGCCTGTCGCGGTCATCATGTCCAGCGCATCTCGGGCGTCGAAGATATCACCGTTCCCGAGAACCGGAACATCGGTGACGTGGGCTTTCAACGCACCGATCTGTTCCCAGTCGGCGGTGCCGGAGTACCGCTGCGCGGCAGTGCGGGCGTGCAGGGCGACTGCAGCCGCCCCTTCCTGCGCCGCGATCCGTCCGGCATCGAGGTGGGTGTGGTGGTCGTCGTCGATACCGATGCGGAACTTCACGGTGACGGGAATGTCGGTGCCTTCGGTAGCGCGTACCGCAGCCGCCACGATCTGGCCGAACAACCGACGCTTGAACGGCAGCGCCGCGCCGCCGCCGCGTCTGGTGACCTTCGGGACGGGGCAGCCGAAGTTCATGTCGATGTGGTCGGCCAAGCCCTCGTCGGCGATCATCTTGGCCGCCGCGTAGGTGTTCTCCGGGTCGACGGTGTAGAGCTGAAGTGACCTCGGGGATTCCTCCGGCGCGAAGGTCGTCATGTGCATCGTGACCGGGTGACGTTCGACGAGGGCGCGCGCGGTCACCATCTCGCACACGTACAGTCCGCTCACGGTCCCGGCCCGAGCCAACTCCAATTCGCGACACAGCGTGCGAAATGCGACATTCGTCACCCCGGCCATCGGGGCGAGCACGACGGGGCTGCGCAACGCGATCGGCCCGATCCGCAACGCAGATCGGGCCGGTCGGGGAGCGGTGGTTACGAGGTTGATGATCCGACCAGCTGAGCCTTGGCGGCTTTCTTCTCCGCCATCTGGGCCAACCGCTCGAGGCGGCGCTGTTTGGCGACCTCGAACTTGTCGACGGCCTCCTGGAGTTCGTCGACCAGGACGCCGAGGTCGTCGCGCATCCGGGCGGATTCGCCGTTGAAGTCCTCGCGCTCGAAGATGCGCCACTTCTTGAGCACCGGCATCACGATGTCGTCGAGGTGGATCCGCGGGTCGTAGACACCGCCGGAAGCGATCGTGACGGCCCTGCGGCGGAAGTCCGGGATGGTGTATCCGGGCATCTTGAAGTTGCGAAGCACCTTGTGCAGCGACTTCATCGCCTGGTCGGGGGCGATCTCGAAGCCCGCCTCGGTGACGTCGCGGTAGAAGATCATGTGCAGGTTCTCGTCGGCCGAGACCCGCTGCAGCAACTGGTCGGCGATGGGATCCTCACAGGCCTTGCCGGTGTTGCGGTGCGACACGCGGGTGGCGAGCTCCTGGAACGTCACGTAGATGACCGAATCGAAGAGGCTGTCGGCGAACAGGTCGGCCTCGATCTGATCGTTCTGGCCGGGGCTGAAGCCGCGGGTCATCTGCTCGATGCGCAGCTGTTCGAGTTCGACGGGGTCGACTGCGCGGGTGACGACGAGGTAGTCGCGCAGGGCGATACCGTGCCGGTTCTCCTCGGCCGTCCAACGGTTGACCCAGAAACCCCACGGTCCGTCCATGCCGAAGTTCATCGCGATCTCGCGGTGGTAGGACGGCAGGTTGTCCTCGGTGAGCAGGTTGGTGATCATCGCCGTGCGGGCGACGTCGGAGAGCTTCGACTGCTCCGGATCCCAGTCCTGGCCGCCGAGGGCGTAGTAGTTCTTGCCGTCGGACCACGGGATGTAGTCGTGCGGATTCCAGTCCTTGCGCATCCGCATGTGGCGGTTGACGTTCTGCTCGACGACGGGCTCGAGCTCGGTCAGCAGCTGCAGGTCGGTCAGGTCTTTCGGCACGACACCTCCCGGTTTATCTGTACCTGATGGGTGCAGTCAATATATCTGTGTATCCCGGTCACATTCAAGTCACCGCGCCACGGCTCATGCCGAGGTCGGCGGGACGTTCCGTCGCCGCCCGGCTGAGCAGTAGCTCAACACAGTGGTCGATGAATTGCTCCCGAGTGGCGGCCAGTCGACCGTCGAGATACGCCGTGAACAGTGCGCTGAGTGCCCCGATGAGGCCTGTCGCAATCATCGCCTGGGCGGTGGGGTCGGTGATCCGGGTGAGCTTCTGCTGGAGAAGGTCGATGAAGTTCGGCATCCACTCCGCGCCCGACCGTGCCAGCACCGGTTCGGCCTCGGGGGCGAGCAGCAGGACCCGGCCCCGCGCGGGGTCATCGACCATCAGCGCCACGAAACGTTCGACGGCGTCTCGCGGGCTGCCGGACTTCATCAGCGTCGCCATCGCGGTGTTGCACACGTCGTCGTACACGGCCGCGACGTACTCGTCCCGGTCGGCGAAGCTTTCGTAGAAGTAGCGCTCGGTCAAGCCTGCAGCCCGGCAGACTGCGCGCACGGTCAGCGTCGGACCGCCGCGATTTCCCAGCAGCGCGATCCCAGCGGTGATCAGCTCGCCGCGGCGAAGTGCCTGGCGATCCTGCAGCGGGACACCCGACCATCTGCCGCGTCGTTGACCGGACGGCACATCACTCCTAAGCTTTGTTGACAACGCTCGTAGTCAAAATATCGTGCGGGCGACAAGACACTTTCACGGAAAGATCACCTGGTGACTCAAGATACGTCTGCCTCGTGCCCTGTGACCAGCGCATCCGATACCGGATCTGCGGCGGCTGCAGCCGGCTGCCCGGCGGCGCCCGGGGGGTACGACTCGGTGCCTGCGCCTCTCGGTCCGGAGTCGCTGACCTGGAAGTACTTCGGTCAGTGGACGGGCATGCTGCAGGGACCGTGGGCCGGGTCCATGCAGAACATGCATCCGCAACTCGGAGCGGCCGTTGCGCAGCACTCGATCTTCTTCCTGGAGCGGATGCAGCGACTCTATCGATCGGTCTATCCGATCGGCGGCGTGGTGTTCGACGGCGATCGGGCGCCGAGGACCGGCGCTCAGGTCCGCGACTATCACATCGGCATCAAAGGTGTCGACGACCAGGGCCGCAGATACAGCGCGCTGAACCCCGAGGTCTTCTACTGGGCACACGCCACGTTCTTCAAGTCGACGCTGCTCGCCGCGGAATGGCTCGGTGGTGGCCTCACCGAGGCGCAGAAGCGCCAACTCTTCGACGAGCACGTCGAGTGGTACCGGATGTACGGCATGAGCATGCGGCCGGTGCCGAACACCTGGGAGGAATTCCAGGAGTACTGGGATCACATGTGCCGCAATGTCCTGGAGAACAATTGGGCCGCGCGCGAGGTACTCGACCTGTCCACCATGACCAAGCATCCGTCGCTGGAATGGATGCCCGACTGGATGTGGCGGCTCAATGTGACGGCGCTGCAGAGATTCTTCAACTTCACCACCGTGGGATTGTTCGACCCGCCGGTCCGCGAGCTGATGGGCCTGACGTGGTCGCCCCGCCAGGAACGGCTGCACCGTCTCTTCGGCCGGGTCGTGTTCCAGGCGACCAGGCTGCTGCCGAAGCGGATGCTGATGCATCCCCGGAAACGTTCGGCCTGGGATCGCGCGCACGGGCGGTTGCCGGCCGACGCGCCGCTCGTCGAAACCCCGGCGCGCAACCTCCCGCCCGTCGAGTACCGGGACGACCCGCACTACTACAGCCCGAAGGTCTACCGCTGAGCTACCTTCGGGTGGTGCTGAGCAAGCTCGCCAGGGGCGTCGGACCGGTTCTGTTGATCGCGGGCACCGCGTTGGCGAGTCCGGCAGCGGGGCAGCCGGATTCCCGGCCTACGCAGATGATCGTCGTCAGTGCTCCCGTCGCCGAGTCGCCCACGGGAAGCCTCACCGCGTACGAACGCTCCGGTTCTCAGTGGCGGGTCGTTCTGGGCCCGACGCCTGCCGACTTCGGCGAGCTCGGTCTCGGGGCTCCCGCCGACGACGTCTTCCGTACCCCGGTGGGAACGTTCCCGCTCGGTCAGGCTTTCGGCAGAGAGCCCAATCCCGGTACCCGCATGCCCTACTTCCAGACGACCGACGCGGACTGGTGGGACGAGGACGTCGACTCGCCCACCTACAACACGCATGTCCATGCCGCCGAGATCTATTCCGAGGACGCTGAGAACCTCTTCGATTCGGGACCGATCTACGACTACGCGGTACTCATCGAGCACAACCCGCAGCGGATACCCGGCCGTTCCGCGGGCATCTTCCTGCATGTGTCCGACGGTGAACCCACCTGGGGATGTGTGGCCGTCGGCCGGGATCAGATGCGTTCGATACTGCAGTGGCTGGACCCGACGGCGCACCCGCACATCACGATCGGCGTCGGCATCGAGGGCCCGCCCGTCTAGGTGACGGCTAGCGCGATACCGCGTGGGGCGTCCACACCGCGCCGTCGAAATAGCGCAACTGGTAACGGTTCTGGCGAGCCCCGATGGCGGGGCAGGGATCGGGATACCAGCCCGGCTGCACCGGCGGATATCGGCCGAACACCCCACGAGGGTCTCCTGCCAGGCTGAGTCGGTGCTCGTACTCGGCGCGAGCCCGCAGGCCTGCGTCACGCACCGCCACGGTGCGCCGGTGCCGGTGGGCGGCGATCAACAGCCCGACGACGGCCGCCACTGCGAGCGCCTCGTACCACCCGTGCCACAGCCACCACGACGCCATCGCCGGCGCCAGCGCAGTCATCACCGTGTGGCGGCGCCAGAACGGTGGGCGAACAGGCTGGTAGAACACGCTGCCGATCATACGATTTCGCGGAGTGCCGGGGTCTGTGGATGCTCGCCGAGGTTTGCTTTTGTGCCCGGGCGGCTAGTTTGAGGTCATGCACGCGCCGGAGGTTCTGGGCGGACGCTACGAGCTTCGGGGCGTTCTCGGCCGCGGCGGCATGGCCGAAGTGCGCGACGGCTGGGACATCCGGCTGAGGCGGCCGGTGGCGGTCAAACTGTTGTATCCGTCACTGGGAACCCAGCCCGACAGCAGGCGTCGATTCGCGACCGAGGCCCACGCTGCCGCCCGGCTCAACCACCCGCACGTGGTTGCCGTGCACGACTCGGGCATTCACTACGGCAGGCCGTACATCGTGTTGGAGCGCCTCCCGGGGCAGAATCTGGCCGACGTACTGGCACGTGGCGGACCGCTGTCCAGCCAGCAGGTCCGCGCGATCATGAGAGACGTGTTGTCCGCACTCGGTGCGGCGCACTCCCGCGGCGTACTGCACCGCGACATCAAGCCGGCCAACATTCTGTTCACTCCGCTCGGAGTGGCGAAGATCGCCGACTTCGGTGTCGCGAAGAGCGCGGACACGCCGCAGACGCTCACCAACCGCATCTTCGGGACGATGGCCTATCTCCCAGCCGACCGGATCGCGGGGCGGCCGGCGACGGCCAGTGACGACCTGTATTCGCTCGGCGTCGTCGCCTACGAGGCGCTGACGGCACGCAGGGCCTACCCCCAGGCGAACCTGTGCGCCCTGGCGGATGCGATCGCGGCGGGACACCTGACACCGCTCACCACGCTGCGGCCGGATATCGATCCGGCGCTTGCGCTGACCATCGAGCGGGCGATGTCACGCGATCCGCGGTGGCGTTTCCACAGCGCCGGGCAGATGCTCGCCAGCCTGGACGGGGTGGACGAAACTGTGCACCAACCACGCCGTACCGGCGCACCGTGGGCCGTCGCGGTGGTGCTGGGGATTCTCGGCGTGCTGACGGTCGTGGCGTTGCTGTTCGCTATTGCGTGACTGTCGCCTCTGACCTGCATCAACGCCGTTGCTGCTCGAGGCCGGCGAGTTGACGTATACCTTCGCTAACCGACGAGTACCGGTCGGGTAACGATCAGCGCGCCGTGTTCTATTTTCTCGACCGGTGCTGTACTTTCCACCGTTTCCGGTTATGTTGCTTGGCGTGGGCCGGCACTCTCTAGCTGACGAGCGACGCCACCCGTCTGTCTTCGTGGCCTCGGTTCTCGCACCCGCAGCTCTGTTTCTTGTCGTCAGGGGCGACGCAGGGCCTCCTCTCGAGGCAGCTGAAGTGACCCCCGTCGCCGAGCAGGCGCCCGTTGTCGTCGAAGAGTCGACCCCGCTCTGCTGCGTCGAGGTCGTCGCGTCGCCGCCCGTCCTGCCCGACCCGGCCAGAACCATCGTCCAGGCCAGTGCGAGCACGGCGCCGGAGGGGGTGTCGCTGGTCTCCGCATCGAGGTGGCGCGTCGTCAGCCGCACTCTGCCGGCGGGGGCCGCGCCGGAGCGCGGTCTGCAGGTCCGCACCATCCTGACCGCACGCAGCATCAGCGCAGTGTTCCCCGAGATCACGAACATCGGCGGGCATCGCCAGGATTCGTTGCAATGGCACCCCAACGGCTTGGCGATCGACGTGATGATCCCCAATCCGACGTCGCAGGCGGGAATCGCCCTCGGGAATCAGGTCGTCGCCTACGTGATGGCCAACGCCGAGCGTTTCGGAATCCAGGACGCGATCTGGCGTGGCGCGTACTACACGCCCGGAGGCGGGCGATCCGGCGGATACGGGCATTACGACCACGTCCACGTGACCACCACCGGTGGCGGCTACCCATCCGGCGACGAGCTCTACTTCCGCTGAGCTTTCGTCGCGCGCGGCTTCTCTGGTGCCCCCAGCAGGGCTCGAACCTGCGACCTGCGGATTAAAAGTCCGTAGCTCTACCAACTGAGCTATAGGGGCGTGTGGGTGGATGCGGAAAGGCTCTGCAAAGGATAGCGGCGCCCGGCTCGTTTGAGGATTTGGGTGTCAGTACCCTAAGCTATCGAAGCTCCCAACGAGATGGATGTTGTGAGTACCCCGAAGAGATTCGGCCTGGCCCCCTTCGTCTAGTGGCCTAGGACGCCGCCCTTTCACGGCGGTAGCACGGGTTCGAATCCCGTAGGGGGTACTCGCAGCGACCCGATCGGTGGGGGAGTTGCACAGTAAGGCCCTGTGGCGCAGTTGGTTAGCGCGCCGCCCTGTCACGGCGGAGGTCGCGGGTTCGAGTCCCGTCAGGGTCGCCATTGCGGCGAGGCACTTCGTGGTTGAAGTGATCGGTGCCGTCCGGCCAGGTAGCTCAGTTGGTACGAGCGTCCGCCTGAAAAGCGGAAGGTCGCCGGTTCGATCCCGGCCCTGGCCACAGCATGATCAACTGGTTGATGCGCACTGTCGCCTCGTGTGCCGCTCTTGCTGCGTTCCTCTCCCTCGCCCCCGCCGCATCCGGCCAACCACCGAATCCGCTGTTTCCGTTGGTGGACGCCGCCGCGCAGCGGCTGCAGGTCGCAGAGCCCGTGGCCGCCTCCAAATTCGTCGGCGGCGGGCTGATCGAGGACCCCGTGCGCGAGCCAGCAGGTGCTCGACGCTGTCGCCGGCCAGGCGACGGACCGCGACATCGACCCGGCGTATGTGACGGCCGTGTTCCGCGACCAGATCGACGCCACCACCGCCATCCAGTACACCCGGCTTGCTCAGTGGAAATTCGACCCCGCGGTGGCTCCTGCCGATGCGCCCGATCTGTCGGCCTCGCGGTCCACCATCGACGGGCTCAACCGAACGATGGTCACCGAGATGGCCGACGAGTGGCAGGTGCTGCACTCGCCGATGTGTCGCGCCGACCTCGACGCAGCCAAGGCGGCGGTCATCCAGGCACGCGGGCTGGACCCGCTGTATCGGCAGGCCGTCGACTTCGCCACCCGCAACTACTGCAGGTAGTCGTGGAATCATGTCCGAGACATGACTGGTACCGACCCGAACAGCAGCGCCGATGCCGACAGGGGCGACTTTCGCCGGCGGCTGCTCGTTGCCCTGGAGGCGTCGATCGCCGAGGACGGCTACGTCAAGACCACGGTCGCCTCCATCGTCCGTCGGGCGAGAACCTCCCGGCGGACTTTCTACGAGCATTTCGACAGCAAGGAGGCGTGCTTCGTCGCGCTGCTCTCGGACGCGAACGCCGCGCAGGTCCGACAGATCTCCGACGCAGTCGATTCCAGCGCGCCGTGGCAGAAGCAGGTGCGCCAGGCCATCGAGGCGTGGATCTCCTCCGGGGAGGCGCGCTCGGCGCTGATGGTCAGCTGGATCCGGGACGTGCCCGCCCTGGGGGCTGCAGCCCGGGGACTGCAGCGAGACGCCATGGAGAGTTTCATCGACATGGTCGGCGCACTCGGCGCCACCGATGAATTTCGCGCGGCCGGCATCGGTCCGGTGTCACGGCGGCGAATCATCATGCTGCTCGGCGGTCTGCGCGAGCTGACGGCGATCACCGTGGAGGAGGGCGGCCGGATGAGCGACGTCACGGACGAGGCCGTTGACGCGTCGATCGCCCTGCTGAGTCCGCACGGGGGCTGACGATGGCTGAGGTCACCACCGATCCCGTCCGCTTGCCGCCGGGCCCACCTATCCCGAAAGTCGCCGCGGCGCTGGGCTTTTTCACTGCGCGCCGCCGCGCTCTGGCCGCGATCTCCGCACGATACGGCGAGAGCTTCACGATCGAGCTGCCGATCTTCGGTCCCACCATGGTGATCAGCGACCCGGCGCTGGTCAGGGAGCTCTTCGCGGCCAACAGCGAGCTGGCCAACCGCGCTTCCAACCTCGGTGCGGTGCTGGGCCCCGGCTCGTCGTTCAGCCTCGACGGTGACGAGCACCGCGCTCGCCGCAAGGTGCTGCTTCCCCCGTTCCACGGTAGACGGATGATCGATTACGAAGCGATCGTCGCCGACGAAGTCAGCAGGGAGACCGCGAACTGGCCGGAGGGCCGCGAGTTCTCGACGCTCGAACCGATGATGAGGATCACCCTCAACGCGATCCTGCGGGCGGTATTCGGGGCGCGTGACGCCGAGCTCGACGAACTTCGTCGATTGCTTCCCCCGATGGTTCCGCTGGCGTCTCTGATGGTGGTGCTGCCCCCGGCGCTGCGCAAGGATCTCGGGCCGTGGAGCCCGTGGGGGCGGGTGCTGAGATCGCGCACCCGCTACAACGAGGTCATCGCCTCCCTGATCGCCCAGGCACGTACCGATCCCGGGTTCGACGATCGCAGGGACGTGCTGGCGCTGCTGATGAGTGCGCGCCACGAGGACGGGTCGGTGCTCGCCGACGAGCACATCGCCGACGAGCTGCTGACGCTGCTGGCGGCAGGTCACGAAACCACCGCCACCACCTTGGCCTGGGCGCTGGAGCGGCTGCGCAGACATCCGGAGCTGCTGCGTCGATTGACTGCGGAAGTCGATGCCGGCGGCACCGAACTCACGCAGGCCACCGTCTGGGAGGTTCAACGGACCAGACCTGTCATCGAGGCGATGTTCCGGGTGGCCAAGCAACGGATCCGCCTGGGGGACTGGGTCATCCCCGAAGGTCACGGCATCATGCCCAGCATCGCGCTGATGCACAATTCGCCGCGTCATTTCGCCGAGCCGCAGCAGTTCGACCCGGACCGGTTCGTCGGCCGGAGTCCGGACTCGCTGACGTGGATCCCGTTCGGCGGAGGCGTCCGACGCTGCATCGGTGCCGCCTTCGCGGCGCCGATGACTGTATTCTTGCGAGAAATGTTGCGCGAGTTCGAGTTCTCGACCACCAATGCTCCGGCGGAGCGCCGCAGGTCGCGTGGCATCGCGACTGCGCCACACCTGGGCGGGCGGGTGGTGGTCTACCGGCGTGCTTCGGCGTCCAGGCCTGATCACACCAGCGCGGTAGCCCTGGCCCGCTCATAGAGCACCGCGTCGTGCGAGCACACGATCATCAGGTCCGGGTCCTGGCGACGATGTAGCTCGGCGAGGCGTAAATGGTTGTTCCGCACCATCTTCCGATCGAAGGCGATGAGCTTCTCGAGTTTGGCTGTCGCTACCGGTGTCGGCGGAGAACCCTCGATGGTCCCGTGGTGGTAGAAGGCATCGCCGGAATGCAGTATCCAACGATGGCCGGCATCGACAGCAACGCAGGCATGCCCCCGGGTGTGACCGGGCAGGGACACCAACACGAAGCCGGGAGAGATCTCCGAGAGTTCCTTGGCGGCCGCGAAGCCGCGCCATGCCTCCCCGGTGACGTCGTGCTCGACGATCCTGGGGCCGTGCGCCCACTGCACAGACCGAAAGCGCACCCGGTCTCGATATGAGCGGGACCGCATGGCGCCGACGGCTTCTGCGGCCGTGATGTGGATCTGTGCGTCGGGAAAGTCGACGATGCCTCCGATGTGGTCGGCGTCGAAGTGGGTGAGGACGATGTGGCGGACGTCGGAGCGCTCGTACCCGAGCTTCTCGATCTGGCTCAAGGCGGTTTCGGCAGGGTCGAACACCGGACGGATGAGGTGGCGCCGGATCTGCCCGAAGCGAGCGCGCTTGGCGCAGTCCAACGAGCCGAACCCGCTGTCGATGAGCACCAACCCGCTGTCGGTTTCGATGAGCAGCACATGACACACCAGTGGACCCACCCCGGGTGGCTGCATCGTGCCGCAGTTCAGATGATGAACTTTCACAAGCTCCCCCTGTGATGTGCGGCGCTACACCGCGATCTCTTGATGGTCATCTGCTCGATCTCAATTCGTGCCGGCGCCGTCTAAAAACTGCGCCGCCGTTGCGCCCCTCCCGGCAGATCGGTCGCGACGTCGAATGGATCGTCGGCAAACTCGTTGACCAGCAAGTCAAAGCGACGGGGTCCGACCTGTCAACAGGGCTGTGGCGACCGACGGCCGTGGCTGAAGCTTTTGTCAATATTGACGTTGCGGGGTGAGGTAACTTACGCAGATGGTCCGACCGGCCCAGACGGCGCGCAGTGAGCGCACCAGGGAAGCCCTGCGACGGGCGGCAGTGGTCCGTTTCCTTGCTCAGGGCGTCGAGGACACGTCGGCCGAACAGATCGCCACAGATGCCGGGGTATCGCTTAGGACGTTCTATCGACACTTCGCATCCAAACACGATCTGCTGTTCGCCGACTACGACGCCGGTCTGCACTGGTTTCGGGCTGCACTGGCCGTGCGCTCCGCTGACGAGTCGATCATCGAATCGGTGCAGTCGGCGATCATGGCCTCGCCGTATGACGACTGGGCTGTCGCCGAGATCGCCACGATGCGCTCGCAGGAACTCGACCCGGGCCGGATCCTGCGTCACCTCCGCCAGGTCGAGGCCGATTTCGCCGAGGCGGTCGAAGGGCATCTGGCCGGGGCGGACCCGCCTGCGCCCGGCACCGACGAGCGGATGCGGGTCACCGTCACCGCACGGTGTATCGCGGCCGCGGTGTTCGGCGCGATGGAGGTGTGGATGCTCGGCGAGGACCGCTCGCTGTCGGAGTTGGACCGGTTGTGCCGGCATGCCCTGGAACTGCTGAGAACCGGGATCAACGACCGCCTCTAGATCGCCGGAATTGCATTCCGGCAGGCTCGTCCTCGATCTTGTGCTGCTGGTGGAATGCAATTCCGGCGCCAAAAAGTTTCGTCAATATTGACAAAACCTGGGTGTCGTGTCAGCCTCAGCCGATGACGGACTTCGACGCCATCGTCGTGGGGGCAGGGCACAACGGACTGACCGCTGCGGCGCTCATGCAGCAGGCCGGGCTACACACTCTGTGTCTGGATTCCAAGCTCTACCCGGGCGGGATGGCCTCCACTGTCGAGCTCTTCGACGGTTTCAGATTCGAGATCGCCGGCTCGGTGCAGGTGCCCACCTCGGCGGTGGTCAGTGAGGCGCTGGGACTTGACGGCCTACCCACCGTCGACCTCGAGGTCATGTCGGTGCAGCTGCGGGGTGTCGGCGACGATCCCGTCATCTACTACACCGACCCGATGAAGCTGCTGACCCACCTCAACGAGGTCCACGGCGCGGAGGCCGTCAACGGCATGGCGGGTCTGATGGCCTGGTGCCAGGCACCGACGAGGGCGCTCGGTCGCTTCGATGCGGCACAACCGCCGAAGTCCCTCGACGAGATGTATGCCTGTGCCACCAATGAATTCGAGCGCCAGGCGATCAGTGACATGCTGTTCGGGTCGGTGACCGATGTGCTGGACCGGTATCTGCCGGACCGGGAGAAGCACGGCGCGCTCCGCGGCATGCTGGCCTTCCTGGCCGTCAACACCACCTACCGGGGACCCGCGACACCGGGCAGTGCCGCCGCGCTGGCCTTCGGGCTTGCCGTGCCCGACGAGAACGCGACGCTGATCAAGAAGTTCCGCGGCGGGATGGGCGCGGTGACCGAGCACCTACTGCAGATGTTCGGCGCGGCCGGCGGGGAATTGAGGTTGCGCAGCAAGGTCGACGAGATCGTGGTCGCCGACGGTCGGGTCGCCGGAGTGCGTCTGGAGGACGGGACGACGCTGCACGCACCTGTCGTCGTCTCCGGTGTGGCGCCGGATCTGACCGTCAACGGGCTCATCGACCCCGCCGCGATGCCGCCCGACATCCGAGAACGCTTCTCGCACATCGACCATCGCGGCAGCTACCTGCAGATGCACTTCGCCCTCGACGGACCGCCGACATTCGCCGAGCCCTATGAGGTGCTCAACGATCCGGACTACCAGTCGGCGATCGGTATCTTCTCCACACCTGAAGAGCTGCAGCAGCAGTGGCAGGACTCGGGGCGCGGCATCGTTCCCGCCGACCCCGCCATCGCACTGCAGATACCGTCGGCCAACGACCCCGGCCTGGCGCCGCCGGGCAAACACGCGGTCTCGGCGTTCTCCCTGTGGTTCCCGATCGAGTCGGGCGATTCGAGCTATGGGGACATGAAGGCCGAGATGGGGCGTCGGGTCATCGAGAAGATCACCAGACTGGCCCCCGACTTCGAGAGCCTGATCCTGCGCCATACGACGTTCACGCCCAAGCACATGGGAACGATGTTCGGGGCACCGGGCGGCGACTACTGTCATGGGCTCATCCACCCGGAGCAGATGGGTCAAAATCGTCCCGGGCCGAAAGGCTATGGCGATCAACCAGTTCCGATCGAAGGCCTGTATCTGGCCAGTGCGGGATGCCACGGCGGCCCCGGCATCACCTTCATCCCGGGCTACAACGCCGCGCAGCAGGTGCTCGCCGACCGCGACTGACTGTCAGGTCGCCGGCCCGCTGGGGGTGGCACCACCCTCGTCGGACCAGTCGGCCCCTTCCTCAGCCCCCTTGGACGGATCGCTGAGCACATCGTTGTCGGCTTCGCCCGAACCCGCGTCGGACTCGGTGGTGTTCGGCTTGTCTTTGTTCACCGGTGAGTACTACCCCGTCGGCGGCCGGTTGACTCAGAGAC